>JAZSOK010000045.1:0-9283 GCA_045536865.1 Eubacteriales bacterium
CCTCCTCGCCCTCGGCATCGTCTCTTTTGTCGAGGTGTCCAATGCCTGTCGCGCCGCCGCCGAATTGAAGGTAGCCATGCCGCACGCTTCGTTTGGATTTGCCGCCTTTTCGGTTGGCTTTGGGGGGTTATCGGCGGCTCTGCAATCGGCGCTCTTCATGCATGAGGGCGCACTGTCATTTCGCGGATACATTCCCCGTAAGATTTTACAGGGTGCGCTCACCGTTCTTTTCTTTTTTCTCTTGACACGGGGGGGACAACTTTGGTAAAATAAAAAAAACAGTTTGAAAAGAAAAGGAGCGCCAAATGAAATTCCCTTTTTCTCTTTTTCAAAATCAAAAAAAGAGCGACCGTCAAGAGCGAGAATATGAGCGCGGTTGCGCCTTTTGCGAGCATGCGACAATCCGCTTTACGGGCGAAAAAAGGACCGTCGTTTGTCAAAAGAAAAAACGGCAGGTCAACGCCGCATCAGAGTGCGAACTATTTTCTTATGACCTACTGAAAAGAGCGCCGCGCCGCATGAAAATGCCCGTTATCGACCCCGAAGCATTGGACGACTGAAAAAAGAAAGAGGCCATTGCAAAGAGCAATAGCCTCTGTAAAACGTTTTTAAGCAAGGTCGTCATCGTATACTGCGCGGACACCGCCGATATATTTGGGGCGCGTCCTTGCGGCAAGCAGAACGGCATCCCCGATATGGTCAAGTGACAACCGAACGGGCACTGCCACGCGCTTCAAATGCATGCCTATCAACGTACCGCCGATATCCAATCCCGCATCGGCGCGCACCTCTTCCAGTACGACGGGGTGAGCAAAGGCGCGATAAGCGGCGGCGGCAAACGAGCCGCCCGCCTTCGGTTGCGGCACGGCATTCACACGTTCAAAAGCCCCTGCGGCCGCCGCCTCTATGACGATAGCGCGATTCAAATGCTCACAACATTGCGCGGCCAAAAAGATACCGCGCGGCAGAAGCACGGAAAGAATGCCCCGAAGCGTTGCCTCGGCAATCTCGGGGGAGGAATGACTGCCGACACGATGACCGCCAATCTCACTGCTCGAACATCCGACAACCAAAATATTGCCCTCTTTTAAGCGTGCGGCACCGCAGATTTCCTCTGTGGCTTGTGCCGCCTGTTTCTCTATCTTTTCTAACATGAAATCATCCTCATTTGCTGTTTCGTTGCTTTTTATATAAAACAGTTTACCACGAAATGAAAAAAAAGTCAATCGTTTTTTGAAACTCCTAAAAATCTCTATGAACGGGATTGATTTTTTCTTTTTTTCGTGATATACTTAACGTATAAATCTACTATTATATATCAATTTGATTGACGGAAAATGCGTTTTTCAAAAAATGGCATTTTTTCGTCGTATACGAAGAAAACCGAGGTTGCCACATATGCTTTTCGAATATCCTTACGGCGACTGGACACCCGACGAAAACAAAACGCGCCTGCCCGTTCCCGACAAAGTCATTGACGCACACTGTCACATTTATCCCGATAAAATTGCGCTCCGCGCCACGAAGGGCACAGAGGCGTTTTACGATGGCTTGCATGCCGCCGCAGACGGCTCCGTTTCCATGCTCATAGAAAACGGTAAAGCCGCGGGTATTACCCATTACGTCATTCAATCCGTTGCCACCTCACCTGCACAGGTGTCGGGCATCAATCGCTTTATCGCCGACACCATGAACGCCTCAAACGGTACGATGACGGGGCTTGGCACACTCCACCCCGACAGTACGCACCTACGCGAGGACGTTGAGGAAATTATTTCACTCGGCCTGCACGGTGTGAAGCTTCACCACGATATACAAGGCTTCAAAATTGACGACTACCGTTGTCTGAAAATTTACGAACTTTGCGAGGGGCGACTGCCCATTTTAATGCACACGGGCGACCACCGCTACGATTTCTCAAATCCGAACCGTCTTTTACCCGTTATGAAGATTTTTACGGAGTTGACCGTCGTCGGCGCGCATCTCGGCGGTTGGTCCGTGTGGGAGGACACCGAAGCTCTGTCGGCACTCCCCAATTTGTACGTCGATTGCTCGTCTTGCTTCCCTTTCTCGGGGCCCGATGCCATGCTCCCGACCATGAGACGCTTCGGTGCGGAAAAAATTCTTTTCGGTACAGATTACCCTCTTTGGTCACCCGAGCGCGAATTGCAAGCGTTTCTTTCGCTCCCCTTTACAAAAGAAGAGCAAGACAAAATTCTTTTTGAAAACGCATGCCGCGTCTTTTCTATTCTAAAAAAGGACAAGTCCCCCACGTAAAAAGCGCCATTCTCAACAAAGAACGGCGCTTTTAGCGACTATTTTTTTCCAAGCAAATCGTCAAAAGATTGCTCGATATCCTGACCTTCCCCCGCGGTCGTTTGTCCCGCAGTCGGTGCCAATGTGGGCGCACTCGTAGGTGCATCAGTCGGTGCATCTGTCGGTGCCGATGTGGGTGCCGTTGTCGGTACCACTGTGGGTGCATCAGTCGGTGCCACCGTGGGCGCCGTTGTGGGTGCCTCCGTCGGTGCATCGGTCGGTGTATCGTCCGTGCCGCAAGAAACGAGCAGAAGGGATAAAACGAGCGTGCTTAACGCAAAAAATATTTTTTTCTTCATGTAAAAACTCTCTTTCATGGTGGCATTTTTTATGCTATCCACCGCATTTTCATCGTGTGCATTTTACCATACAATCAAGTTTTTGTCAAGTCCCGTTTTGGGCAAAGGAGTCCTATGAAAAAAAGGTTTTGCCGCTTGACGGCCCTGTTTCTCGCCTTTCTTACGTGCGCCTTTTGTTGTCTGTTTACCGCCTGTGGCGACGGCGGTTACGACCAAAAGAAATCCACCGAGGAAGAGTTGACCACCGTTTTGAAAATGGGCACGCACGACGTCCCCTATGAATTGTTCCGCGCATTGTTCATCAATAGAAAAGCGGAAGTTGACGGCGGTGACCCCTCCCTTTGGACAGGGGCGGATGCCGCGCAGTATCACGAAAAAATCATGCCCCTCGTTTTAGAGGACCTCGCCGCAATCTACGCAACCTTTGACCTTGCAAAAGAGTATGATATCGATCCCTTTGGCGACGACGTTAGCGAAGAGTTGTCCGATCAAATTACGATCAGCGTCGAAGGTGGCACATGGAACGGCGTTACCATTCAGGGCTTTGACAATTACGATGCTTATTTGGATTCACTTGCAAAAAACGGCATGAACGACGGTGCATCACGCCTGCTTCTTCGCTATCAGATCTGCGAAGACCGCTTGATTGACCTTTTGGCCGTGCCGTATACGAGCAAATACACCTACACGGAGGCAGACGTGCAAGCACTGTACGAAAGCGATGATTGCCGCCGCTTTGTGCTCCTTTACCGTGAAACGAACGCCCTCGGTATGACGAAAGAAGAACACGAAAACGTCGTTCTCAAGGGGCTTGAAAAACTCCGCGCAGAAACCGACGGGACGGAGATCGTCAAAATTTCCAAGCAGTATTTTCAAAATTCCATTACCGAAATCGAAAACGGCTCGTTCTTAACGCCGAATGCACTGGGCAGGCAGGTGTGGGGCGAGGTACTGGACGAAGCCTTTGCACTTGAAGTTTCCGAATTTAGTGAGCCTATCGCCGTCTCGACTGCCACGCAAGATTTTCTGTATGTTGTTCACCGCATCGAAAAAGATACGGATGCATACAAAAAGAACGCAGAGGACATTGAAGAACTTTACGTGCGCGACCGTCTTTATAACGATTTGAAGAAAAAGGAAAAATCTCTTTTAACTTCCGTTGTTTATACCGAATTTTATAACACTCTTATCGGTAAAAATATTATTTATCCTTAAATCGTACTATTTTTTGTGAGGTGATTTTATGCAATCTATTCCGCTTTTACAATCGAATGCGTCATTTTTCCCCACATATCCTTTTGTCATCACAAAGAAGGGAAAGGTCCTCTTCTCGACAAAACCTCCCTTTAATTTAGATATTGACGAGTTACCCGCTTTTCATGCGCCGTTTTATATTGACGGAGAGCGTTACGACGTGTATGCCGACAAGGACGAGCGCTTCCCCGCTATGCTCGCCGCCGTCATCGAGAGCAACGCGGCGGCAGAGCCTGACGATTTTCCCTTGTCTTTCAGACAACTTTACTCACTGTTCGCACATGCTCTGCGCCACGGTGTCGCCTCGAACGTGCAGATTGAAGCGTGCAAACTTGTTCCCACGTACACACTGGTGCACGGAAACGCCTTTTTCTCGGCGCTCACCGTCCTTGTTGCCATGATTGTCGGTAACAGTGCGTTCCGTCCGCTTTCCCTTTCATGCAACGTGCGTGGCAGCGATTATGCTTTCGTACGCATCGTTGCCGCGGGTGAAAACGATACCGACACGTTTTTCAAAGAGGACAGTTTCCTTTATCTTTTGTATAAAAAGATTATAGAAAACGGCAAATTTGAGGAAGAGGTCAAGCGTGACGGAAACCATATCGCCGTCACACTCACCACACCATGCGAGTTGACACCACTGAGTGAACTGCGCGCACCGACTGCCGATTTTTCCGATTTTCTTCCTGAAAATGATTTTGTTTCCTTTGAGGCAGAGCCTCTGTTCGGCAGTGACGGTAATAAAAAACCTTCGACCGATAATCCGTGACAACGTGAAAAGCCTTTCAATTGATGAGGGGCTTTTCTCTTTTATAAAAATTATTTTCTTTACTTTTGATACAATTATTGTTACTCATAAAAAGCATGAACATGCACACATTAGTTATTGTACTTAACAGATAAACAGAACGATTGTGCGGGATGCCGCATCGGTTCTTCGATCTGTTTTGTATAAGGAAATCCTCTCTCCTGATAGGGAAACAATCATGATAGTAAAAATTAAAACACGTCTGACCTATCTTGTGGTTTTATTTACCTTACTCTTTTGTTCTGCATTTCAGTTGTTTTTTGCGCCGCGAGCAATCGCCGCCGAAGCAGATATAGGATATGAAAAGGACACAACAAGCCAAAGTGTCCCCACTCAAAAATCACCCCCGCTATCATCGCCGACCGCACAAGCACCCGAAAAGGAAACAACAAAAAAGGGCGATGGGCAACGCGATTTTTCCTCTTTGCGACTTTGCCCCGGCGGCATGGTTTTTGGCGTGCGTATGTCTATGCCCGGTGTCATGATTGTCAGCATTGGCGAATTTCCAAGCAAGGGTGTGCCTTGTAAGCCCGCCGCCGAAGGCGGACTTGCCCCTCATGACATCATCACACACGTAAACGGTAAGGAAGTGCATTCATCAGAAGACCTCTCAACGATGATCCAAGCATCATCGGGCGAGCCACTGACCTTTACGGTCACCCGATACGGAAAAGCGTTTACGCACACCGTTCGTCCCACCCTCTCGGACATAGACGGGCAGTATCGCCTCGGCATTCATGTCCGCGATCACATGGCGGGCATCGGAACGGTGACTTTTATTGACCCGCAAACGGGTGCCTTTGGCGGTCTTGGTCACGGCATTTGCGATGCCGACACGGGCGCGCTCTTCCCTTTTGAGCGCGGTTACGTGAGCAACGTCCGTCTTGTGGGCATTGTCAAGGGACAGGCAGGAACACCGGGAGAACTGCGCGGCACGCTTGACCGTTGCAAAACGGGAAAACTGCTTGCAAATAGTGAGGCAGGCGTTTTTGGAATGTTCGCCGCTTTACCGACGAAGGATATGCAAAAGCCCCTTCCCTTAGCGAAAAAAAGCGAAGTCAAGGTTGGAAAAGCAGAAATTCATTGTACCTTAAACGACGGAAACTGCCGACGTTTTGATATTGAAATCACAAAAATTCACTCACTTGATCGTAGCACAAAATGTTTTTCAGTCCGCGTGACCGACCCCGAACTTCTTTCTCTCACAGGTGGCATCGTGCAAGGCATGTCAGGAAGTCCGATAATACAAGACGGCAGGCTCGTCGGTGCCGTGACGCACGTCATGGTCTCAAACCCCTGCGAGGGATATGGAATATTTATTGAAAATATGCTAAACGCGGCGCATATGCCCGCGGCGTGAAAACAAAAGGCAATATCATTCCGACGAGAGTCGGCCTGATATTGCCTTTGTCCTTTTGCAGATCACACCCTTAAAACGACCTTGCCAACGTTTTCTCCTCTATAAAGTATGTCGTGCGCCGTTTCCGCCTCTGTGATGGGAAGAACCTTATATACAGTAGGCTTTATTTCTTCCGACGCAACCTTGTCCCATACTTCACTTACGAGATTTGCCAGAATTTGCGCCTTCATTTCGGGCGTGCGCGAGCGAAGCGTACTTCCGACAATGCGAATATTTTTCTTGTAAATATTCTTCAGGTCTATGGTGGTACTTGTCCCTGCAAGGGCGGCTATTACTATCCAACGGCAGCCGTATTTTACGTAAGGTAAGCAGTCTCCGAGATTTTGACCGCCGAGGCAATCGATGGCGATATCCACCGCTCTGCCCTCTGCCTCTTCCCTTTTCAGCACTTCGGGCAAGTTCTCTACTCTCGTATCAATCACGAGGTCAGCGCCGAGATGCTTTATGCTGTCGGGATCTGTAATTACCGTCGTAATAACTTTAAGCCCAAACGCCTTCGCCATAGGGATAACGACACTTGCAAGTCCACTTGCACCCGCCTGCATAAGAAGCGTGTCTCCCGCCTTTGCCTTGCCCTCAACGAACAGTTTAAGATATGCCGTCGCATACGCCTCGGGAATTGCCGCCGCCTCTGCCATGGTGCAATTTTTCGGTACCGGCATACACATATCGTATTTTACGGAAACATATTCCGCATAACCGCCGCCTCCGAGGAGTGCACAAACCTTGTCGCCAAGCTTATATGAAGACTTTGCCTTTGCCTCATCGCCCATTTCGACGATCTCGCCCGAAACCTCAAGTCCCATCCACTCAGGGCATCCGGGAGGAGGCGGATAGTCACCCTCTCGCTGGAGAAGATCGGCACGGTTGAGCGCCGCGTATTCAACTTTAATAAGTACATCCTCGCCGCCGACGACGGGATCGGGAACATTGTCAAAACGAAGTGATTTGTCATCGTTAATAAGTACTGCTTTCATTGTAATTCTCCTTTATTCGATCACGATATCCGGCAAAAAGTCCAGATTGTCGCGTACTGCCTTTGCGGCTCTTATTGTGGGCTGTGTGGGTACAGCTCCACCGTCGTGCTCGTGTACCGCAAGGTACGTCACGCATCCCAGCTGTGCGCCGATCATTCTGAGTATCTTGGAATGAGTTCCGCCCGATAAGAACAAGTACGGAGCATTCAATTCCTTCTTTAAAAGCGCAGCTATCCGCAGATTTTCCATCTGCTCCTCGTCGGAATTTGCGGCGGTGACGATCTTCACAATGTCCGCGCCGCGCTTTACCTGCTCATGTGCGATCTCAAGCACAGTTTCAGCCGGCGTGAATTTAAGCACATGAGAGGACATCAGCGCCTCCTTGCCCATTTTGTGGATGCGCTCGATAACTCGCATCTGCTTGTCAATAGCTTCCTGCTTCATGGAAAGCTCGAGGCCCACGCCCATGCCGCTTTCGGCATCAAAAAGGCTTCCGGGAACGTCACCGAGGGTAGCACCGCAACCCAGAGCTCTTAAAAGCTCCTCTGCAAGCTCATCATCGGGAAGATCTTTATTGTTGCTGCCTCTGTAATTGGTTATATAAACAGGGTGCCCAGAGCAGACGGCGAATATCTTTCTGTAGTTTTCCTCGGTCTTATATTCTTTTTTCAGATATTCAAGCTGGATACCCAGGCAATCCGCGCCGTCATAAATAGAATTTTTAACGGCAAATCGGATGTCATCTGGAGTGTCCTTTAATATCATGCCCGTGATAAGCGGGCGGTTCTGATGTAAAAATGTAGGCTTGACAGTCATATACATCTCTCCAAAATTAATTATCCAGACATATTATACCATCCTGCAAAACAAAATGCAATATACTATACTGTCAAATAAAGTAACTATCCTGCTAAAATGCGTGAACGACCTCATAGCAAACGATGAATCAGAAACTGAATATTTCTTTGGATATCTCCCTTGACAACCGTTTTCAAAGAACTTATAATATTTATACTGCTTCATTCAAAAACAGTTTTCCGTATTTATTAATCATGCAGAAAGGGAGCCATCGATATATGGATAAACGAACAGCGCACGAAAAAGGCGCAACAAGGTACACCTGGCCCGAAGTCAAAAACGTTGCAGAGCCGAAATCTATCTTCACAGACTTTGACTCCGATGACGGACTTTACGTCGAGGAAAACGGCGTTCATAGCCGCCAATACGAAAACGGATGTATCGTGCTCAAGGGCGGCAAGGACGGCGCGCTTGCCTATATGCACATCTACGAAAAGAACGTCGTTTACAAGGTAAGATTCATGTACACCGACTCCGAGCCCAGCGGTGCGTATCTTTCATTTATGCTCCGATATACGAGCCCATACGCCTATGTGCGGCTGAGCTACTATTATTACAGCAGATGCTGGGCGATAATGGGAAGCGAAGGCAGAGATCACTATCTGTACCGCTATGCCGAAAACAAGGAGCACCCCATTGAGCCAGGAGTATGGCACGATATCGAGTTCACTGCCAACGGAAAAAACACATCGGCATATCTTGACGGTAAGCTTCTCTTCACATACGACGATGTTGACCAGACAACGCCGGGCAGAATAGCCATTGCCGCCGAACGAATGACCCTTACCGTAGACAGTGCCGAAGCTGTGCTTCTTTCAGGTCAAGGAACGCTTCTTAAAAACTGCATCCACAATAAGCTTCCCGATGAGAAAAACCGCGAGGGCGGTACCGTTCTTGAAATGAAGGACAAAACTCTGCGTTACATCCATAAAACCGGCGTTACCTTCGATTCGACCGACAACGGCATTACATGGGAGCGCCGCGAAAAATGGACGAACACCCACGGATATCCCAATATGCTGCGCCTTGCAAGCGGCGAGTTTATTAAGATCGTAAACCGCGAGGCAAACGGTATCAAATACAGAGCGGCACAGACTTCCGATGATGACGGTGTGACCTGGCAGGATATGGGCTGTATCTGCACAAATCCCTATAAGCTGAACACCACGGCAGTTGCCATTAACATGAATGATAAGGTAACACAGATATCAAGCGGCAGGATCTTCTACTGTCAGAACTACGAGCACCGCCCCTGGGGTACTACCCCAAGCGGTCGGATCGTGTTCTGTGAATTCTACTATTCCGACGATAAAGGTGCCACATGGACGAAATCCGAAACCGACTCCTGGGA
>JAZSOK010000064.1:0-3077 GCA_045536865.1 Eubacteriales bacterium
GCCTCGGGCATGATCATCTGATCAAGAGGTGTGTTGGCAACGGCAAAAGCGGTAGCCGTCGGGGGATGAGCGTGCACAACGCTGCGGACGTCGGGACGCTCGCGATAGACGCGCATGTGCATTTTGATTTCGGAGGAAGGATTGAGTTTGCCCTCAAGCTTCTTACCCTCTGCATCCACACGGATGATCATGTCGGGTGTCATAAAGCCCTTCGATACGCCGGTGGGGGTGCAATAGAATTCATTGTCGCTCACCTTAACGGAAATGTTTCCGTCGTTTGCGGCAACGAATCCGTTCATGTAGATTCTTCTGCCGATCTCGCAAATTTCTTTTTTGATTTCGTATGCTGACTGCATGGTTTTTTTCCTTTCTTTCTATATATTCTTTTTTTGTTTACTGCTTATTTTCGGTCAACCGAACGGTATCCAGAGCAATCATATACTCCTCGTCCGTCGGGATAACCATGGTGTGCACGCGTGCGCCTGCGGCACTGAGGTCGATCGCCTGTCCGCGCGGGCAGGTACTGTTTGTGTCCTTATCGATCGCAATGCCGAGATAATCCATCTCTTTGCAAATTTGCTCACGGATGAAGCGGTCGTTCTCGCCGATGCCTGCGGTAAAGACGAGGACGTCCACACCGTTCATCGCGGCAATGTAAGAACCGATAATTTTCTTCGCACTGTAAGCGAGCATATCCAGTGCAAGTCTTGCACGGTCGTTGCCCTTGCCTGCCGCCTCTATGACCTCGCGACAGTCACTGGAAACGCCCGACACGCCGAGAAGTCCCGAACGGCGGTTTAGGATGTCGTCCATCTCCTCTGCGCTGAGCCCCTCCGCCTTCATCAAGTAAGGAATAACGGACGGATCGATCGAGCCGGAGCGTGTGCCCATCGGCAACCCCTCTTGCGGAGTAAAGCCCATGGAGGTATCTACGCAAACACCGTTCTTGATAGAGGAAATGGACGAGCCGTTTCCGATATGGCAGGTGATGATGCGAAGTTCGTCAAGCGGCTTACCGAGAAGTTCTGCCGCCTTTTGCGAAACGTATCTGTGCGACGTTCCGTGAAATCCGTAACGGCGAACACGGTATTTTTCATAATATTCATAGGGGATTGCATATGTATATGCATAGTCGGGAACGTTGCCGTAGAAGGATGTGTCAAACACACCGACCTGCGGAATGTCCTTCATCAAGCGGCGGCACGCCTCAATGCCCTTGATGGCAGGCGGTCCGTGCAGCGGGTTGATGCCCACAATCGAATAAAGATAAGCGATCTCCTCTTCTCCGAGGATGGAAGAACGGCGCAACTTTTCGCCGCCGTGTGCAACGCGATGCCCCACCGCCGTCAGTTCGGACACGTCGGCAATCACGCCGAGTTCGGCATCCGTCAACAACTTCAACACGAGTGCGATCGCATCATCGTGGTTTTGAAGTAAAACGGAAGCAACGTAGTCTTCCTTGCCGGGGCGTTTGTGTGTCACGCGCCCATCAACACCGATGCGCTCACAGTTACCCTTGGCAAGAACTGCCCCGGTATCCATATCAAAAAGTTGATACTTCAACGATGAACTTCCGGCGTTGACAACCAGAATTTTCATAGTTCCTTTCTCCTTTACTGTATAGTCATTTCAAATAGAAAGCATTTTGGTCACTCCGCGATCCTCTTGGATTGCAAGGAGTTTTCGTTTATCACGCCGGAACTGCGAATGCGCGCCTCGTGATCATAAGCGATACGAAAGCAAATAGCGTCCACGACGGCAAGTCTTGAAATATGTGAATTGACCGCCAAGACGGTGTGCCGTATCTCCTCCGTGTCGGTGAGGAGCACGATGTCACTGTATCTCATCACGGGGGATCGTTCGCGCCCCGTAATGCAAACGGTGGTTGCGCCGCGCAAGCGCGCCAATTTCAAAGCGTCCACAACGTCCTTTGAGGAGCCCGATTGCGAAACGCCGACCGCCACGTCCCCGGGATTTAAGTAGGAAACCGCAATGGTCTGCATATGTGTATCCGAGTAAGCGGCCGCATCGCATCCTGCGCGAAGCAATTTGTTGGCTGCCTCCTCTGCAACGGCGGCGGAACTACCAAGTCCCACGAAGACGATCTTCCCTGCCGACCCCATCGCGCGTGCAGCACGGTTCAGTGCCTCCTCCGACAACGTGCGCTTTGTCCGTTCAAGGGAAAGATAGGCGTCGTTGCAAACCTTTTCAAAGATTTGAAAGCAACTGTCCTCGCGCCGAACGTCAGGGGTGACCGTGCGATGCTCGGTGTCCTGCGCCAAGGCAAGTTTCATTTCCTGATATCCACCGTAGCCAAGCCGCTTCGAGAGGCGAACGATGGTCGCCTCGCTCGTGCCGCAAAGCGCGGCAAGTTCGGAAATGGAATGCGGAAACAGTTCGCCCGAATGCGCCAGTAAATAATCGGCGGCACGACGCTCGGCACGGCCCATTGTATCGTACAAAAGTTGTGCCTGCAAAAGCGCTCTGTTCACTTCTCCACCCCCCATTATACCGTCGCCAAAGGGCAACGCGAAGCCTTTTTCTTTATTGTACACTATTCCTTCTGCTTTGTCAATAGAATTTGCAAATTTTATGAATTTTTTTTGCAAGTTTTTTTGTGTTCTCTTTTTTTATTTCGCTTATTATGAAAATTTTTTTCACATTTTTTCAAAAAAGACGCGCATTTTTCACCCCGTCCGCCACCCCCGTTTTTCGCAAAGTGGCAAGGGCGCTTCCGCGCGCATTTTTTGGGGTTCATATTGACTTTTTCCTCGCACTATGCTATACTCACTCACATAGGTGGTTTTTATATAAAACAAGGAAGGAGAACGGCTTGTCCCTGTTTGCAAGTCACGAAAGAAGATGCTTTTTACAAAGAAGGCTTTGGTCGTCATCAACCCCTACGCAGGTCAAAGAATGGCAAACCGCCACCTGACGAGCGTTGTGGAAACCTTGGTTAAGGAAGGCTTTTTGCCAACCGTCATCACCACGACACCGTCAGAAAACGGTACCGCCATCGTCCGTGACTATGGAGAAGATGTCGAACTCATCGTCTGCATCGGCGGTGACGGCACCTT
>JAZSOK010000099.1:0-4342 GCA_045536865.1 Eubacteriales bacterium
GGCGGTGGGCAATCATAATGGTGGTCTTGCCGCGCGTCAGTCGTTCCAAGGCAATTTGAATACGCCTTTCCGTTTCCGTATCCATGGCCGCCGTTGCTTCGTCTAAAATCAGAATTTTCGGATTTCGCAAAATGGCACGGGCAATGGATATCCTCTGGCGCTCACCACCCGATAAATCCTTGTAGCCAAAGCCAATGCGCGTTTCATAGGCATCGGGCAATCGCATGATAAAATCATGGCATCCCGCCATACGCGCCGCATTTATGACCTCCTCATAGGTGGCATCGGGACGGGCGTAACGGATATTCTCAAAAACACTACCGATAAAAAGATAGGTTTCCTGTGACACGATGGCTATATTTTTGTATAGATCCTCAAACGCCATATCCCGAACGGAAATGCCGTCAATTTGAATATCACCCGTTTCTGTGTCATATAAGCGCATCAAAAGATTGGCAAGCGTACTTTTTCCCGCGCCTGTATGTCCGACAATGCCGAGCGTTTGTCCCGCTTCAATATGGAAACTGACGTCATTGATGACTTTTCGTGATTTTGAATAGGAAAAATCAACGCGCGAGAAGGTCACTTCCCCTTTCATATCCGTAATGCGCGTGGGATTTTCCTTTTCGGAAACCTCGGGAGATGCATCAAGAATTTCAAAGAGGCGTTGTATGGCGTTACTGCATTCTGCGGTACGGTTGACCATATCTACAAAAAAGTACATCGGTGAGTACACCATGTTGATATAAGCAATAAAGGTAATGAGCGTACCGTAGGTCATGCCGTTTAGATCGTGCATCACCATCCAACCGCCCACTGCCCACGCGATAATGTTTCCAAGAAACAGTATAAAACCCGAAAGCGGCCACGCGTAGTTATTGAAGACGGAAAGCGTTCTATCGCTGTTTGCAAGGGCACGACTACGCGTGTCGAAGCGATCGATCTCGTCCTTTTCGCGTGAAAACGCCTTTACCACGCGCACACCCGACAGTACGTCCGCCAAGAAGGAATTCAAGCGTCTATTCTCGGAATAACGGCGCGCATGCAGTTTGCTTTGGTTCCGGAACAGCCACCGCATCGTCAAAAAGAAAATAGGAACGGTAATCAAGGAAAACGCCGCCAAAACGGGATTCATAATAAAGAGAATGACCAAAAGAACGGCGACCTGCACGAAATTGATGATAAAATACGGAACGCCGTCGCAAAAGAAATTGTAGATGGTATTAGCATCATGATTGACCTGTGTCATGAGGCCGCCCGTTTGTCTTGCCGTGAAAAAGCCAAGAGAAAGTTTCTCAATTGCACCAAAAATCACCTTTTTCAAATCGTATACCACGCGCGCGGCAATGACCGAGGTGACGTAATTGTTTATCATCATGGCAATGGTGGAAAACAGGCGCGTGCCGACGATTAAAAACAGGACGAAAAGTATCTGCCCGTAAAAATCCCCCGTTACCGTGAGAACACGGTCATAGAAAAAGCCGGAGGAAAGATAGGGAGTTAAGGTGCCTGCCACCGTTAGGGCAATTAAGGAAAGAATGATGCCGACAATAGACCATTTATACTTAAAGAAAAATGACGCCATACGGGAGAAAAGTTTCCCGCGCTTCATACAATGCGGACAAAGGCGTCTGTTCTTGTCGGGGTAATGCATGCCACATAAGGGGCAGGTGTGCGCGGTCGCCGCATCATCGGGATCAAAGGTAAAACTGCCGTTTTTTGCGTAAAGATTGACGTACTTGGCAAAAAGTTGTGCCGCATGCTTGGTAAAGCCCGTCATGGTGGTAAGCAAGCGCGGCTCGCCGCCCTCGGTTGTGGTCAGGCGTGCGCCCGACAACATCTCCTCCACGCGCAATTCACCCATATCCGAAATATTGTAGGTTAAAAACTCCGTTTGACGAAATTCTCCACGCAGCCGTCTCTGCGTATAGGGCCGCTTCCCTTCGCTTTTAATAAGACCGTGGATGCCGGTTAAAATAAGGATTTTTGTTTCGGTTAAAAATAGATATGTATCGGCGGTGGTATAGTCACGGGCACGGTCAACGTAGGCAGAAAGTAAAACGTCATCATAGTGAAAACCATGCTCCGCCAAAAGAACGTAAACATCGGGTGGGATGACGCTGAGTTCAACGTGTTTTTCAGTTTTTCTGTTTTGAGGGGGATTATCCGAGGGAATGTTTTTCATAGATGATTGCATATTATCCAAAGCCATCGGTAAACCTCCTTAAATAGAAATTATCATTATAAGGATATTATAACAAAATGAGAGGGTATTTGCAATATATTTCATACAAAAACCATGAATAAATTAAAGATTTCATGAATAAACAAAGCACGATGACGGCAAATACATTGCCACCATCGTGCTTTTATGAAAACTCTATGGATGAGTACCGTAGAAAAAAGGATGATCCATTACAGATTTTTGTAAATCTCTTCCCTAAATTCCTTCATGGAAACGGTTGTATGTGTATGGCGAGAGCGCTCTGCCGCAAAGACGATCAAATGGTTTTCTGCGGAGCGGCGTGCCGTGCAAAGTCCTTTGCACTCGTCTGCACGACCTGTGAGCAAAAGGTATAATGCCTGAACAACTCCCTCATCGCCGCCGCCGTGCCCACTGACCAAGGTGGAGCCTATCTGGGCGCCCGTTATGGGAATCTCCGTTGTTTCTTTCGTGTCGAAACGATAAAGACTAAATGTTTCTTTATCCATTTCTGCCGTCAACTCACCCTCTGTACCGAGAATGACAATGCTTCTACCGCCTTTGGAAAAAGCGGTCATGGTAAAGGAAACGGTCACGTCGGAATCAAATTCAAGGTTGACAATTTGATGGTCAACAACATCATTTTTTCCTGCAAATACGCATTCACCGTACCGACTGTTTGCCAAAGCATCGTCAATATCCGCCTGGGTAGGCTCGATTTTCTTTGTGGCGGCACAAGAGAACCATCCTTTGCTTGCAGGATAAAGTTTGGTGGCATCGTAATGGCAATGATCACGCACGGGGCATGTAATGCAACGGTCCGAAGCACCCTCGGGTTTATTTTCGGGGGTAAAGTAAGAAAGCGAACCAAAACTTTGGACATACGCACATTCCTCGCCGACAAGCCATTGCAAAATATCCATATCGTGACAACTCTTTTGCAAAAGCATGGGCGAACTTTCAGTAGAGGAACGCCAATTACCACGAACGAAACTGTGGCTTTGGTGAAGATTTCCTACGTATTCACAATGAACAATGCTCTTGACCTTGCCGACAAGACCGTCATCGATGGCACGCTTTAAGGTTGTAAAGAAGGGCGTAAAGCGCAAAACGTGACAAATGAGGACGTGGACGTTATGCTTTTCCGCCGCATCGGCAATACGTAAGCACTCTTCGGGCACAGGGGAAATCGGTTTTTCGAGAAGGAGATGATATCCCTTTTCAATAGCCATCATTGCAGGCGCAAAATGGTCGCGGTCCATGGTGGCAATGATTGCCACATCCGCGATTTTTTCGCGTGCAAGCAACGGTTGCCAATCTTCGTATATATTTTCCTCTTTGATACCGTGTTCTTCGGCTATGTACTTCCGTCTGTCCGCAACAGGCTCCGCAACGGCAACGACCTCAAACTGTTCCGACATGTTTTTCATGATATCCGTATAAGCGATGCCGCGCAAACCTGCGCCTATCAGTATGACACGTATTTTTTTCATTGAAATTAACACCTTTCCTATAAGAATTTTAAGGAAAATTTCTTTATTAAACTTATTTTACTACAAAAAAAGACGATTGTCTATGGACAATCGTCTTTTTTTTCTTTCAAATCGTCCATTTTTATAATGGGAAGATAAAAATAAAACGCCTATCATACCGTTTCGTATGTTAAGCGTTTTATGCCAAATTAGAGATACTCCGAAAGTTCGTCGCGAAAGTCTTCTTCCGCGCCGATGATGCGCCGCGTCAGATGTTTGCTATCCTCACTGGCGGCAGGATATTGGTGTAAATACTGCAAAAGACTTTTGATACCCATGTGGCATCCATCGTACAAAAGCGCGGCAAGTTTGGGGGTATCGCTTCGGAATGCAAGTTTGACCTCCGTTGAAAGGAAGGATGCCGCCTTTGCCATGGGATGCGGATCGCGCTCATCCTCGTGAACGGCATTTAATAAAGAGTGGCAAAGATCTCCGAGTTTGATGTGAATTTGATTATACTTTTTCACCATGCGATAAAGATCGTCGTTTTTAATCATGGGCATAATCTGCTCCATGCTGTTTGTCGCACTCTTGCAACCTGCATTACATTCTTTAAGAAGCGAAACCGTGTCCTTTGAAATGGTTGTTTCTTTTGTTTCGGCAGTTG
>JAZSOK010000050.1:0-9622 GCA_045536865.1 Eubacteriales bacterium
CGCTTGGCCTCCGACTTGTTTGGGGGTGAAATGATATTGTATCCGGGGCAGATTTTAAGCATCAGTTATCCAAGCCAACCATACTCACCGCGCACCGTAAACGGATATGCCCTCCCTTCCATTCGCACGGATATTTTACGAAGAACGCTCCCATATCTGACCTATCTCACCATTTTTGCATCTCGTGTGACTGGTGAGGGCGAGGTCATTCCCCCCGATGACGATTTACTGATTGCCGAAGCACGAAAATATGGAGTTGCCCCTATTTTGCTCGTCAGCAACCTTTCCGAAAAAGGGACGTTTAGCCCCATGTTGGCAGATGATTTTTTCAATTCACCGACATCTCGTATAAGGATGACAAAGGAACTTGTTTCCCTTGTCCAAAGGAAAAACTATGCGGGTATTGAATTTGATTTTGAATACATCCCACAAAAACATGCCGAAACCTATGCAAATATGATAGAAAACGTGCGGCGCATTCTTTGCGCGGAGGGGCGTTGCGTGTTCGTTTCCGTTGCCCCGAAACAAAGCGAAAGCACGCGCGGTCTTTTATACGACGGACACCAATACGACACTCTGGGAGAGGCTGCAAACGGCGTGCGTCTTATGACTTACGAATGGGGTCATACATACGGCGAGCCGATGCCCGTTGCCCCATTGCCCGAAGTTCAGTCAAGTATTCTTTACGCCAAAACGAAAATTCCTGCCGAAAAATTGACCATGGGTATCCCCTCCTACGGATATGACTGGGCGCTTCCCTACGTACAGGGGAAAACGCGCGCGACAACCCTTTTTGTTGAAAAAGCAGTTGAACGCGCCCTGAAAAAGAATGCCGCCATTGCATATAACGAAGATACGAAGACACCTTACTATACCTATTATGAAAAGGAAAGTTCCCCTGCCGTTCAACATATCGTACATTTTGAAGACGGAAATAGCATAAAAGCCAAACTCGAACTTGCGTGCGAGTTAGGCTTGTCAGGAGTAAGTATTTGGAATTTAATGGACTACTGTCCGCAATATTGGTTGATTTTACATTATCTCTTTGAAAGCGTTCGGGCATTCCCTTGTGGTTGTCAATCAAAGAAGTAGCCCCGCATCTGACAAAGAAAACAGGCGACAGGTGTTTTCGCTCGTGATACGCGCGCACTCATTTGGTGACATACCCCATAACTCTGCCAGTTTTTCCACTATCAGGGGAACCATACCCGAATGATTGAGTTGGCCGCGATAGGGGTGGGGCGCAAGATAAGGACAATCGGTTTCCAAAAGCACCTTATCATGCGGCAGTTCGGCGGCAACTGATGCAATGCGCGTGGCGTTTTTGAAGGTAATCGTTCCCGAAAAGGAGATATACCATCCATGACGGATGAGTTCCTTCGCCATTTCAAGACTGCCGCTATAACTGTGAAAAACACCTCTCACACCGCGATGGCGCGAAACGGTATCAAGGCAATCGCCGTGTGCATCTCTATCGTGAACAATGACGGGCATACGGTGCTTTTTTGCCATTTTCAACTGTTCTTCAAACACGAACTTTTGTAGTGACCGCATGGTATCATCGTAGTGATAATCAAGTCCTATCTCCCCGATAGCCACCACGTGATTTTCCGATATTAGACGTTCTATCTCGCAAAGTGCCTTTGGCAAATCGGCAATATACTGTGCATCGGTCGGATGAATGCCAACTGCGGCAAACATGTTTTTATGACGTTTTGATTGATTTAATGCAAGCCTTGACGTATCGGGCGACGTCCCTACGTTGATTATGGCAAGAAGACCTTTATCCGTAAAGAGCGTGTTGATTTCTTGATCAACACGCTCTTTTCCATAAGCCCCCTCAAAACGCTCATCCCAATAATGGGCATGCGAATCTATATAATGAAGCATATCAGTGAATGCGTTCACCAAGCGGTGTTTCGGGATCGAGGAAAATCACGCGAACAGTCTCTTCGCCCGAAGCCAAGAGCATACCGCGGCTTTCCACGCCGCAAATGGTGGCAGGTGCCAAATTGGCAACCAACACAATCTTTTTACCGATAAGGTCCTCGGGCTTATAGAACTTGGCAATTCCCGACACGATCCCTCTTGTTTCATAGCCGAGGTCTACTTGTATCTTCAATAACTTTTTGGCGCGCGGAACGGGCTCGCATGCAATAATTTGCGCCGTGCGAAGTTCGACCTCTTCAAAGGTATCTATGGAAATCTCGGCAATACCTTCGGGCACGGCAGGCTTTTCTGTCGATGCCTCCGCTTGTGCCTTCTTTTTCTCCATTTCTTCCATAAACTTCTTCTCGTCAATACGTGCAAACAAAACGAATGCCTCGCCAAGCGGCTTGCCGCTTTCAAGCGCACCAAACGTCGCTACCGTTTCATAGGCGCTCTTGTCCGTGTTTAACTGTGACAAAATGTTTTTAGAGGTTTCGGGCATAAACGGTGCAAGAAGCACGGCGCCCACGCGAATGGTCTCCAAAAGATGATAAAGAACAGTGCCGAGGCGTTCTGCCTTTTCTTCATCCTTTGCAAGAAGCCAAGGCGTCGTTTCGTCAATATATTTATTGGCGCGGCGGAACATATCAAAAATCGCCTGCAAGGCATCCGCAATGTGGTATTTCTCTGTCAATTTGCGTGATGCTTCAATCGATGCCGCCACCGTATGACGCAAGTCAAGGTCGAGGTCGGTAAGTTCCCCACATGCAGGAATAACGCCACCCATATACTTGACGGTCATTGCGTGCGTGCGACTGACAAGATTGCCGAGATTATTGGCAAGGTCGGTATTATAACGGGCAATAACGCCCTCGTAGGTGATGCTGCCGTCGGCGGCATAAGGCATCTCGGAAAGCGCATAATAACGCACACCGTCCGTGGAAAATGCCTCTGCAAGTTCGTCGGCATACACGACGTTACCGCGCGACTTGGACATTTTATCCGTACCGAAATTAAACCAAGGATGCCCAAACACCTTTTTAGGCAAGGGCAAGCCGAGCGCCATCAAAAGAATGGGCCAGTAAATGGTGTGGAAACGCAAAATGTCCTTACCGATGATATGAACGTCGGCAGGCCAGTAGTGACGAAACGTCTCGGATTGCTCCTCGTAGGAAAGTTCGGGATTGTAGCCAAGTGCCGTGATATAGTTGGAGAGTGCATCGATCCACACGTAAATCACATGACGCTGATCAAAGTCAACGGGCACACCCCACTTGAAAGAGGAACGCGACACACAAAGGTCCTGCAAACCTGCCTTCAAGAAATTGTTGAGCATTTCTTTTTTGCGCGGTTCAGGCTCAATAAACTCGGGGTTGTCCTCAATGTATTTGATCAGGCGATCTGCATATTTGCTCATTGCAAAGAAGTACGCCTCTTCCTTTGCGCGTTGCACAGGGCGACCGCAGTCGGGGCACTTGCAATCAGATGCCTGCACGTCTGTGAAGAAGGACTCGCAAGGGGTGCAATACCATCCTTCATATTCACCCTTGTAAATATCTCCCTGGTCGTAAAGACGGCGGAAAATGCCTCTGACGATACGCTCATGGTCTTCATCCGTTGTACGGATAAAGCGATTGTATTCCGCGCCCATCAAATCCCAAATTTTCTTTATCTCCGAAGAAACGCCATCAACGTATTCTTTTGGAGACACGCCCGACTCGGCGGCAAGTGTTTCAATTTTCTGACCGTGCTCGTCCGTGCCTGTCAAAAAATATACGTCTTCCCCCAATTGACGGTGGAAGCGCGCCAAAGCATCCGTCAAGATGATTTCGTATGTATTCCCAAAATGGGGCTTACGGGAACTATACGCAATGGCACTCGTGATATAATATTTGTTCGGTTTCATTCTTTTTCCTCCCGAAAACAATAATAATTTTTAGAAAACAAATGGATAAACGATAAAAAGAGCAACGGTATTGCCACAAACGCAAGCAGAAAACCGCCCGTAAAGACGCCGAGCACAAACCAAAAAGAAAAGGAAAAGAACAGAATAAACGCATCCCTTTCACAGGAAGAAAATAGGGCTTGTGCCTCCAAAAAAAACCGACGAAAGGACGGGAGATCATCCGAGGGGCAAGCGGTGAGAAGATACAAAAAAGACAAGAGCAATAAACTTTCACGTATGGCAAGCAGAGCGAAAGCCGCGAGCGTCAAAACGGTTAAAACGCCATAAACGCCCCGTAAAGCAGGCAGATCCAACTCCACCCTGTTTTGTGTGTAGCAAAGGACGATGACCGATGACAACAGTGATATAGCCCCTAATCGCAAAAAGAAGCGCATGGCAAATCGAAACAAAAGGTAACGGTATTCTTCCAAGCGATAAAAACAAAAAAGAGTGGAAACGTCGCTTACCTTTTCCTTACGTACATTCATAGCAAGAGAAAAAATGCCCACGAAAAAGGGAAAAAGAAGAAAGAGGAAGACCAAACTTTCAAAAAGCGAAAAGAAAACCTCGCTAAGTCTGTTTACCTGAACCTTGAAAAAGAAGGTCTCCGTCACCTGTAAAAGGAGCGCCGACAACCCACGAAAAGCAAAAAAGAAGCCAAGTGTCAAAGGGCGGAGCAACGATGCCTCCGCACATTGACGAAGGGAAGAAACGGCATATCGGCGACTTTCGAGCCAGTTTTCATTCCTTGTAAAACTTCTTTTCCCTATCATACCCTCACCTCTTTATGAAGTGTTCGCAATTTAGGGGAAAATTATACAAGAAATGTCACTATGTACCATTACCGTATAAGTATAACACAAAAAGTGCAAAAAAACAAGTGCTTTCCTGATTTTTACGTACGTTTTACGATAGCGGATTTCGTTTCTATGACCGCCTTTTATACCGCCAATTTGTATATTAGCGCGCCGCAATCACTTCTTTTATACGGTAATCGTCATCGAGGACGAGAAATTCGGCATCATAACCGACGGCAATCTTCCCTTTTTTCAGTCCCATCATCTTGGCGGGGGTTTCGCTTGCCATACGGTAGGCATCCCTTGGCGGAATGCCGAATGAAATGGCGCGTTGTACGCATACCGAGAGGGGCGTTGTGCTTCCTGCCAACGCACCGTCCGCCAACCGTGCCTCGCCCGAACGGACATAGACGGCTTGACCGCCAAGTTCGTATTCTCCGTCAGAAAGACCAGTTGCCGACATGGCATCACTGATTAAAATCATGCGCTCTGCGCCAAACAAGCGATAGAGCATGCGAACGACACACGGATGAATATGCACGCCGTCGCAAATGACCTGCACATAGGCATTTTCATCTATGGCGGCGCCGACCATGCCGGGCTTTCTGTGATGAAGTGGCGGCATGGCGTTAAATGTGTGCGTCAGGCAAACGGCACCGTTTTGGAACGCCTTTATTGTCGTATCGTAATCCGCCTCGCTATGTCCAAGCGACACAACAACCTTTGCTTTTCGTATCATCTCCATAGCCCCTTCAAGTTCGGGCGCAATACTCAAAAGCGAAAGGTGTTCGGCACGCGAAAGGAGTGTCATATCGGGATTTTTAAGCCAAGCAGGGTTTTGTGCGCCGCAATAACGCTTTGAAAAGAACGGCCCCTCATAGTGAAAGCCGACAACCGATGCTTTGCCCTCTTCATCCTTTGGTAAAATGGCGGAAACGCGCAAAATATCCTCATAAGGCATCGTCATCGTGGTAGGTAACCAGGACGTAACACCAAGACTGTACCAATAGCGTGACATGATATCCAATGCATCACCATCCATCACGTCATGCCCCATGCAACCGTGTGCATGGATGTCAAAAAGCCCCGATACTAACCGCGCGCCCTCCATATCTCGCCCCGCAGCCTCGGTTTTGGCAAGGTTGACAACAACGCCGTTTTCAACTGTAATATCCGTTATCGTATCATCGACGTTTGCGTTTTTTAAGATAAAATTCTTCATACGTACATTCTCCTTTAACGACCGAAAAGCATCGTCGCATAGATGGGGGTTGCCTCTGCCGTCAACATACTTTGTTGTAAAATGAGGGCAAGCGTGGAACGTAAGAAAAGCGATTGTGACAAAAGGGATTGATCGTGATTTTTGCGTTTGCATACTGCAAGCAAAAAAGCGGCATACATCGATAAGCGCGCCAAAGAAACGCGGGAAAACTCTTTATTTTCCTTTAAGTAGAGAGAAAGTTCGACGAGTTCGTTTGCGAGGTTTTTTGGGGTATCGTCAAGAAAAGACAACATGCCGAGCATGGTTAGTTCACCGCGCCGCCCATAACGAATACCCGCCGCACGGCACTCCTCGTAAATACGTACCACTCTTTCGCATTTGTCTTTGGCATTTTTTGCGGAGCAAGCCATCAACATTGCCAATGCCCGTGTTGTGTCGCGTGAGCCAAATGCTTTCTTCAAAAATCGCAAATTATGTTCGCTTTCGTCAAGTGCTAACCAAGAATTGGAACTTGACAGGCACCCGGTCAAAAGCGCGGCAGACATAACGTCACGCACAGACGTTGTGATAGGATGCTTGTCCTGCATATGCCGATAGAGCCCCAAAACACGCTCGGCTACGTCACGGTATCTCTCTTTTTCCGTAAACGACACAAAATATAGCGCCACCAACATCATGTAAGGGGAACCTGAAAGCTTCTTTTCAAGATGCACGTAAAACTGTTTGGCTCGCTCAAAAATCAGTTTTGGCGTATCCGAGGCCGCCATCACCAAAGCGGCGGTATCCGTCACCGTGCCGCGAAGAGGAGATACCACGCTATATTCGCTCTTTAACTGTTTCATACAGCGCTCTGCCTCAATCAAATTCACCGTTTTACCGCGTGCGCTGTAAAGTCCTGCGCCAAACAAACAGACCGCATGGTTTGTGTGAGGTAATTCACGGTATAATAACGTCGCGTTACGCAAAAATAAATCTGCCGTACTTTTCACGTCAGGACTCATGAAATACCTCCTATCAACTTCTCAAATTACAGAAGAAAACGAAGCGGTTGCAAAATAAGACCAAAAAACTGATTTAAGATGTCGCGCCCAATTGAAATGGGCGTAAGCGTGATATCCTCGGGCACGTCTTGCTCACCGTCCGAGAATTGCACACACGCATCACCCTCATAACGTTGAAATAAGGCCGAAAGTTCCTCGTTCAATCCCTTTGAACGGACAACGAGCATGAGTTCCGTATCAATATAGGTGCTTCGCATATCAAAATTAAAGGAACCGACAATGGAAATGTCGTCGTCAATCAAGACGGTTTTACCGTGATAGGAAGTACCGCCTTGGTACTCTAAAACGCGCATGCCCGTCGATAAAACGTCTTTTTTGTGATATAAATAGTCGGCAGAAGCAACGAAGTTGTCGCCGTTTTCAACACCGTTTAGCATCATCGTCACAGAAACGTCGGGGTTTTCTACAACCACTTCCCGCATCCGCTTTAACATGTAAGTGTCCATGACGGCGTACGGCGTATGAATAGACACGCGGCTTTTGGCATGCTTCATAAGTTCGGTCAACTGATAAAAAAGCGTTGGCTCTTTGCCATAAATATGCGTCGGGTTGTTAAGAAGGGCAACGGAGTCGGCAGGATAGGTCACCGACGTATAGTCGTAGGGGAGAAAGCAGTCCTTGTACTCTCCTTGTTTCATAGACGACAGTCGCTCGCAAAGCGCCTTTCGCTCCGCTTGCACGGCGCTTTTTTCAATGAGTGCCTCGTCATCACGGTAAACCGATACAAGTTCCGAGTTCCATATATCTTGGAAATAATTTAGTAAAACGTGCAAGGAATCGTACGTTGAGGGTGCAGTCATATAAAGAAGAACTTCCCTATCAAAACTGCCTTTGTCCGTATCATTTGTCAAAAAGTAGTCAAACGTATTCCGTCCGCCGATGGCATACGCAAAATCATCGACAATGAAGTATTTGTCGTGCATACGCCCCTGAGAGGTCCACGGAGTGAGCGCATTGATAGGATTATAAAGGCGCATCTCTATGTTTTTGTGTGACGTCAGGGCGTCCATTAAGGGATTGTTCCCCATATGTAATTCAAAGCTAAAAGCGTCCACCAAAAGCATCACCTGCACCCCTGCCTCTGCGCGGTCAAGCAGCACTGCCGCAATATCGCGAATGGCTTTCCCCTCGCGAATATCAAAGGTGGACAGAATGATACGCTCCTCTGCCATGTTTAACAGGCGAATACGCTCATAAAGCGCCTGCTTGTTTTCTTCAAGAAGCATCACGCGCTCCCCGACAGTATCGGCGTGCAAAACGTCTTCCACAGAAAAGGCATTTTCCGTATTCGCGGATATTTTCTTTTGTAAAACGAAGGGCGTGACTGCTCCTACCGCCAAATACAGAAATTCCACACAAGCGGCAAGCAGTATAATGAGGAAAAGATTTCTTATCGGGCGACGCTTCGATGCTTCCCCCAAACGAAACCGCCTGAAATGGCGGACGTATAAAAAGAGCGTGATAAGCATACCCACCATCGACAAAAGGATGAGCAGATTGGCATAAAGGAGTGGCATGCTCGGTATAAAAAGAAGAATGCAAAAGGTAAGAAAAATGAGAGCCGTACACCCTTTTCCCCACAGTGAAGCGCCGTACACCTCACCGCCCTTTGACAGATGAACGATACCGCGAATGCCCATATAAAGTTCTTTTACTGTCATTAAAAGCAAAAGCGGAATCATCAAGGGATAGCGCGTTGCAAGACAGACGGCAACCGCCGCCTGCGTCAGTTTATCCGCCACGGGATCGACCATTTTTCCAAGGTCGGTCACCATATGAAAACGCCGCGCAATTTGACCGTCAAGAAAATCAAGGATAGCGGAAAAAAGAAACAATCCACCCGCTAAAACATAGTCGGTCGTACTATCTGCCTTGAAATAAATCCACATAATTAAAGGCAGAAGAAGAACGCGAAGATATCCAAGGACGTTTGGAATTGAAAAAATCTCTTTCTTTGTCAGTTTCATTTTTATGCCTCAAAGTAAAATTGCCGTGATGCTCAAACAAATCTGTTTTATGTCACTGATATTATAGCACATAAAACACCGAAAATGCAACAATAGACCACGAATTTCAAAGAAGATTTCGTGATCTATTTTTTTGATTGCTTTGCCTCTTGCGTATAGTTTGCAAGTTCTTTTGACAAACGTTCAATCGTATGCGGTTGTGTATCGGGGATAGATGAAAAGGCAAAAGGAATCCCCATAGATTCATATTTTGTACGGCAGAGCGTATGAAACGGCAAAAGTTCTGTTTTTTTGACGACCGTAAAAGGGGCAACCATCTCCGAAAGCCTTTTAATACTTGATAGACTGTCGTTTTTGCCCTCAATAATCACCTGCCGAACGTGTACGGGAACGTCCTTATCTTGCAAATAAGCAAGAAACTCCAACGGTTTTGAAAGCGTGCATCCCACGTACCTTACATAATCGTCATTGTTTGTATATTTGATATCCAAAAGCACGAGATCGGTTAAGGAAAGCAGATAGCGCACCTCATCCGTCAAAATACACCCCGAGGTATCAAGACAGGTGTGAATGCCCGCACGATGGCAAAGCCAAAACAATGCGGCGGTAAAACGGGGTTGCAAAAGTGCCTCGCCCCCCGAAACGGTCACACCGCCATCCCGACCGAAATAATTGCGATAGCGTAAGATCTTATCGAAAAG
>JAZSOK010000014.1:0-8578 GCA_045536865.1 Eubacteriales bacterium
CGCCTTCCCCTTCGCACCGAGTTCGGTGCGAAGGGGTTTTTGATGAAGCACTGCCTCCCTTTACACAAGGGAGCCATGGGAGGTGGCGCACGAAGTGCGACGGAGGGATTGTTGCCTCCCTTGTGTGCAATCCCTCAGTCACGGCAAGCCGTGACAGCTCCCTTTACACAAGGGAGCCTTTGCGTTCGCGCGTGTGGTATTAGTAGTAGAAAAAGACAAGCCCTCCGTCGGTTGCACCGACGGAGGGCTTGTAAATATGTGAGAGATATTCAACAGTTGGGATACTCAACATATGAGAGATACTCAATGGTAGAGATACTCAACATATGAGAGATACTCAATAGTAGAGATACTCAACATATGAGAGATACTCAATAGTAGAGATACTCAATAGTAGAGATACTCAATAGCAGAGATACTCAATAGCAGAGATACTCAATAGCAGAGATACTCAATAGCAGAGATATTCAATAGTTGAGATACTCAATAGAGTTTTTTACCGTCAAGGAGCATCATGTGGTCCTTTTTTTCTTGAATGTCACGCGCGACCACCTTGCCCTGCCAATCGGCGGGGGCTACCTCCTCCAAGGAGATGGTGATGGCTTCTTGCGGACAACCCCAGATGGCGAGGATATCCTCATTGATCTTATCGACGAGTTTTTTCTTCGTTTCCTCGTCCTTCGGATAGGCTTTGATGGCGATATAGGGCATGGTGCTCTCCTTTTTACATATAGCGTTTTAAGAAGACTTTTAATGCTCGATGGGGCTTATTTTACAACCGTTTCCGATGCTTTTTTGGAGGTTCTTTTCTTGCTCTTTTCGGTGGCGACACTTTCGGTACTGTCGCTTTCGGTGTCGCTATGTTTGTCGGCGACTTCATTTGCAACGGCGGGTTCGGCAGGGGCGCTTTCCTCATGCTTTGTGCCGCGCACGTGGTGGAACAGTTCTTTCAAATCGTGGAAACCGTCCTTTTTATGCTCACCGTCGGCAGGTGCGGAAGGGGCTTGTGCCTCGGGGGCATCTGCCTCCGGAGCGCTTTCCTCCGCGTCACTTTTGGCGGCGGCTTTTACTCTTTTTCTGTTTCGCTCATGGACGTTTTCGGCAAAGAGTTTATAGAAGGTGGCAAAGACGGGCACGCCGAGGAGCATGCCGACGATACCGCCGAAACTACCGCCGACGGTGATGGCGGCAAGCACCCAAATGCCGGGCAGACCAACGGAGGAGCCGACGACACGGGGATAAATCACGTTGCCCTCAAACTGTTGCAACACGATGATAAAGACGAGGAACCACACGGCGGTCATGGGGCTTTCGGTGAGCATCATGACGGCGCCGACGGCACCGCCGATATAAGCACCGACGATGGGGATCAGGGCAGAGACACCGACAACGGTACTGACGAGCAGGATGTAGGGGAAGCGGAAGATCGCCATGCCGAGCGCACAGAGCAGGGCAAGGATGACCGCCTCAATGCACTGACCGATGATGTACGTGGAAAAGCATCTGTCTGCCGCATCGACTATATGATAAAAACGGCGGATATGCTTATCCTTGGCATAGGCGTGGAGAACGTGGTCGACCTGTCTGCCGAGTTTCTCTTTATTAAAGAGAATGTAGACCATGAAGACGAGGGCGAGGATAAGGTCAACGGCAAGACTGAAAATACCGGTGACGACCGAGAGCGCGGAGGACAAAATGGTCGACGTACTTGTTTCAAGATAACTCATGACGGTTTTCAGGAGGGTATTCCAATCCAGGTTTTGGAGCGCCTCTTGCAGGGCGGGGAAGTCGGTAGCGTGCCGTTCTGCCCACGCTTGCAAATCGGTGAAGAGAATACCGAGCGAATTGGTCAAGACCATGATGGCATCGATGAGCGAGGGAATGACGAGCCAAAGGATGAGGGCGATGAAGCCTGCCAAAATGAGAAGGGCGGCGGTAATCGCCAATGCGCGGCGCAGTGCGTGCGCGTGCTTGAAGTTTGCGCGGGGGAAGAGGCGCCGTTCTATCGGGCGCATCAGGACGTTAATGGCGTAGGCAAAGCCGCAACCGAGGAGAAGCGGTGTGAAAAAGCCAATAACGTTGAATACGGTCGCGATGATGGAGTCGAAGCGGAAGACTGCAAAGACGAAAAGTGCAATGACCAACAGGCGGAACACAAATGATTTTTCGATGTGTGAACGCATAAAAACGTCCCCCTCTTATGATATTACACGTCAAAAAGCGCAAAAAGCCTTTCTGATTTATGTATAATTTCATTATAGCACACGGCATTTCATAAAGCAAGAAGAAAACGCGAAAACGGTCAAAAAAATAAAATAAATAAATAAGGAAGGAAAAGCGACGGGGAGTGGTGCCCTTTGGGCGTGATGCGATTTGGATGAATTGACGGCAAGCCGTCATGAATTGAAGCCTTTCGGCTTCATGATTTGAAAACATACGTTTTCATGAATTGAATTGCCCTTTTCTTCTCAATGCCGAAGGCAATTCATGCACTGAGGGTGCAATTCATGGCGTTAGCCAATTCATGCCCATCGGGCAATTCATTGCGTAATGCGCGCTTTCGCGCGTATATTTTAAAATATGAAGTGAAGGAGAAAGAAAAAATCGGCAAACCTCTTTACTTTTGGGGTGTAAATGTAGTATAATAATATGAATAATTATTTTTTTCGGTCGGGTGTGGCTCGGCCGACACAACAGGAGGCAAACTATGCGCGAATACGAGGGTTGCACGACGACCGATGAGTTGATTATAACGGCTTTGCGCGAGGACATAGGGACGGGCGACATCACCACGCTTTCCGTCATTTCGGACGACGCCGTGGCATACGGCAGATACGTTGCCAAGGAGGACGGCGTTCTCTGCGGCATCGACGTTGCCAAGCGCGTATATGACATCTTGGACGGCGGCGCGGGCAGGGTGACCTTCACTTCCCATTTTGAGGACGGCGACACCTTTCACCGCGGCGACGTTTTGGCAGAGGTACGCGGACACGCCGTCACGCTTTTGACGGGTGAGCGCGTGGGACTGAATTTATTGCAACACATGTCGGGCGTGGCGACGGTCACGCGGCAGGCGGTTATGGCGGTTGCGGGCACGCATGCGCGCATTGCCGACACACGCAAGACGACCCCGGGCATGCGCGTGCTTGAAAAATATGCCGTGCGCGTCGGCGGCGGCTCCAATCACCGCTTTAATTTGGCGGACGGCGTTCTTATCAAGGACAACCACATTGTGGCGGCAGGCGGTATCACCGCCGCCGTGGAGGCGGCGCGCCGCCGCGCACCGCACACCTTGAAGATTGAGGTTGAGGTGGAGAACGAGGCGCAACTCTGCGAGGCACTTGCCGCCAAAGCAGACATCATCATGCTTGACAACATGGATGAAGAGACCATGGAACGGGCGGTGCGCACTGTCGCAGGACGCGCCCTGACCGAGGCATCGGGCAACATGGGCGAGCGCGATCTGCACGCCGTTGCCATGACGGGTGTCGATTTGATCAGTATCGGCGCGCTCACCCACTCGGCGCGCGCACTGGACATCAGTTTGAAATTCACACTTAACGAGGAAAAATAATAGCGACCTACCCTTGGCAGAGGGATAAACAGAGTTTCCCATCAGGGAACGAAAGGACGGATTGCCTTGAAAAGATATTTGTGCGGTTTTGACACCGAGGCGCTTGACAAAACAGAGACCGACGTTCTCATTGTGGGCGCAGGGCTTGCGGGACTTTACACTGCCTTGCATATCGATAGCAAACTTCGCTGCATGCTCATCACCAAAACGGAAATCGAAAAGACGAATTCCTGGCTCGCACAGGGCGGCATCGCCGCCGTCATTGCGAAGGATGACAACTTTGATTCACATATTGCCGACACCTTGGAGGCAGGGGCAGGGCTTTGCGACGAGGAGGCGGTGCGCGTTCTCGTGGAGGAAGGGCCCGAAAACATTGACGAACTCGTACGTTTGGACGTGCCCTTTGACACCAACCCCGAGGGTGAATTGCAGATCACGCGCGAGGGGGGACACTCCTGCCGCCGTATCGTGCATTGCGGCGGTGATGCGACGGGGCGCGAGACGACCAAGCGCTTGGGCGAACTGATCATGGAGCGAAAGAACGTACAGGTGTGCTTCCGCACTTATTTGGTTGACATTTTGACGGATGGGGATCGCGTGTTCGGCGCGCTCATCTTTGACGGCAAGTTACGTGTCGTTTACTGCTCGCACATCGTGTTGGCGACGGGCGGCATCGGGCATCTGTACCGCTTTACCACCAATCCGCGTGGCGCGGTGGGTGACGGCATTGCCGCCGCCGCACGTGCGGGGGCGAAACTGTCGCTCATGGAGATGGTGCAATTCCATCCGACGACGCTCATTTCTCAACGCGATTCCAGTCGATTGTTCCTCATTAGTGAGGCGGTGCGCGGTGAGGGCGCAGTTTTGCGTAACATGCGCGGTGAGGCGTTTATGCAGGGCGTGCATCGCCGTGCCGATCTTGCGCCGCGCGACATTGTGACACGCGCCATTTTGAAGGAATTACAGCGCACGGGCGACCGCCATGCGCTCCTTGATACCTCGTCGATGACGAAGGAATTTTTCTCCCACCGCTTCCCGACCATTTACGGTCGGTGCGTGGAGGAGGGCATCCAACTGACGGAGCAACCCATTCCCGTCCGCCCTGCCCAACACTATTTTATGGGCGGCATTGCGACGGATATAAACGGAATGACGTCGGTGAAGGGGCTATACAGTTGCGGTGAGACGGCATGCACGGGCATTCACGGTGCCAACCGCCTGGCAAGCAACTCGATGCTCGAATGCATTGTCTTTGGGCGGCGTGCCGCGCGCTACATTAACGGTGCCGCGCACCCCGACTGCCGCGCCATCCGCGCAAGTTACAGTGAGCCCGCGGGGGCTTTCCGTTCGCACGCGGAGTTGGTCGGTCAACACGAGCATTTGCGCCGCTTAATGTCCGAAAACGTGGGCGCCGTCCGTACGCAAAAGGGACTTTTGCACGCCAAAAATGCGCTTGAATGCATGCGTGAATGGATGGAAAAGAGCGCCCTGCAAACGCCCGAGGCTTGGGAACTTTACGGTATGAACCAGACGGCAGGCGAGATTGTCAACGCCGCGCTTGCACGCAAGGAATCCGTCGGCGCGCACTATATTGACGAGCATGCAGAGGTCTAAATCGTTTTTTCGGAAGATGCGCGTGCGTGAGCGCGCGTATGCCAAAATAAATCTATATCTTGACGTGCGCGGCAAGCGCGAGGACGGCTTTCACGAGTTGTCCACCGTCATGCAGACGGTGTCGCTTTACGACGATATTTTATTGACCGTGGAGACGGCCTCACCCGAAGTTGCCGTAAACGGGGCAACGCCCGATAGAGAAGGGAGCGTTTCCTTTTTCTCTAACGTGCCTTTTTTACCCACCGACGAGCGCAACTTGGCGGTGCGTGCGGCGCTTTCGTACATGCGTCGTGCAGGCATCTCTGAAAAGATACGCATTGACATGAGAAAGGTCATTCCCACATCCGCAGGACTTGCGGGGGGCAGTGCCGATGCCGCCGCCGTTTTGCGCGGCATGAACCGCCTGTTTTCGGGGGCGTTGTCGCAAAACGACCTTCTTTCTCTTGCCGCCGAACTTGGCTCTGACGTACCCTTTTGTTTACTTGGTGGCGCGCGCCTTTGCCGTGGCAGAGGCGAGGTCATGCAAAAAATGTCCATACAAGCGCCGCTTTATACCGTCATTGCCATTGACAGGGGCGAGGGGGTATCGACGCCCGCCGCCTTTGCCGCCCTTGACGGGATGTACGCGGATTTTGACGGAAGCGTTCCTTTTCGCACGGCGACGGACGCGGAGATCATAGAAGCCTTTACGGCGAAATCACCCGATTTTCGCGCCTGTCTGTATAACGCCTTTGAGGCGGCTATCTTGCCAAAGTGCCCGTCTGCTATGCGTATCAAAGAGCAGATGGCGGAGGCAGGTGCCATTGCCACCATGATGAGTGGTAGCGGCCCATCCGTCTTCGGCATTTTTGACAGTGAGGCACAGGCGCGTGCCGTTGCCATAGACTTAAACGGAAACGACCGTATCCGTGCCTTTTTCGCGGTGGCAACCCCGCCGCTTTGTGATTGACACGTTCTTGCCCTATCGAAAGGAGAACTGATAATGGATGAAGAAAAGAGGGAAGGTGCCCTTCCCGGAGAGGAAGGCACCCCTTCTAATGAAGAAGGGAACCCTTCCAATGAGGAAAGTGTTTCTTCCAATATAGAAGTTGTCCCTTCCTGTGAGGAAGGGGGTTCTTCCTGTAAAGATGAAGTGACCGCAGGAGAGGCACACTCTGATGCCGAGGGTGGACGGGTGCGTCGCTTTTTTGCGCGTGCGCGCCGTATTCTTTTTGGAAAGGGAAAAAACGTACACGTGCCGCTTGAACGGTTTCCTTTACTGCAATGCCTCATCCTTTCCGCCTTCGTCTTTTTGATCGTTGACATGCTCGGCTACCGTTCGCCTATCGGCGGCTTTATGCACATGGTGACGCGGCCGCATCTTTTCCTCTTAAACGTACTTATCGTTGCGCTGACTATGCTCCCCGCCTTTTTCTTCCGCCGTCGCTACTTCTTCTTTATGTTGCCTGCGACGCTATGGCTCGGGCTTGGCGTGACCAACTGCGTACTGCTCAGTATGCGTGTCACTCCCTTGGAGGCGGTGGACTTTGCCATTTTCAAGACGGGCTTTGCCATTATGAACATGTATATGACCTTTGGTGAGATCGTTTTGGCGGCATCGGCTATCATTTTGGCGCTCGTTGCGCTCTTCATTATGTGGTTCAAGTTGCCGCGCGTGGGCAAGGTGCATTACGTGCGGGGTGCAATTAGCGGCGGCGCGCTGGCTCTCGTGCTTTCCCTGTTCGTGGGTTTTGCGGGGCAGTTCGGCATGGTGCCCAAGAATTTTCGCAATTTGGCGGACGCTTACCACGAATACGGCTTTGCCTACTGCTTTTCTTGCAGTCTTTTTGACCGCGGCATTCCCAAGCCCGACGAGTACACCCCCGAGACGATGGGCGATATTATGGCAGGTCTTTCCGACGAAAAGACGGTGGCGGGCGACAAGCCGAACATCATCTTTTTGCAGTTGGAGTCCTTCTTTAACGTGATGGATTTGAAGGACAAGACGTTCAGTGACGATCCGACGCCCTTCTTTAACAGTTTGAAGGCGTACAGTCCGCACGGCTATTTGACGGTTCCCTCCGTTGGTGCGGGTACGGCGAACACGGAGTTTGAGGCTATCACGGGCATGAGCCTTGCCTACTTCGGCACGGGCGAATACCCCTACAAGACGATTTTGCAAACAACTGTTTGCGAATCTATGCCCTACCTTATGCGCGACATGGGCTACACTGCCACCGCCATTCACAACCACACGGGCAGTTTTTACGACAGGGACACCGTCTATCCGAAGTTGGGCTTTGACTACTACATTTCGCGCGAATATATGACGGAGTCCGACAACCGCAACCCTATCGACTGGGTGCGTGACGAGGTGCTTGTCGGGGAAATCAAAAACGCCCTGACGCACACGGACGGTCGCGACTATATTTACGCGGTGTCCGTGCAGGGGCACGGCGGCTATCCCACCTACGATATTTACGGCAGTGAGGGCATTACCGTGACGGGAGGCTTTTTAGAAGACCAAGAAGAACTTGCCTACCAGTACGCCTATTTTGTCAACCAACTCCGTGAGATGGACGATTTTCTTTACCAACTGACGGAGATGCTTAAAGCGTTTGACGAGGACGTCGTGCTTGTCATGTACGGCGACCACCTGCCCAGTCTTGGACTGAAAACGGAGGATTTCCGCCCGAACACGGCGGACCTTTTCCAGACGGAGTACGTCATTTGGAGCAACTACGGTTTAGAGAAGAACATGTCAAACGAGCGTCTTGACCTTTGCTCCTATCAACTTGCCGCCTACGTGACGGACATTCTCGGCATCCACGAGGGTGCGGTTCTGCGCTATCATCAGAGCAGAGAAACGTACGTGCCCGCCGAGACGGACGAGGCATACGACAGAGACCTACGCATGCTGCAATACGACATTCTCTACGGCGAGCAGTATATTTATCATGGAAAAACGCCTTATGAAACCACCGACATGCAGATGGGCATTTACAAAATAAAAATCAAAGAGGTCCTGCCGAGGCAGGGTGGATTTGTGGTGTACGGTGAGCGTTTTACGCCGCAAAGCATAGTGCTTCTGAACGACAAGCGCATGAGCGACGTGGTGTATATGCGTGATGACGCAAGCGGCGCTATCTATCTTGTCGTGCCCTACGACGAGGCGCTTGAAACGGGCGACGTCATCTCCGTGTTGCAAACGGGGGATGATTTGACGAACTTCTCGAAGACGACGTTTACGTACGGGGAGTGATGCGCCCTTCGGGCATGAGGCACGCTATCGTAGAAAAAAGGCTTTTGCCGTTCGGCAAAAGCCTTTTTTCTTTACCTATGGGAGAAAAAATTTGTCGATATGTCGGCTTTGCCGACTCGATATATTTTCGCTTCGCTCAAATTCGATAT
>JAZSOK010000144.1:0-4564 GCA_045536865.1 Eubacteriales bacterium
CGGGAGCCCTTCGCACCGATGAAGTATTCAAGCATGGTCAAGCCCTCACGGAAGTTCGACTTGATAGGAATTTCCATGGTCTTACCGTTTGTTGCAAACATCAGTCCGCGCATACCTGCCAACTGACGCATCTGCTTGATGCTTCCGCGCGCACCGGAGGTGCAGATCATGTTGATGGAGTTATACTTGTCAAAGCCATCCTGCAATTTACGGGTGACCTCGTTCGTCGTTTCCTCCCAAATCTTGATGGTGCTCTTGTAACGCTCTTCATCGGAGAGTTCACCTTCAAGATAGAGTTGACGAACGGCCTCGACGTCCTCCTCTGCCTGACGGAGAAGAGATTCCTTTTCGGGCGGAATGGTCATGTCGTAAACGGAGATGGAAATACCGCTTCGCGTGGAATACTTGTAGCCCATCGCCTTGATGTCGTCAAGCACGCGGGCGGCCTCTGCAAAGCCGTGATTTTTGATGGTGCGGTCGACGATCTGCTTCAACTTCTTGTCGTCCGTCACGAAATCAATTTCCAAATCAAACGCCTTTTCGGGGTCGGTGCGGTCAACGTAACCGAGGTCCTGCGGCAATTTGCTATTGAAAATCATACGGCCAAGTGTCGTCTTGATGATCTTATGACGCACTTCCCCGTCAATTTCCTTGCTAACGCGCACGCCGATCGGTGCATGCAAGCCCAGTTCGTGGTTCTCATACGCCATAATGGCCTCGTCAAAGTCGCGGAAGACGTGACCTTCACCGGGCTCACCCTCGCGGATGACGTTGCCGTTTTCGTCGTATTCCGTCGGACGCTCCAAGGTCAAGTAGTAGGAGCCGAGCACCATGTCCTGCGAGGGCGTTGCCACCGCATGACCGTTCAGGGGCTTCAACAGGTTGTTTGCCGACAGCATGAGGAAGCGTGCCTCTGCCTGTGCCTCCGCAGAAAGCGGCACGTGAACAGGCATCTGGTCGCCGTCGAAGTCGGCGTTAAATGCAGAACAAACCAAGGGATGCAACTTAATGGCGCGTCCCTCAACCAAGATAGGCTCGAACGCCTGAATAGACAGACGGTGCAACGTAGGCGCGCGGTTCAAAAGCACGGGATGCTCACGAATGACGAATGCAAGTGCATCCCATACCTCGGGATATACCTTGTCAACCTTCTTTTTGGCTTCCTTCACGCTGCCTGCCTTTTGCAGTTCGATCAAGCGCTGCATGACGAAGGGCTTGAACAGTTCAAGTGCCATTTCCTTCGGCAAGCCGCACTGATAGATCTTCAACTCGGGGCCGACGACGATAACGGAACGTCCCGAATAGTCAACGCGCTTTCCGAGCAGGTTCTGACGGAAACGTCCCTGCTTACCGCGAAGTACGTCGGACAAAGACTTCAACTCACGGTTGCTCGGTCCTGTGACCGCCTTGCCGCGTCTGCCGTTGTCGATTAGAGCATCCACAAACTCTTGAAGCATGCGCTTTTCGTTGCGGATGATGATCTCGGGCGAGTTCATCTCAATCATCTTCTTCAAGCGATTATTGCGGTTGATGACACGGCGATACAGTTCGTTTAGGTCACTCGTCGCATAACGGCCGCCGTCCAAAAGCACCATCGGGCGCAAATCGGGCGGAATGACGGGAATGGCTTCAAGGATCATCCATTCGGGCAAATTACCCGATTTACGGAACGCCTCAACAACCTCCAAACGCTTGATCAAGCGCACCTTCTTTTGGCCGCTTGCCGTCAGAAGTTCCGCTTTCAACTCCTCGGACAACTTCTGAATGTCAATTTCATGAAGCAGTTCCTTGATGGCCTCGGCACCCATGCCTGCGCGGAAGTCGTTTTCATAACGCTCGTAGTAGGTACGGTATTCCGTATCGGTCAATACCTGCTTTTTGACAAGCGGGGTGTTGCCGGGATCGATGACAACGTAGTTGACAAAGTACAAAACACTCTCCAAATTGCGGGGTGTCATGTCCAAAAGAAGGCCCATACGGGAGGGCGTGGCGCGGAAATACCAGATGTGCGACACAGGTGCCGCCAACTCGATATGTCCCATGCGCCCACGGCGCACCTTCTTCGTTGTCACGAGAACGTGGCAGCGGTCGCAGATCTGTCCCTTGTAGCGAATGCGCTTGTACTTACCGCACTGGCATTCCATGTCCTTCATCGGGCCAAAAATCTTTTCGCAGAACAAGCCGTCACGCTCGGGCTTCTGGGTTCTATAATTGATCGTCTCTGCCTTCGTTACCTCACCGCAGGACCAACTGCGGATCATCTCGGGCGAAGCAAGACCGATGCGGATAGAATCAAATGTGTTCTTCTCCATATATCCTATGCGGACCGAAAGGTCCTCTCCCTCTTTTTTTTAATGCGGATGCGTACCGCTGATTATTCGCGATCGTCATCGCCGAAATCATCGGCATCCAGATCATCGGGATTGAAGTCACTGTCGTCCAGTTCGTCCTCATCATCGCCGAAATCATCCTCATAATCCTCGTCCATCGGCTCATCGTCGACCTCATCGTCGCCTGCGCGAAGTTCGTCGTCGATAGCGCGCTCAACGGCTTCAAGAGAAGCGGGCGTGGGCGTATCGTCATCGCCTGCCAAAATGGACAACTCAATTTCCTCGCCCTTATCGTCAAGGACGCGGACATCAAGCGCGAGAGATTGCAATTCCTTCACCAACACCTTAAAGGATTCGGGAATGCCGGGCGTCGGGATATTTTCACCCTTAACGATGGCCTCGAAGGTCTTTGTACGACCCGTGATGTCATCACTCTTAACGGTCAAAATCTCCTGCAAGGTGTAAGCGGCGCCGTAAGCTTCCAGTGCCCAAACTTCCATTTCTCCGAAACGCTGACCGCCAAACTGCGCTTTACCGCCGAGAGGCTGCTGCGTGACGAGAGAGTACGGACCGTTTGAACGGGCGTGGATCTTATCATCAACCAAATGGTGAAGTTTGAGATAGTACATATAACCAACGGTAACGGGGTTGTCAAACGGCTCACCCGTGCGTCCGTCGTAAAGGATGCTCTTACCGTCGGGGCGCATGCCTGCCAGAGCAAGGCACTCGGAAATGTCCTTCTCCGTTGCACCGTCAAAGACGGGTGTCATGATCTTGTAGCCAAGTTTCTTTGCCGCAATACCGAGATGTACTTCAAGCACCTGACCAATGTTCATACGGGAAGGAACGCCGAGGGGATTTAACACGATATCAAGCGGTGTACCGTCGGCAAGGAAAGGCATATCCTCGGGGGGCAAAATGTGGGATACGACACCCTTGTTTCCGTGACGGCCTGCCATTTTGTCACCGACGGAAATCTTTCTCTTCTGGGCAACGTAGACGCGAACGCACTTGTTGACACCGGGGGCAAGATCCTCAAAGTTGTTCAAATCAAAGACCTTGACGTCCACGACGATACCCGATTCACCGGGGCTGAGGCGCTTGGAGGAGTCCTTGACCTCGCGGGACTTTTCACCGAAGATGGCGCGAAGAAGGCGCTCCTCGGGGGTGAGTTCGGTTTCGCCCTTCGGCGTGACCTTACCGACCAAAATGTCACCGGGATGCACTTCCGTACCGATACGAACGATACCGTCCGCATCCAAATCCTTCAAGGCATCCTCGCCCGCATTCGGAATTTCACGGGTAATTTCCTGCGGACCGAGTTTGGTGTCGCGTGCTTCAACCGTGTATTCCTCAATGTGAATAGAAGTATACATGTCGTCACGCACAAGACGCTCGTTCAGAAGGACGGCGTCCTCGTAGTTATAGCCCTCCCACGTCATAAAGCCGATGAGGGCGTTTTTACCGAGGGAAATTTCACCGTTACTGGTTGCGGGACCGTCGGCAATGACCTGCCCCGTCACCACTTCATCACCTGCCTCGACGATGGGACGTTGGTTGACGCAGGTGCCCTGGTTAGAACGCTTGAACTTGATTAGTTCATAGGTATCTTTTCTGCCCTCCTCAGTCAAAATGGTGATACTGTCGGCAGATATGCGCTCGACGACACCGCCCTCGCGCGCCACAAGCACGGCACCCGAATCGACTGCCGCCTTGTATTCCATGCCCGTTGCAACAATGGGCGACTCCGTCATCATCAGCGGCACGGCCTGCTTCTGCATGTTCGAGCCCATCAATGCACGGGTGTTGTCATCGTTTTCAAGGAAGGGGATCATCGCCGTTGCCACGGACACGACCATCTTCGGCGATGCGTCCATGTAATCGATCATCTCGCGGTCAACCTCGACTATCTCTGTCTTGTCGCGCGCAATGACACGGCGGTTGACAAAGAAGCCGTTTTCGTCAAGCGGCTCGTTTGCCTGCGCCACAATATAATTGTCCTCGACGTCGGCGGTCATGTAAACCACGTCCTCCGTCACACGCCCCGTCTCCTTGTCAACGCGGCGATAAGGAGCCTCCAAGAAGCCGTACTCACTGATACGGGCATAGGAAGCAAGATAAGAAATCAAACCGATGTTCGGACCTTCGGGTGTCTCAATCGGGCACACGCGTCCGTAGTGCGTGTAGTGAACGTCACGCACGTCAAAGGATGCGCGGTCACGGGAAAGACCGCC
>JAZSOK010000107.1:0-2790 GCA_045536865.1 Eubacteriales bacterium
CCCTCGCCGTCACGGGGGGCACACTTGAAGACGAATGCCGCCAAGTCCTGCAAGACTATTTCCAAAAAAAGCGCAAATCGGGCAAAGTCGGATCGTAGCCATGTCGTTCTGTGAGCCAAGGAGTTGATCATTTGGTTTGTCTTCCTAAGACCGCTTGGCCTCCGACTTCCCTCGCCGTCACGGGGGGCACACTTGAAGACGAATGCCGCCAAGTCCTGCAAGACTATTTCCAAAAAAAGCGCAAATCGGGCAGGGCAAAATGATTTTTCCACTCATATCATCTTTCATTATTCCTAATAAAAATTTTTATTAGGAATAATTTTTTATTTATTAGTAGTAATTTTTATTTTATTAGTATAAATTTTTATTTTATTAGGAATAACTATTGACAAGTGGATGAATTCGGCATATAATATACATATAATATATGTGAAAAAGGTTTTTCAAGGAAACGGAGAAAGGGGCTTGTCATGAAGTTCAGGTCAGAGAAAAAGCAGTCAATCATCATCTACATGTTGGAGAAAATCTCTAAACAGGAGCAGAATTTAACGACGTGCGTCAGTGAGACGTTTGGCATCAGTATGAACACCGTTCATCTGTATTTGAAGGAATTGATTGCACAAAACATCATTGAAAAGCCCAAGCGCGGCGTGTATCAATTGGTCGAGGAGTGTTTTCGATACGACCTAAAAAGGAGCGAGGGGCATTTGTCCTCCGACACCTACGCTTATTTGCAGTGCCTGCAACCGCATATCCTTGACCTCCCCGACAACGTGCAAAGGATTTGGAGTTACGGTTTTAGCGAAATGGTGAACAACGTCATGGATCACTCGGCGGCGGAGAATTTGACGGTCATTGTACGAAAGAATTATCTTCAAACGCGCGCGACCATTATTGACGACGGTGTGGGCATTTTTGAAAAAATCAAAAACCACTTTCATCTTGCCGACCTGAACGAGGCGATTTGCGAATTGTTCAAAGGCAAACTGACGACGGATGAAGAAAACCACTCGGGTGAAGGTATCTTCTTCACGTCAAAAATGATGGATGCTTTTCTCATTTTGTCGGACGGCAGAGTGTTTACAACAGACAAATACGAAAGCGACAGTATGTTTGATTTACACCTGCTAAAAAAGGGCACCTGCGTCTGCATGGCGCTTTCGAACATCACACACAGAGAGCCGCGCGATATCTTCGATTTGTATTCCAACCAAGACGGCGGCTTTACCAAAACGCGCATCCCCCTCAAAAACATTTTTGACACGGCGCCCGTATCGCGCTCGCAAGCCAAGCGCATTTACCACCGCTTGGACGCCTTCAAGGAAGCCATCCTTGATTTTGAAGGATTGGAGTGGATGGGACAGGGGTTTGCACACCAACTGTTCGTCGTCTACCAAAACGCGCACCCTGACATCACGCTTACCCCCATCAATATGAGCGAGGGTGTCAGGAGCATGTATCGCCACGTTTTGCCTAAACGTTGAGGCAGGGCTACACCGCACACAAAAAGGAAAAGGGACCGTCAATCTCCATTGACAGTCCCTTTTTTTATGATTACCGTCTATCCTTTTATTTTCTCAAACAGACGGCGCGGAGAAAAATTCATTCTGTATAATCCCACACTACGGGGCGGTTGTCGGGGTTCCAACCTTCATGCCAAGTGCTTGTTGCCTCACTTCCCTCGCTTGTCTCGCAAAAGATGTTAAGGCACGAGCAGTTATAAAACGCCCACTCGCCAATGCTCGTCACACTCGCGGGGATATTGATGCTCGAAAGGGACGTGCAATCACGGAAAGCCCACTCGCCAATGCTCGTCACACTCGCGGGGATGACGACGGTTGTCATCGTAGTGCAATTTTGAAACGCCATACTGTCTATACCCGTCACCGCTTTGCCATTGTGCTTTGCGGGAATGACGACGGTTGCAGGCAGAAAAGAAGCGTCCTTTACAGAAATGGAATAACTACCGTCGTCTTGCAAGGTAAAGGTAAAATACTCGTCGGGGGTGGCGGTCGGTTCATCCGTGGGGGATGCAGTCGGTGCCACTGTGGGTGCTACCGTGGGTGCCGCAGTTGGTGCCATTGTGGGGGCGACCGTCGGTGCCGCCGTGGGTGCCGTTGTCGGTGCCACAGTGGGTGCCGTCGTCGGTGCCGTCGTCGGGGCTACCGTGGGTGCCGTCGTGGGGGATGCAGTCGGGGCTACCGTGGGTGCCGCAGTCGGGGCTACCGTGGGCGCCGCAGTCGGGGCGACAGTCGGGGATTGCTCGTCACCGCCGCAAGAAATGAGAACTATCAATGCAAGACACAACGACGATGCCAAAAGCAAAATTTTCCATGCTTTTTTCATAAGTGTTTCTCCCTACTATCAAAAAATTTGAAGGGTGTCACTCTGCCTCGCGCGCGGCTTCCTCGGCGATGATATCGAGGGCGCGCGAGAGCAGTTCATCCGGGATATTCAAGGCGGGGAGCAGGCGGAGCATGCTCTTGGCGCGCAAAAGGATGACACCGCGCGCGCGACAAGCATCGATAATCTTACCCGCATCACCCGTGACGGCGACACCGCGCATAAGCCCAAGACCTGTGACGGCGGTGATACCGCGCTTGCCCGTCAGGCGCTCGACTATCATCTCGCCTTTTTTGGTCACCTCGGCAAGGAAAGTGTCCGTCAACGCGGAAAGAACGTACAAAGCGCCTGCCGTGGCGACGGGGTTGCCGCCGAAGGTGGAGCCGTGCATGCCCTTTTCAAAATAGGCGGCGACTGCCTCCGTCATCATGGTGGCGCCGAGGGGCA
>JAZSOK010000021.1:0-1754 GCA_045536865.1 Eubacteriales bacterium
AGGTATCTTCTCTGCGACGAGGCGACGAGCGCGCTTGACCCCAACACCACCGCGTCCATTTTGTCCCTTCTTCGGGAAATCAATAAAAAACTCGGTGTAACCGTCGTCGTCATCACGCACGAAATGAAGGTGATTGAAAGCGTTTGCACCAAGGTGGCGGTCATCGACCATAGCCATATCGCCGAATGCGGTACGGTGGAGAAGGTGTTCTCCGACCCGCAATCGGACATTGCCAAAGAACTCATTTTGCCCGACTTAATCCGTTCGCTCAAAAGCGCGCAAGGGGAAGTCAAACTCCGTTTAATCTTCGGCGGTGAAAATTCCGACGTGCCCGTGATTTCCGCGCTCGCGCTCGAAAAGGGGATAGCCGTCAACATTCTCTTTGCCGACACCAAGGACATCGACGGCAAACTGTACGGGCACATGGTGCTTTCCGTTAAGGAAGAGGACGAAAAGGAGGTCGTTGCCTTCCTCGCCGAAAAATCCGTTCACTTTAAGAAGGAGATGTGATATGAGCGACCTTTTGAAAAAACTGATAGCCGACGGCACGATTACCCTCGGCGTTTGGGAAACGCTCGTGATGACCGTCTTATCCACGGTGATAGCCTACCTCATCGGTCTACCCCTCGGTATTATTTTGAGCGTGACTGACAAAGACGGCGTCAAGCCCGTCGTGTGGCTCAACAAAATCTTGGGCGTATTCGTCAATATTTTCCGTAGCATTCCCTTCCTCATTTTGATGGTTGCCGTTCTGCCCGTCGCGAAATTCTTCGTGGGGACTTCGCTCGGCAACGAGGCGATGGTCGTCGTGCTCGTCATCGGTGCAGCGCCGTACGTGGCGCGTATGGTCGAATCGTCGCTCAAAGAGATAGACAAGGGCGTTATCGAGGCGGCGCGTTCCATGGGGGCGAATACCTTTGAAATCATCGTCAAAGTGCTCTTGCCCGAGGCGAAACCGTCCCTTCTCGTCGGTGCGGTCATTTCCACCGTCACCATCATCGGCTACACCGCTATGGCGGGTACGATAGGCGGCACGGGGCTTGGGCAAATCGCCATCACCTACGGGTATCAACGCTTTAAAGACGACGTCATTTGGGTGTGCGTTATCCTCATGGTCGTCATCGTGCAAATCATTCAAGAACTCGGCATGTTTATCGCGAGAAAAGTGGATAAACGCGCAAAGTCCAACTAAAAAAACCGCGGGAATCCCGCGTGAAAATAGAAAAATTTTAAGGAGAAAACTATTATGAAAAAATTCTTTAAGGCACTTTTGAGCGTAACGCTCGCGGCAACGTTGTCCCTACCCTTCGTTTCTTGTAAAAAGGATGACGCCAAGACCATCAAGGTCGGCGCAAGTTCTACGCCTCACGCAGAAATTCTCGAACAAGTCAAATCCGACTTGAAGGCAGAGGGTTGGACGCTTGAAATCCGCATCATGGACGACTACGTCACCCCCAACACCGCGTTACAAGAGGGTGCGCTCGACGCGAACTACTTCCAACACCTTCCCTATTTGAATAACTTCAATACGGAAAACGACACCACGCTTGTCTCGGCTGCGGCAATTCACTACGAGCCGTTCGGCGTGTACGGAAAGGGCGTGACCCAAACCGACTTCGATACGAATAAGACGGGCAGAACCATTCTCGTTCCTTCCGACGGTAGCAACTGTACGCGCGCGCTTTTCGTCTTGCAAGACGAGGGCTACATCACCTTGAACGAGAACATAAATACAAGTCGGAGGCCAAGCGGTC
>JAZSOK010000151.1:0-9796 GCA_045536865.1 Eubacteriales bacterium
CAAATGATCAACTCCTTGGCTCACAGAACGACATGGCTACGATCCGACTTGGAAAGCAGGGCTTCTTTGAATTTCTTTTTACCCGTGGGGTTGATGCGCTCACCGATAAGAACAGGCGCACCGCCGAAGAACACCGCCCGCGCGTGCGAGGAGATCACCGTTCTCTTTTGGACGTTTGGCCGCGAAAAGGGGCATTTTTTCACCCGTTCCACGGTTTTTTTGATATACGTCGGTGTCGTGCCACAGCATCCACCGAGCAATGGAACGCCAAGCGCCGCCATCTCTTCCATGTCGGCGGCAAAGGTCTCTGCATCAACGTCGAAAACGGTCTTGCCGTTTTCTTCTCTTGGCAGTCCTGCATTGGGGTTGACGATGACGGGTACGGAGGCTTCTTTTAAGAGCGTTTCCACAATGGGACGAAGTTGCTTCGGTCCAAGTGAGCAATTAACGCCCAAGGCGTCAACGCCCAACCCCTCCAAAAGCGCAACCATGGCAGAGGGGGTGGCACCTGTGAGCAAATGTCCCTTTTCATCATAGGCATTGGTGACGAAGACGGGCAAATTCGTTTCTTCCTTCGCCGCTAAAACCGCCGCCTTCGTTTCGTATGCGTCGTTCATCGTTTCAATGAGAATTAAATCCACACCGCACGACGCACCTGCACGCATGACCTCGCCAAATATCGAGACCGCCTCCTCAAAGGGGACGTCGCCAAGCGGTTCGAGCATTTTGCCAAGAGGCCCGACGTCCAAGGCGATATACACGTCGTCTTCAATATCCGCACATGCCGTTCGCGCGGCGCGCGCGTTACAAACGGCACAGGCAACCACCTCCGCGACGGCGTTAAGTTTCAACCGATTGGCACCAAACGTATTGGTCTTTAATATGCGCGCCCCTGCGCGCAAATACGCCGCATGAATATCAACGATGACGTCGGCATGCGTAACGTTCCACCCCTCGGGGAGTTCCCCCGGCAAAAGGCCGCGCTCCTGCAAGAGCGTTCCCATCCCGCCGTCAAAAAAGAGGCGAGAGGATCTGATTTTTTCAAGAACGGTCATACCCTGTTCCTTTCGGGTTTTCTTTTGATTAGGCAATGATGTCATTAGGCAATGATAGAAGAAAGATTTTTTGAAATGGCATCCGCCACGTCGGGCTTGTTCATGGAATAGACGTGCACTGCGTTGATGCCGTTTGCAAACAAATCGACGATTTGCTCTGTGGCGTAGGCAATGCCCGCCTGCTTCATTGCCTCGGGATTGTCGCCGTAGCGCTCCACGATGCGGCAAAAGCGTTGCGGCAAAAGCGTTTTGGATATAGCGCAAATGCGCTTGATCTGCTTCGGATTTGTCACGGGCATGATGCCTGCAATGACGGGCACGGAAACGCCGCCCTCACGCAAGCGATACAAAAAATTATACAGAATATTGTTATCAAAAAACATTTGCGTGGTCAAAAATTCGCATCCTGCATCTACCTTTTCACGAAGATATTCAATATCCTTAAAGGAAGATTCACTTTCGGGATGCCCCTCGGGATAGCAGGCACCGCCAATGCAAAAGCCACCTTCTGCTTTGATATCCTTAATCAAATCCGAGGCGTAACGATAATCAAAGGTTGTCCTCTCCACGCCCTCGGGAATATCGCCGCGCAGTGCCAAAACGTTATGAATGCCGTTTTCCTTCAATTCTTTCAGGCGGCATTTAATTTCTTCCTTGGTGGAGGAAACGCAACTCAAATGCGCAAGCGGTGTCACGCCGTATTTTTTCTGAATATCGAGCGCGGTCGAAAGTGTCAGAGCGGACGTACCGCCACCTGCACCGTACGTTACGCTCATATAACTGGGATGCATGGCCGCAATTCCTTCAATGGCGTGCTTCATACTTTCAAAGCCTGCCCCCACCTTGGGCGGAAAGACCTCGAAGGACAAGGACGGCTTATTGCCCTTAATAATTTCTGTCAACAATTTCATTGATTTGATTACCTTTCAGAAAGCGTGTGTTTTCTATGAAAAAAGTTTGATAATTCTATACTGTTTAACTTGTATTATACCGCCGAAACAGTGATTTGTCAAGGGCGATTGCTCTCTTTTTCATAGGCAAACGGGGCGCTTTTATATCCATCGGCAACAAACGCCAAGGGCGCGCCGCCCCTGTCTTTGATAAAGAAAGCCTCAAAAAAAGCAAGAGGATTTGATTTTGCACGCTTGCAAACTCAAATCCTTTGCCTTTTTAAAGTATTTAAACTATTTTTATTTTTCTTTTGCTTTCAAACGTTACCACTTTGTGGGCACGCCATTTGCATCGTAGTACCAATACTGTCCTGCCTCGGTGGGCACTTCTTCGGAATAGAAGTAAACGTTGCCGTTTACATACACAGCGTCGTTTTTGTTTGATTTGAAGTCACCCTTGCCATCGCCCTTAAAGGCTTGGTAAGCGGTTGCATCTCCCTGGTAGTAAACGTCAATGCCACCGGTGATGTTTTCAAACACGCTCGCCTGAACGACCGTCAAGGTCTTCGGAAGGACAATTCTCTTCAAAGCAGTGCAGTTTTGGAAGAGCATCGTATTGAAAGATACGACTTGGCTCTCAGCACCGAAAACAACCTCTTCAAGTTGCTTGCACTTGGCAAAGGCAGAGCCGCCAAGTTCTGCAACTGCATCGGGTATTTCAATACGGGTGATCGCCGTAGAGGCAAATGCATTGCTACCCACCTTTGTCAAGTTTGCAGGCAATTTCACGGTAGAAAGCGACGTGCAATTGGAAAATGCATATCCGGAAATCTCGATTACAAAATCAGGAAGAATAACCTCCTTCAACCCTTTACACTTCTCAAACGCACCGTTTCCAATAGTCGTCAAGGTTGCGGGAAAAGCGAAGGCCTCCATTTTCTCGCAACTCTCAAAAGCCTTTTCACCAATATCCGTCAATTCGCTATTATCCTCGATGGTAACCGTACGGAGTTCTGCACACTTCGAAAATGCTTTTTCGCCAATAGACAATACCGTTCTCGGGATGGTCACACTTTCAAGAGCCGTACATTTTTCAAATGCAGATACAGGAATTGCCAGCAAAACACTGTTTTCTCCGAACGAAACCGTTTTGAGAGCCGTACACTCCTTAAAAACGCGTTCGCCTATCTTCTCAATGGAGGGCGAAAGCGACACGCTTACAAGGGCGGTACAACCGGCAAAGGCATCTGCCGGAATCATTGTCACGTACTCACCAAACGTAATCTCGGCAAGAGCGGTGCATCCCTTGAATACGGAAGCGTTTTTCGCACCGAATTCGGTACACGACATGGCGTTGAACTCTACTTTTGCCAATGCAGAGCATCCTTCAAACGCCAAGCCCTTCACAACCTGTATGTTGTTCGGGAGGATAACAGAAGTCAATTTCGCACAACCCGCAAAGGCCTTTTCACCGATTTCGGTCACGGCATCGGGAATGGTCACGGCGGTGAGCGCGGAGCAGTTACTGAGCGCGCCGGCTTCAATCTTCGTCACGCTATTCGGAATTTCAAGCGTTGTCAAAGAGGTACAACCCGACAAAACGTTGTTTGGAAGAACCCCCATGTATGCAGGCAAACGAATGGATGTTAGAGCAGTACAACCCGAGAAGGCGTACACGCCGACCGTCGATACGGTATCGGGGAGATTAACGGAACGAAGAGAGGTACAACCGTTAAACGCATTTGCACCGACCTCCGTGATGATATCGGGAATTTCAAGTTCGGTAATCATGGAGCAACCCTGGAAAACACCCTCGGGAATGACCGTCATACCGACAGGGAACGCAACCGTCGTCAGTGAAGAGCATTTGTAGAACGCATAGGCGCCAACGGACGGCGTTGTTTCGGGAATGGTGATGGTCGAAAGTTTACTGCATCCCGAAAATGCACCGTAGCCAATCCCCACGGGTTGTGTCAAAATAACCGTGTGCAGGGTGTCGGGAATATATGCGTAAATAGAACCGACAGAAGAATACCTCTGTTCAACGGCACCTGCAACGGGAACGACGGAATATCCAAAGATATAGCCGAACATGGATGCCGCATCCTGTGTCTTCCATGCGTCAAAGGACGCGCCGATAAAGGGCACGGAAAGCGAAGTCAAGGAAGTACAGTTGTTCAACGCATCACGACCGATAGAGGTCAAACTCTGCGGGAAGGCAAGAGTTGTCAAACTCTTGCAGTTGTAAAATGCGTTCTCACCTATCGTACGCAAATTGGAATCTGCAGAAATCGTCAACTGTGCGAGCGCAGTACAATTGGAGAACGCCTCATCACCAATGACGGTCACGGCGTTCGGTAAAGTCAGAGAGGCCAATTTTACGCAATCGCGGAACGTCGCAAAACCAATGGTCGTGACACTGTCGGGCAGGCGCAACTCAAAGAGAGCCTCACAACCCGAAAATGCAGCGTCACCAAGAGATTCCAGTTTACTTGTCGTTGCATTCAAGGTCACATTGGCAAGTGCGTTACACTCGTGAAACGCCCATGCGCCGATACTGCGCACGCTATCGGGGATGTTTACCGCCGTAAGCGCTTTGCATCCGAAAAATGCGCCGTCGCCGATACTCTCAACACCTGTGGGAATGACAAAACTCGTAAGAGAGGCGCAACCGTTAAAGGCACGCTCGCCAATCGTCTGAATATGATTACCGCCGCTTACGCTTTTCAGTGCGGTACAACCGTCAAAGGTATATGCACCAAGGCGCACGACGGCATTGGGAAGCGCAACGGAAACAAGGTCTTTACAGGAAGAAAAAGCACCGTCTGCAATACACGTAACGTCGGCACGCACGGTATAATCACCCGAAACGTTTGCCGCCAAAAGCGTCGTTCCCAAATAGAACTCGTTGCCCGTATTTGCCGTTTTGTATGCCGTACCGTCAAAAATGTGTGCGCCGGCAGAGGTTAACTGACCGTTATACGTCACGGTGGCAAGTTTCTTGCACTCCGAGAACACGTTCCAACCAAGCGTCTTAACCGTTGAGGGCAACGCGACGGCCGTCAACTCCGAGCAACCGTAAAAGGCATTGTCGCCAATGGATTTGATGCCGTTTGGTAACGTAACCGTCTTCAAACCGTCCAATCCGTAAAAGGCATTGTCGGCAACGGCACTGACCGTGGTATCGTTATATGTAGCGGGAACGGTAATGCTATCGGTCGTCAAGCGTCCCTCGAAGAAGACCTCGTAAGTACCGTCATCCAAAAGACGGTATTGAAGACTTCCCTCCACCTCTTCCACGGGTGCATCCGTAGGTGCCTCCGTTTCGGTTGTGGGTGCATCATCGCTTTGCATCGGCAACGTTCCCCCGCCGATATCTTCCGTGCTCTTCTCCTCCCCGTCACCGCAGGATACAAGCAACGCCAAAAGCGCTACTGTCAGAAGAAGTACTAACCAACTATTTTTTCTCATATGACCTCCCGTTGTGAATCGTTTGCTCGTGCAACGAAACAATCGCAAAAGAATACCTATATATTTTATCACAAAGACGATGCCTTGTCAATACTATCTTACACGTTATTTGACAATTGTTCTCGTTTTTTTCACCGTCTGTCCGTCCTACAAAGGATGCGTGCCGTAAAGGCACCTTACGTTACGGAGTTAACCGATCCGCTCGCCGCATTCGGGGCAGAATTTGGCACCCGCTTGAATTTCATGTCCGCATTTTTTACATCCCGTCGGCTTTTTCTGTCCGCATTCGGGGCAGAATTTCCCTTGACACACGCATCCGCAGGAGCATGTCCACGCGCCGTTTTGCGCGGCTATGGGATCGGGTGTGCCGCATTCGGGGCAGAATTTGGCGCCCGCCGCAAGTGCCTCACCGCAGTGACGGCAAGTAAACGTGCCGACCGATGCTTCTTTTGCCGCCGCTTTCTTCTTTTCTTCGTCAAGTTGCTTTGCACTTTCCATCAAATTTGCCTGTGCGGCAGGGCCGCCCATCGCCTGGTTTGCCATGCCAAAGCCCATAAAGCCCGTCATAGCACCTGCCGAATTTTTCGCCGCGTTTTGCATTGCCTGCATCTGTGCGTAGGCCATACCGCCCGTTAATGCGGAAGGATCGCTGTGCATGACGTTCGTATCAAATTCCTCAATGCGCTTGCGACTGTTTTCGTCGGGGGTCACCTTGCTTAAAGCAACCGCCGTTACCTCCATGCCGCGACGTGCGCGCCATTCCTCGTCCAAGGTTTCGCTCATAAAGCGCGCGATCTCGCGTTGCTTCATGGGCAGTTGACTGAATTTAATGCCGTCTGCCGCGCAGAGGGCAAGCGTGGTATCAAGCGCCGTCATAAACTCGTCGGTGCAAATGCCGCGCAACTCGTCGCGCGTGTACGTATCCTTCACGTTGCCCGCAATGTTACTGAAAAAGATGATGGGGTCCGTGATACGGAAAGAATACTGACCGAAATAACGGATGTATAAAGCCGTACGGTAATAAGGATCGTCGTAGGACATCGGCGTTTGTGTGCCGAACTTATTGTCGACGATTTCCTTGACGTTCACGTAATACACGCGTTGTGCCGAGCCAAGGTCGCCACCGAAGGAAAAACGGTGACCGATTTTCTTAAAGGATTCTACCATTCCAGCAAAAAAACCGCCGCCGAGCATAGACGCCTCGGTTGAACTATCCCAACGGAAAGCCCCTGCCTCCGCGCAAAATTCAACGATTTTTCCGTTATCGACAATGAGGGCAACCTGTCCTTCGTTGACCGCGATAATAGAGCCGTTTGTGATGATATCCTCGGATGCCTTATTGTTTGCACCGAAGATGCCCTTTTTCTTCGTCTTAAAAACGCCCTTCGCCACCAACACGTCGTTTGATAGCGCATCGCACGAAAAATACTCCTTCCACTGGTCTGCCATGACGGAGCCTGTCGCGCTTGCAAATGCACGGATTAAGCCCATGAGAAAAATCCTCCATATATGTATTTTTCGGCAGGGGTACTTGTTGTCAACACCCGGCCGAAGGTTCTGTCAACACCAAAAAGAAAACCCGCGGTGCCGTGTTGCACAAAATGATAACCCGCTATGTGCAGGTTGGTGTCCTCTCCAATGCTTTGCGCTCCCAACGTCCTTAAACAGGGCGGCACAAAGTCGGCCCTGCAAGGGAGGTCTGCGTACCCGTCATCGGAAGTCCGGACTCCATTAGTCATGTTGTCGGTTCACGCTTCATGCAATCACGCACATCGCAGGCTGTTTCTTTTTAGGTTTTACTCACGCAATCAGTCGTTTGCGTCCTCACCCATTTCGGCATCGCAATCAACTTCACTGAACAAAGCGTCGTTAAAGTAATCCTCAATCGCCTCGAATTCGCTATCATCCTCGATGGTCTCAAAGGTGACGTCGCCGTTCTCATCCTCGGTGCCGCGGAAAATATAGTATTCATCGGCATCATCCGCATCATCGATAGGAACCAATGCGTAATAGTGCTTTCCGTCTGTTTCGTACTCGCCTATCAATTCAAAATCGCGCTCGCTGCCGTCATCCAAATCCGTCAGGGTGACAACGGTGCTTTCTTCTTCCTCGGGTTGCACGTTTTCAAGTATTTCTGCCATGGTAATCCTCCTTCGGGAATATCTCCCGTCTTTTTGTCATCATGTACCGTCTTACCGTAAAGCAAGACATTTATCTACTATTATTTTACCAATTACAAAGGGTAAAGTCAATAGTTTTCGCGATAATTATTGCCCGTATATTTTGGACTTAAACGAGCGTATTTGGCAAAAGTTCGCACAAAATGCCGTTACTGACGTACATGCCGTCGTCGGAAAGAAAAACGCGGCCGCCCCGTCTTATAAGATATCCCGCACGCTCGCAGTCATCAAGAAAAGCCTCGCGCGGCTTTTCTGAAAGTGCCGCCAAATCACGCTCAAAAACGCCCGTATCCAACCGTAGACCAAGCATAACGCGCTCTTCTGCCGCCGCCCTTTCGCTCAACACTTCCTCGGCGACCTTGGGGCTTTTTTCTTGCAAATAGCGCTCCATGCTCTCGGTGTTTTCAGAGCGCACGCCCGCAATGCAGGAATGTGCCGCCGTACCGAACCCGACGTAATCCCGCCGCCGCCAGTAGCGAAGGTTATGCCGACAGGCGCGGTGCTTCTTTGCAAAATTGCTGATTTCATAGTGGCGAAAGGATGCCTCCCTCATGCGTCCTATGAGCAATTTATACATGTCGTACACCTCGTCGTCGCTTGGAAAAACGTAGTCTGCACGCCTCCTGTAAAGAGGTGTTCCCTCCTCCAAAATGAGAGCGTAAGCCGACACGTGTGCAGGCGAAAGGCGAAGCGCGCCTTCAATCGTTTGGTCAAACGTGGCAAGCGTTTGGGTGGGAATGCCGTACATCAAATCGAGATTGATATTGTCAAAGCCAACGCGATGAAGCATATCAACACAGGATACTGCCTCGCGCGCCGTATGCAATCGGCCGAGTGTGCGTAGTTCCTCATCACGCAAAGACTGCACCCCCACGCTCATACGGTTGAAGCCTGCCGCCAAATAGGCGCGCGCCGCCTCTTCTTTGACGGTGGCAGGATTGACCTCCATGCTACACTCCGCCCCCTCGGCAAAGGAAAAGCGCCGATGCAGGGCTTCCATGATGCGATTGCATAGATCCTCCCCCAAAAGCGAGGGCGTGCCGCCCCCGAAAAAGAGCGTATCGACACGGTAGCCCTCGGCATCAAAAGAAAGAATTTCTCGGCAGAGCGCATCGACGTAGGCTTCCTTTTCGTCATCTGTGGCAGGAGACGAGCAAAAATCACAGTAATAGCATTTCCGTAGGCAAAAAGGAATATGCACGTAAACGCCGAGCGGCGTCCTTTTTTGGTTATTCATCGTCAAGTTTGAGGACCGCCATAAACGCCTCGGGCGATACCTCAACGCTGCCGAGACGGCGCATCTTCTTTTTACCCTCTTTCTGCTTTTCAAGCAGTTTTTTCTTACGGGTAATATCACCGCCGTAGCACTTGGCAAGAACGTCCTTACGCATCGCCTTGACCGTTTCGCGCGCAATGATTTTCGAGCCGATTGCCGCCTGAATGGGAATTTCAAAAAGTTGGCGCGGGATATTATCCTTCAATTTCTCGGCAATGCGGCGCGCACGGGCGTATGCCTTTTCCTCATGCACGATAAACGATAAAGCATCTACTGTTTCGCCGTTCAGAAGGAAGTCGAGTTTCACCAGTTTACTCGGCTTATATTCCGCAAACTCATAATCAAGGGAGGCATACCCCTTGCTTCGGCTTTTCAAGGCGTCAAAGAAATCGTAGACGATTTCGTTCAAGGGCAAAACGTAGTGAAGTTCGGCACGCTCGGTGTCGATGTATTTCATATCAATAAAGATACCGCGCCGTTCCTGACACAGATCCATAATACCGCCGATATAATCGGTCGGTGTGATGATGGCGGCACGCACGACGGGCTCGGATGCCGTCTCAATATCCTCGGGGGTAGGAAAATTAGAGGGGTTATCAATGTAAATGACGCTACCGTCACGCTTGGCAACCTGATAAATAACGCTGGGGGCAGTGGTAATCAAATCTAAATTAAATTCCCGTTCCAAGCGCTCCTCAATGACCTCCATATGCAAAAGCCCAAGGAAGCCGCAACGGTAGCCGAAGCCGAGCGCCACGGAGGTTTCGGGCTCAAAGGAAAGTGCAGCATCGTTAAGGCGCAGCTTCTCAAGCGCGTCGCGCAGATCGCCGTAACGCGACCCGTCTGCGGGGTAAATGCCCGCATAGACCATAGGCTGCACCGCCTTGAAGCCGGGCAGCGCCTCAGTGGCAGGGTCATTTGCCA
>JAZSOK010000006.1:0-4738 GCA_045536865.1 Eubacteriales bacterium
AAGGACGTTTTGGAGTGAAGATGGTCACAGTGATCATCTTCACTTTGCCTATTTGTCGACCTTTAGAACCCCGTTTTTGAGAGAAAAGGTCAAATTACCTTAACCTCTCATTTTTGCGGTTTGAATGCCGCATTGCTATGCGATTTTTATGCCCCTAAATGTCGCCGTTGCATAGCTCTTTTTCGCCGTTTTTGCTCGGCTTTTCTTCGCCGTGTCTGCGCCTCTGCACAGCTTGAACAGTATTTCTGTCTGTTCGATGCAGGTACATACGCCGCGCCGCAATGGAAAAACTCCCCTATCAAACGGTATGGCAAAACCCCGCGAAACTTCAAGGCGTCACGGCAGAGGATGTTTTGATATTGCCCATTCCCATCACGCGTGACGGTGTCCATTTATCCGACAATGGCAATGAAAAAGAGCCCTGCTCATTAGAAAGCCTTGCAAGTGCTCTTCCCCCCGCTTCGCTCCTTGTTGGCTACGGCGAAAAGCCGCCCATCTTTGCAAATCATCCGTATGCGGATCTAACAAAGGACTTTTCTTTCGTTTGTGGCAACGCGGAATTGACGGCGGAGGGCGGCATGGCGCTATTACTGGAAGGTGTGCGTGCCACGGGCGGTTTTTCTCTTTCCGAATCGCTCTGTGTCATTCTCGGCTATGGGCGCATTGCGCGCGGTATGGCAAAGCGCCTGGATGCTTTTGGTGCAAACATTCTTATCGGCGCACGAAAGAAAGAGGCGCGTCACGAAGCCGAGGTCGCGGGATACCGCACCTATGATATAGAAGATGCATCTTTTTTTGAAAACAGGGGCAAGTACCTGTTTTCCAAGTTGCCGCATATACTGATTAATACAGTCCCCGCATCATCTCCCATTCTCGGAGCAAAAAACATGCCCATGCTAACGCTTTCACTGGAACTTTCCGGCACGGCCGTTGCAAGGGATGCCTGCCGCGAGTTGGGTTGTCCTTTGTTGGATGGAAGAGCCATGCCCCTCCGTTATACGCCGAGGGCGGCAGGCGCGCTTCTCTCAAAGGCAATCGTACGCATCATCAAAGAACAGTATCACCCCTTTACCTAACCATTTGACAATCAACCGACCTAATATTTCTTGACCGAAGGTACCGCTTATGATAGGATATGCTTTCTGCGGTTCGTTCTGTACGCTTTCCCATTCGCTTGCCGCCTTTCGCCGATTGCACGCGGACGGCTATGACCTCTTGCCCATTTTTAGCGAAAATGTTTATAGCACAAATACCCGCTTTTGGCAGGCAGAGGATTTCCGCAAAACTGTGGAAAGTTTGGCAGGACGTCCCTGCATTCACACCATTGTCGATGCCGAGCCACTCGGCCCGACAGAGCCGTTAGACGCGCTCATCATCTCCCCCTGTACGGGAAACACGTTGGCAAAAATCGCGCGCGGAATTACAGACTCTGCCGTCACCATGGCGGCAAAGGCCCATCTGCGTTGTGACCGCCCCCTGCTCATTGCATTGGCATCAAACGATTCCCTCTCCGCCAACCTCGCCAACATCTCCACGCTTCTTTTACGCAAGCAAGTATTCTTTGTCCCCATGCGTCAGGATGATCCCATGCGTAAGCCACATTCCCTTGTTGCCGATTTCACGGCGGTTTCGGATTCCTTACGGGCGGCATTGGAAGGTAAACAAAACCGCCCTCTTTTTCTTTAATCGACCTTTTGTTTTTTCTTTTCAAAGGCGCTATATTATCAAAAAAACAACTCTCAACCGTCAATGCATTAGCCGCATTACGCCCACTTCCTTTTTTCGGGAACGCACAAAAATAGAGGACTTCCATTTTCAAGTTTTGAAAATGGAAGTCCTCTACTTATTTTAGGATACGGTGTCTATTTGGCTTCTATTGAATATAAAGCCCAAATAGATAAAATACCATCATTTTGTCGCCTTGACCGTATCTGACAACAAAATGCTTACTGCCCGCGGAAATACTTGACAGCGGCACGGAACATACCGATATCATAATTTCCAAGAACGTTCTTGTAAAGTCCGCGACCGACACGCTCCGAGTGTCCCATCTTACCAAAGACACGTCCGTCGGGAGAGGTAATGCCTTCGACCGCCCATGCCGAGCCGTTCGGGTTATCGACAATGTCCATGGTAGGATTGCCCGCTTCATCAACATACTGGGTGGCAATCTGTCCGTTGTCTGCCAATTTTTGGAGCATATCCGCCTCGCAAAGGAAGCGGCCCTCGCCGTGAGAAATCGGCACTGTGAAGATGTCGCCCACGTTGGTTTCGGCAAGCCAGGGAGAACGGTTGGACGCAATTCTTGTCCGCACAAGTTTGGACTGGTGGCGGCCAATGGGGTTAAAGGTCAGAGTGGGCGCATGCTCATCCGCCTCAATCATGCGTCCGTAAGGAACAAGCCCCAGTTTGATCAAGGCTTGGAAACCGTTACAAATACCGCAAATCAAGCCGTCACGCTTGGAAAGGAGCGCCTCTACCTCTTGACGTGCCTCCTCACTACGGAGGAAGGACGTAATGAATTTACCCGATCCATCAGGCTCATCACCGCCCGAAAATCCACCGGGGATAAAGAGCATCTGTGCCTCACGCAGACGTTGTGCAAAGCCACTGACCGATGCGGAAATCGCGTCGGAGGTCAGGTTATGCACCACAAAAATATCGGCATCTGCCCCTGCCTCACGGACTGCGCGCGCGCTATCGTATTCACAGTTTGTACCGGGGAACACGGGAATTAAAACGCGGGGACGCGCACACTTGACGGCGGCAGAACGGCGTACACCGTCTGCAAAGGGCGTGGAAACGGTCGGTGTGGGTGTCGCATCCTTCTTGATATATTGCGGATAAACAGGCTCCAAAACACCTTCATACACACAGAGAAGCGCCGAAAGCGAAAGCGACTGACCGCCAAATGTGAGGGTAGGTTCTACCGTTGTGCAACCAAGACGGCACGCCTCGCCACCCACGTTCTGACGGCAGAGCGCCAAAACGTCATCGGCAGAAACACCGTCTGCAAGTTCCAAAACAAAGCTTCCGTATGCATAGGAGAAGATCTTGTCAAGGGACACGCCGTCATCGTAAGCAAAGCCCACGCGGTTACCGATTGCCATCTTGAAGATAGCCTCCGCCACACCGCCTGCGGCAGGTGTATAAGCGGCAAGGGCCTTGCCCGTTGATGTCAAATCGTAAACCAAGTCGAAAAGGGCTTTGAGCGATGAAGCATCGGGCAAGCGCGCATCGTTTTTCTGCGCGGCGGGCGACAACCACAAAACGTCGTGGCCGCCCTTTTTGAATTCGGGACTGACAATATCGCCGATGCGCCCCGTCGTCACAGCAAAGGAAACCAAGGTAGGCGGTACGTCTAAATCCTCAAAACTTCCACTCATGGAGTCTTTACCGCCGATGGCGGCAATGCCCAAATCAAGTTGTGCGCGCAAAGCGCCGAGCAAAGCGGAAAGCGGCTTACCAATTCTCTTGGGATCGTGCTTCGGCTTTTCAAAATATTCTTGGAACGTCAAATACACGTCATCAAAGGAAGCACCCGTAGCAATCAAACGGGAAACGGACTCCAACACCGCAATGTACGCGCCGTGATACGGGCTTTTTTCCGATACGGCAGGGTTAAAGCCCCACGCCATCAAACTGCACGTATCCGTCTCACCCTTTTCCATCGACACCTTTTGAACCATGGCTTGCACGGGTGTTTTTTGCGCCTGACCGCCAAAGGGCATCAATACGCTACCTGCGCCGATGGTGGAGTCAAAGCGCTCCGAAAGTCCTTGACGGGAGCAAACGTTAAGGTCGGAAAGGCAAGCGTTATATTTTTCCTCAAAATCGCCGACAGGAATATCGCGTGCAAAATCCGCGCACGGTGTTGTCACCGCCGTCGTATGCTTCTCTGCACCGTTTGAATTGAGGAATTCACGGGAAAGGTCAACGATCATGCGGCCGTTCCACGTCATCTTTAAGCGCGGCTCCTCCGTCACCTGTGCCACAACCGTGGCTTCCAGATTTTCCTCTGCCGCCAACTCTAAGAAGCGCGCCGTGTCCTTATGATCAACAACGACCGCCATACGCTCCTGCGACTCGGAAATGGCAAGTTCCGTACCGTCAAGACCTTCGTACTTTTTGGGAACGGCATTCAAATTGATAAACAAGCCGTCTGCCAACTCACCGATGGCAACGGAAACACCGCCCGCACCGAAGTCGTTGCAACGCTTGATCATGCGGCACGCTTCGTAATTGCGGAAGAGTCTCTGGAGCTTTCTTTCCTCGGGCGCGTTACCCTTCTGAACCTCTGCACCGCAACTTTCGAGGGATTCGAGGTTGTGGGACTTGGAGGATCCGGTCGCACCGCCGCAGCCATCACGTCCGGTTCTGCCGCCGAGAAGGATGACTACATCGCCCGGAGCGGGAACCTCACGGCGTACATTTTCAGCGGGAGCCGCACCGACTACCGCGCCGATCTCAAGACGCTTAGCTACGTAACCGGGATGGTAATGCTCGTATACACCGCCGGTAGCAAGACCTATCTGATTACCGTAAGAGCTGTAACCGGCAGCTGCACCGAGAGTGATCTTTGACTGCGGAAGCTTACCCGGGAGAGTATCCTCAAGAGAGGTGCGGGGATCAGCCGCGCCGGTAACTCGCATTGCCTGATAAACGTAAGCTCGTCCCGAAAGGGGATCTCGAATAGCTCCCCCAAGGCAGGTAGCTGCACCGCCCAAGGGCTCGATTT
>JAZSOK010000039.1:0-30980 GCA_045536865.1 Eubacteriales bacterium
TTTGCAGGCAAGGAAGGCAAGTTTGTCACCAGTCGCCATTTGCGTGACCGCCTGTATAAGGAGACCTTGCGCGACGTGTCCTTGCGCGTATCGGATGGCGATACCACCGATAGTTTTAAGGTTGCAGGGCGCGGCGAAATGCACTTGGCCATTCTCATTGTAAATATGCGCCGCGAGGGCTACGTGGTCTGTTGCAGTACCCCGCGCGTGCTTTACCGTGATATTGACGGCGAAAAGTGCGAGCCTATGGAAGAGGTCACCATTGACGTTCCCGAACTTTACGTCGGTGCCGTCATGGAAAAACTCGGCGCGCGCAAGGGCGAATTGATCGATATGCAACTGCGCGGCTCACGTCAGAAACTTCTATACCGCATCCCCGCACGTTGCCTTTTCGGTTACCGTAGCGAATTTTTAACGGATACACACGGCGAAGGCATTCTTAACTCCGTGTTTGACGGATACGCCCCCTTCAAAGGTGGCGTGACCATGCGCTTCACAAACTCTCTCGTCGCCAGTGAAAAGGGCGAATCAACGAGTTACGGCCTTTACAACACGCAGGAACGCGGCGCAATGTTTATCGGCGTGCAAACTCCTGTTTACGAAGGCATGATTGTTGGCGAAAACCCCAAGCAGGGCGACATCTGTGTCAACGTGTGCAAACAAAAGCACTTGACCGCCATTCGTTCATCGGGTGCTGATGAGGCGCTCCGTTTGGTCACGCCCCGCACGATGAGTTTGGAAGAGGCCATTGAGTTTATTGCCGATGACGAGTTGATTGAGGTCACACCCAAAAGCATCCGTCTTCGCAAGAGAATCCTTGACACACAACTTCGCTTAAAAGCAGAGGCGGCACAAAAAAAGAAGGCCGCCCAATAAGCATCGGGCTACCTATTGTAAAGCAGTAGGTAGCCCGTTTTTTTATATAACGAAAATCGGGGTGTTGCATAATACAACACCCCGACATCAATCGGTTATTTTCAAAAAGGAACTTATGCGTCCTCTTCTGCGCTACGCGCTTCCATCTCCGCTTGAATGTTTTCATCATACGAGAGGATGGGCTTGACGTCCTGACGCTTCACCTTGCGTGCCACGTAGTTTTTGGTGATTTTCAAAACAAGCGGTGAGAGTGCCAAAACGGCAATCAAGTTGGGGAACATCATCATACCGTTGAAGGTATCGGAAATATCCCATGCAAGAGACGAACTCATGATTGCACCGAACATAATGGTGACAATGTGAATGATTTTGAAGATGAACGTGGTCTTTGCGCCAAAGAGGTATTCCCAAGCCTTTGTACCGTAGTGCGACCAACCGAGAACGGTCGTGAACGCGAAAAGGAACATAGCGATGGCGATGAACTTTTCACCAATATCGCCCCATGAGAAAACCTGATTAAAGGCACCTGCCACCAACGTTGCATCGGTATAACCCGTCAAAATCGTACCGTCAACGAGATTGTATGCGCCCGACGTAAGGACAACCAAAGCCGTCATCGTGCAAACGATCATGGTGTCTGCAAACACCTCGAAAATGCCCCACATACCCTGTTCAACGGGCTCTTTGATGTTGGAGTTCGAATGAACCATAACAGACGAGCCAAGACCTGCTTCGTTTGAATAAACACCGCGCTTGAAGCCCTGTGTCATTGATACAACGACCTTACTAATGATGCTACCCGTCACACCGCCGACAACCGCTATCGGTTGGAACGCATTGACGAAAATGGCCTTAAAGGCAGGCAAAATGTTCGTATAATTGACACCGATGATAACGAGAGAGCCGGCAACGAACATCACAACCATGAAAGGAATGATTTTTTCTGCGACGTTGGCAATTCTCTTCAAGCCACCCAGAACGATCATTGCCGTCAGTGCCATGAGGACCGCACCGAGAAGGACGTTATACAAACTGACGTCCCCTGCCACTTGAATGGAAGAGACTGCACTGATATCAAACGCCGATGCAACGTTGGCAACAATTTTGTTGACCTGTCCCATAGAGCCGATACCGAAGGATGCCAAAAGGGTGAAGATGGAAAAGAGAATTGCTAACACCTTGGCAATCCATTTTAGACCGCGTTTGCTACCCAAACCGTCGGTAAGGTAGTACATCGCACCGCCGCTCCATTCGCCCTTGGCGTTACGACGACGGTAATAAATTCCCAGTACGTTTTCAGAGAAGTTCGTCATCATACCGAAGAAGGCGGCAATCCACATCCAGAACACCGCGCCTGCGCCGCCAATACAAATGGCCGCCGCGACACCCGCGATGTTTCCCGTGCCGACGGTAGCGGCAAGGGCCGTGCAAAGTGCCTGGAAAGGAGAGATAGATCCCTTTTCCTTCGTATGACCGATGACCTTCTTTTGGAAAAGGCTTCCGATCGTGTGCTTCCACCAATGACCGAGTCTGGTGATTTGGAAGCCGGAGGTAACGAGCGTCATGACGATACCTGTACCGATCAAGAGCACCAACCCCACGTAGCCCCAAACAAACCCGTTGATAGAGCCGTTTAGTTTTTCAATAAATTCCAGCATTTTTTCCTCCTTACAAAACAAAAAGACCGCACTATGCAGCACGATCCCACAACACAAAAAGAAAAAATACCTATTAAATAGATGCACTTTGTCCTTTTGCCTGAGAGATTAACGCGCATGCGTCTTGCACCTTCGGCACTCAATTAAATGAGATTCTCCAAAGTTCTGTCCAACGGCAGTCCTCATCCGTAAAGGACACCTGAGAGCGTTACTCCTTCGGCGACAAACCTGTCATTTCCTGCCATCATCACACAGAATCCATTGTTCCGTTATTAAATTATAATCAGTATTATACACGATACTTTTCATTTTTGCAAGGGGTTTTGACATTTTTTTATATTTTTTGCAAAAATATGCGCTCAAAGGCGAAAAATTGGGCGGTATTTAGCATTTCTGCCAAGTACCGCCCGATTTTTTATTTTAATACGTACTGTATTAGATATGCATTTTTTTCTTAACCACGTCAATGATGCGTACTATCGCGGGGGAGAGCACCAAATTGACCAAAAATTCTCCTAAGAAGTTTACACCTGCCAAGGTGAGAAAAACGAAGCGAACCGCCGTCCCATCCGACATGGCAGTCATTGTATCAAAGAAGAAAAGGAGCATACCGACAACGAAAATGCCCGTATTGATGATCGGCGCGGCAACAGAAGCAAGAACCGTTTGCAGCGTCAAATATTTACCGCGGAACAAAAGCCCCAAGCCACGGTACACCAAGCCTGCGCCAAGGCCCGCCATGAGCGCCTTCAAAATGCAAAGAATGACGAACCAAACGGGATTGGCCTCAAAAAGCAAATGAGAGAATGCATCCACACCCGAAACGCCCATGATCATGGTGATCAGGCCAAAAACAAAGCCCAAAAACGCACCCGCCCGTGCTCCGAGCAAGCACGCGCCGATAACGATAGGCACCAACACAAAGGACATGGGAAGCGGACCGATTTTAATAAACGAGCCCACAAGTTGCAAAACGACAACCAACGCTGTCAAAAGAGCAAGTTGCCCCATATATAAAATGGGATTTTTCTGATTGTTACGCATAATGAACCTCCAAAGCATTGACTGAAATTGACTCAATTTGAGAAACCTTGTAACGGCGTTTGCGCCAATGCGTCAAGCGGCCTTTTCCCGTTTCTTTCGCATGCTTTTCTGCTTAATTATGGCTTATTATAGCACACGTTTTCTTTTTTTGCAAGACTTTTGCTCAAAAAAAGCCGTCATAACGAGAAAAAATTTTCAATGCAAATGCAACCGTGTCTTGACTTTGTTTGTCATGCGTGCTATAATTTGGTCATCAATCTTCATTTTGCAATGAAAGGATAAAACTATGCCTGCCATTGACATGCCTCTTGAGCAATTAAAAACATACCAAGGAACAAACCCAAAGCCCGCAGATTTCGATGCTTTTTGGGATCGTTCGTTAAAAGAACTGAATGCTATTGATCCAAAGGTGGAATTGACTCCCGCGCCGTTTTTTTCGTCAATTGCCGATGCTTACCATTTGACCTTTACATCTACCAAGGGTGCGCGCATTTATGCCAAACTCTTAAAACCCAAGCACATAAACGAAAAAGCCCCTGCCATTCTTCTTTTTCACGGCCTAAGCGGGGCCTCTCGCGATTGGATGTCCATGCTTTCTTACGTCGCCGAGGGCTTTGTGGTTGCCGCACTTGATACAAGAGGACAGGGCGGTTTTTCCGAGGATGTGGGCGGCGTTCGCGGCACGTCCTACACCACCCCCTTCATGCGTGGCTTTGACGGCAAACCCGAGGACCTTCTTTGCCGCGACCTCTTTTTGGACACAGCCAAACTCGCGCATGTTGTGATGGCATTTGACGATGTCGATGAAACACGCGTTGCCGCGCATGGCTCTTCACAAGGCGGCGGTTTGTCTATCGCCTGTGCCGCGCTTGTTCCCGAAATTGCTCTTTGTGTACCTCTTCTTCCCTACATGTCCGATTATATGCGTGTATGGAACATGGACCTGGACGTAGGGGCTTATGAGGGCATCCGTTATTACCTGCGTGCCTTTGATCCCCTTCGTGAGCACATTGATGAATTTTTCAAAAAACTCGGCTACATCGACATTCAGCATCTCGCTTCGCGCATCCGCGCCAAGGTGTTGATGGGAACGGGCCTGATGGACAACACATGCCCTCCTTCCACACAATTTGCCGCATATAATAAGATGAATACGGAAAAATCCATCCTCATTTATCCCGACTTTGGGCACGAAATGATTACAGGACTCGACGATATTGTCTTCGCCTTTTTATGCGAACTGAAAAAATAAATCGCAAAATTATCAGAAAAGAAATTGGAGTTGTATCATTAGATGAACAAGCGTTAACCGCCCTTCGTTTGATACAGCCCCTTTTCTTTTTTGTAAACCGCACCGAAAACAAACTAAAAATTCGCGAAAGTTGTTAAAATAACGTTCCTTTTCGCTTGAAAAGTACAAGAAAACATGTTATAATATACGCGTTATGATTATTTTTACAAAAACAGGAGTTGCTATATGAGCGAAAACAGAGGTTCATTCTCCAGTAAAATCGGCTTCGTGTTGGCTGCGGCAGGCTCTGCCGTCGGTCTCGGCAATATTTGGCGTTTTCCCTATCTCGCCGCAAAATACGGCGGCGGCATTTTCCTTTTGGTCTACATTGCCCTTGCGGTCACCTTCGGCTTTGCCTTGATGGTGACAGAGATTGCCATCGGCAGAAAAACGAAACTCAGTCCTCTTGGCGCATTTGCCGCGCTTGACCGCCGTTTTTCCTTCATCGGTGTTTTGGCATCTATCGTTCCCGCCATCATCTTGCCCTATTATGCGGTCATTGGCGGTTGGGTAATGAAATACTTTACGGGCTTTATTTCGGGACAAGGCTCCGCCATGGCAGAAAGTTCTTACTTCGGTTCTTATATATCCCAAACCGCACAACCTCTTTTGTGGTTTACCCTCTTCCTCGGGTTAACGGCATTGATCGTATTGCTCGGCATTGACAAGGGCATTGAAAAGGTGAGCAAAATCATGATGCCCGCATTGATCGTCCTGATCCTTTTCATTTCCATTTACAGTATTTGCACAATGGACGGCGCTCTTGACGGCGTGCTTTACTATATCAAGCCCGACTTCTCCAAGTTTTCCATCATGACCGTTGTTGCCGCGATGGGACAACTCTTCTATTCCATGTCGCTTGCCATGGGTATTATGATTACCTACGGCTCCTACATGAAGAAAGAAATTAGCATTGAAAAATCCGCGCGCCAAATCGAACTTTTCGATACGGGCGTGGCCTTCCTTGCGGGATTGATGATCATTCCTGCCGTCTTTGCTTTTGGAGGCGAAAGCGCACTCAGTGCAAGCGGCCCCGGCTTAATGTTCTCGACACTTCCGAAGATTTTTGAAACCATGCCGGGCGGCGCGGCCATTGGTACCGTCTTCTTTATCATGGTCTTCTTTGCCGCACTGACCTCCTCTATCTCCTTGATGGAAACAGTTGTTTCCACTTTGCTTGACAAATTCAAACTGTCGCGCAAACTTGCCTGCATCATCGTCCTCGTGTTTTGTCTTCTGCTCGGCGCTCTTTCCTCTCTCGGTTACAGTGCTTGGAGCCATTTGTCAATCCTCGGCATGCAGATGCTTGACTTCTTTGATTTCATCAGTAACAGCGTGCTCATGCCGATTACGGCATTGCTAACCTGCCTGCTCGTTTCCTTCTTCCTAAAACCGCGCACCGTTATCGAAGAGGTTGAGGTTTCGGGGCCGTTCAAGCAAAAAACACTCTTCAAGGTTGTCATTCGTTACGTTGCACCCGTTTGCATTTTGGCCATTTTGGCATCTTCGCTTCTGTCTGCATTTGGCGTGATCAGTATATAATTTTCCGCCCTGACAAACAAAGCAGTTCATAAATAAGATAGAGGATTTGAATTTTGCTCCGTGCAAAATTCAAATCCTCTTTTTTTGTATGCTTTTTTCAAAACCAAAGCGTTTCGCGCGTTTTTGTACACCACGCTTTGCCTTTGCTATCCGCTCATCCCGTGTTGTCACCTTTTATTTACACGAGGTTCTTACAAAGATGCGAACGGCTCGGGAATAGGAACGGACACCGTGTCGCCCAAAGCAAGCGCGTAAATCAACACGGAGCGCGGCTTTTTTGAAAACATGCGGCGGCACGCCGCTTGATAGTAGCCAAGTTGCGCGGTGTATCTTTTGAGAAGAAGCGCTTCTGCCTCCTCACGGTTTTTGGGCAAACGGTCGGTCTTGTAATCAATCAAATCGTAGTTGCCGTCCTCGTCTACAAGCACGGCATCCACAACGCCCTGCACGAAGACACTTTCGTTTTCAAGTTGTTTTTTCTTTTGCTCGTCCAATGTAAAGGCAACGGCAGGCAATTTGGCATGAAAACGAAGTTCACGATATACCTTTTTTGCCCCCCGCAATGCACGGAATAAAGGAGAACGGCAGAATGCTTCAAGTTCCTTTTTCCGTATGCATGCGGCATCACTCTCTGTAATAAAGCGCCGCTTGACAAGTCGCTCTATCTCCGCTTGCAGGGCACGGGGCACGTCCTCGTCGCTTTGACAATCAAGGTTTACAAAATCGCAAAATTGCAAGAAAAGATGCGTTGCCGTACCTTTCGCGGCGGCATCCGTTTCCTCTTCTTTTGAGAGAAACTTTGGGCGTGTCGGCGTTTCTTTCTCGGTGGGAGCACCCTCCCCGTCCTCCATAGCAAACGGAGGCGCAATATCCAATACGTCTGCCTCGTTTTCCGCATCCAACACATCGGGCAACAGGCGCGACACCGACAGTTTGCCGGGCAACGTATGCAGACCTTCATGGGGGTAGACGAAATCAAACCGTTTCCGTAACGTATCCGTCCATGCCGTGCAATCGACGCCCTGTGTATCGTTTATATCCGTGTCATCTTCGATGTGCGCGTCGTTTGTGTCCGCGTTATGCTTCCACGCAAGAACGCGAATAACCTCGGTACATTCCGTTTCCGCATGACATGTGTTGTGCGTTGTCCCCGTCACCGTAGGATCAAATCTTATATGCAATGCATGAAGTATGAGCGACAAATAATTCGGCTCGTTCATAACCTCGTAGTGTGACAAAGGTATTTTAGGGAAGGGACGGGCAAGTGACGAAAGGTTGGTCACGTGTCCCGTTATATACAAGCGCTCCCTTGCGCGTGTCAAGGCAACGTAAAGCACGCGAAACGCTTCCTCACGCTCGGCGCGCGCGTTCGTTAAACGAGCCGCCATGAAAAGTGGGTTTTCCACCATCCCGTAACCGTCTTCCGTTTGCAGACAAAGTGCCGCGCCCAGACCTGCATCATACTGCAATATATTATCGTCGCGGCGGAATTTTTGATCGGTATGCGAAAAAAAGCAAACGGGAAATTCCAGTCCCTTGGATGCGTGTACCGACATAATGCGAATGGCGTTACTTTTCATATCCGCCTCTCGCTTGGAAGGCATGCGCCTGTTTTCGCGCACGATACGGTCGATGTACCGCAAAAACGAATACAGTCCGTGCAGGGCGTTTCCCTCGTACGAGGCGGCGTAATGGTAAAGCATATGCAAGTTATCACTTTTTTCACCCATACTGCCCACAAGCGACGTAATAGCGGTGTCATCGTACAAAAAGCGCAAAAGTTCCGATATCGACATGCCCTCCGCGCGGTCACGATAACGTTCGAGCGTGGTTAAAAACAGTTTACATTTTTCGTCATCCGGATGCGCTTTTGCGTAGATGAGCATGCATTCATACAGTGAAACGTCCGCGCTCCCCTCGCGCCGAAGGGAGAGGAGTTCGTCCATTGTAAAGCCAAAAAGAGGCGACCGCAAAAGCCCCGCCAAATAAATATCGCGGCGCGGATTATCTATCACGTTCAAAAGTGAAAGCATCAACAGGACCTCGGGGTTTAAAAAGAAATCCGTGTCCTCGTGTACCTCTGTCGGCAGATTTGAAAGAGCAAGCGCCTTTTGAAGATGCTTTGCAAAACTCGAACGAACGCTCCTCAACAAAATAGCAATAACGCACAGTTCTATTTTCTCGCCGTCGTTGCGACGTCCCTCCGCAAGGAGATGCCGAATTTCGCGCACGATGCAAGCCGCTTCCGCTTCACCGCTTGATAGTTTCGCTTGCTTTTCGGTATTCGAGGACTTGTCGCCCGTTTTGGCAGGCGCGGTCAAAAGCACGCGCACCCGTTTGGGCGTAACGCCATCGGGCAATTTCTTCCCTGCGACAAGACGGTCCTCGGGGCGGTAATCTATCCCCCCTGCCAAACCGAAAACAACGTCAAAAACGGCATTGGAAAAATCAATAATGGGCGGATCGCATCGGAAGTTTGACTGCATAAATATAGACGACCGTTCCGAAGCCTCGCCCTTTTTGAACGCGGGGATGTGTCTTAATGCGGTAAAAATAGAAGGCTCTGCCCCGCGAAAGCGGTAAATGCTTTGCTTGACGTCTCCCACCATGAAGGCGTTTTTGCCGTTTGACAGGAGAGAAAAGATCCTGTTTTGGACCTCATTGACGTCTTGATATTCGTCAATATAGATGGCATCGTAATGTCCCTGCACCGATAGCGCCAACGCGGAAGGCTCGCCGTCCCCGTCGGGGGCGGTGAGCAAGTGTAACGTCAAGCGTTCAAGGTCGTTATACTCACAAATGCCGCGTTCCTTCTTTTCGCGGTTAAAGCGCTCCTCAAATGCTGCCAACAGCCCCGCCAATTGCGAAAGGGCGCGCGAAATGCGCGGCGCTTCCCTTTGCCAATTCTCCTCACCAAAGGACAGAAACGGCAACGCCCTCTCCTTGATATATTCACGAGCATCCAGACGGACGGCACACAAACGTTTGTCTACCCACAGTTCGGGGCCGCTATACGAAGGCAGGCGTTGAACGAAGAGGATTTCTTCCAACGCCTCTTTTGCCGCGTCGGCACGGTGATCGCGCAGAGCCGCCACCGCCGTCTCTAAACGGTCTCTTTCAAAGCGAAAGGTCTTTCCGTGTGTCACCGAAAGAAGTCCGTCTGCTTCCTCATCAAAAACGGCAAGCCCTGTATCATATTGTGTAATATAATAGGAGAATGCCTCTATGATCGCATCGGCAATGACGTAAAAGCATGCGGCATCCGCAAGGGTGCGCGTTGCATCCACGGCGAAGTCGCGCGCCTTTGCCGTCAAGGTCATCGCCCCGTTGAGCGTCCCCTCACAGGTACGGTAAAGCGAAAGCAAAAGTTCTGCAAGAGCGCTCTCCGACGATTGTACCGTCGTCAAGGAATCTGCAAGCAAAAGGAAGTCCTCTTGATTGTATGCAAAGGAGCCCTTTACGCACGAAAAGCCAACCCCCTCGTAGCAGTCGGAAAGCAAATCGCTCATGACCGAGGTGGCGAGCAGTTGGCTTTCCGCCTCGTCCGCCACGCGAAAACGCGGAGAGATGCCCGCCTCTGTTGCGTAGCGACGCAAAAAATCGGCGCAAAAAGAGTCTATGGTACGAATTTGTGCCGTGGGGAGCAAAAGAAGTTGTTCTTCAAGTGAACTGTTATCCGGATTTTTCGCCAACGCCTCCCGAAGTGCATCGGTAATGCGCGAAGAAAGTTCACCTGCCGCCGCCTTGGTAAAGGTGACGATCAACATGCGAGAAATATCGCAAGGATGCTCCGTGTCTAAAAGCGAAGCGATAATACGCTCCGTCAGGACCGCCGTTTTTCCCGAGCCTGCGGCGGCGGACACAAGGAGCGTTCTATCTCGGGTGTTAATGGCATCCAGTTGCGTTGGCGTCCATTCGCGTTTTGACATAAGCACCTCCCGGCATCACAATCTAAAAAGTTTTATGGGCTTGATGGCGGCACCGTCCGAAAAATCGCGCACCTCCCCCAGGGCAAAAAAGCCCTGCTCGTCATAAAGACGGACGCGCGTTTGCAGTGGCAAGGACCGCTTGATTTTCGAAAGATAAATTTCCTGTCCGCTATGCGCCAAGCGCGCATAAAAAGCAGATAACTGCACCACTTGCAGTTCGGAGAACAGGGATTCCACAGGCAAAAGATGCGCCATTCGTGCCGCAGGTGACAAAGCCTCCAACTCTTCTAACGTCATACAACGGTCTATTGAAAAGCCTGCCGTTTCCGTGCGGCGCAAAGAGGCCATTGCCCCCCCACACCCAAGGTAAGCACCGATGTCGGCGCATAACGTACGGATGTACGTCCCTTTTGAGCAAACGACGCGCAAACGGTAATCCGAAGAAGAAAGCGGTGTCACCGAAAGACTGTGTACCGTAATAGGGCGCGGCTCACGCCAAACGGTCTTCCCTTCGCGCGCCAACTCCATCAAACGGCGGCCGTCCACGCGAATGGCAGAATACATGGGCGGTGTCTGCAAAATTTCCCCAACGAAATGCATCGCCGCCTCCAAAACGGCATCGGCAGACGGTAAGACGTCAACCTTTGTTAAAATCGTACCCGTCATATCTTCGGTGTCCGTCGTCACGCCGAGGCGCAAAACCGCCTCGTAATGCTTGTCCGTTTCAACGAGAAACTCGCTTGCCTTCACGGCGCGCCCGAGAAGAATGGGCAAAACGCCTGTCGCCAAGGGATCAAGCGTGCCCGTGTGCCCTGCGCTTGGCGCATCAAATAGGCGCTGTACGCGCTTGACCGCCGTATGTGAGGTAATGCCCTCGTGTTTGTCGAGCAAAAAAAGCCCGTTTACGGTGTTTTCTTGCATATTCGCTCCATTTCGCCGCACAAATGCGACGGTTGTAACAAAATTTCAAAACGAAAATTAAAAGCCCCTTGTCTCACGAATGTACTGACGGTGAACTCTGCGTCCCGTTAAGCAAAGCAGTTCATAGGGGATGGTGTCTGCTGCGCGCGCCAAACGGCGAATGTTTTCACCGCTACGGTCGTAAACCGTGACACGGTCACCCTCGTACGCCTCAATATCGCCCAAGGCAATCATGCATTGGTCCATGCAGATACGCCCGATAATTTTTGCATATTGTCCGTTGACGATGAGCGTGCCGCCATTGCCGCACGCACGCAATAAACCGTCCGCATAGCCGATGGAGACGGTGGCAATACGCATGTCCTCCGACGCAACAAACCTTCCGCCGTAACTGACGGCCTCACCCTTTCTCAAAAGATGAATTTCGGAGATGCGGCTATATAGCCCCATGACGGGGCATAGACCCTGTAACGTCACCTCATCGGAGGGCGGGATGCCGTATAAAGCAATGCCCAGGCGGACGAAGTCACCGCCCATGCTACCGAAGCGAATGGCGGCGGCACTGTTTGCCACGTGCGAGGGCAAATCAAGCCCACGCGAGCGAAGCGCCTGCCTCATATGAGAAAACCGCATTTCCTGCTCCTCTGTCATAGAAGACTGCGGCTCATCCGCACAGGCAAGGTGGGTGAATATACCCGTAAGATTGACGTTCTTCAAAGCACTTAACGCCGAAATTTCTTCAAGGGAACGGTCAAAGTCCGTGTCGTTCAAGGCAAAGCCAAGCCTGTTCATCCCGCTGTCCAATTTCACGTGAACAGAAAGCCTGGCATCCGCGGGGATTTCCCCCGTCGATTTGGCGGCGTCAAGCGCCGTATCCAAATAGAAAGCATAGTTTGCATTATGTACCGTTTGAATGATATGGTTTTTGGCAAGGAGTGCGGCGTTTGCGGGGCGCGTATAGCCAAGAATTAAAATGCGCGCCGTCTCGGACACGCGACGGACCGCCAACGCCTCCGATATATCCGACACCGCAAAGAAATTTGCACCTGCCGACAAAAGTGCGCCAACGCTTTCCTCCATACCGTGTCCGTATGCATCTGCCTTGACCACGCACATTGCCTCGGCATCTTTATTTTCACGATGAATATGGCGGCAAAGCACCTTGTAGTTATGAATTAACGCGGCAAGATTGATTTCCGCGTAATTTTTCGTATCGTACATATCATTCCCCATCTTGCCGCTTTGGCGGCGACAAACTTATTGCATACATAGTATATTATTATTTTATCATAAGCGTGCGGACTTTTCAAGGGGTTTCAAAAATCTCCTTTTCTTCAAAAAAGCCTTGCTTTTTTAGACGTTATCAAGTATAATAGAGAAGAACGAAAAAACAGTACAATCCACGAAGAGAGGAAGAACGTTTATGAAAGCAGTTGTTACCGTCATCGGTGCCGACAACGTGGGCATTATTGCTCTTGTTAGCAGTGAATGCGCCCATTACAGTGCCAATATCCTGGACATCAGTCAAAGCGTCATGCGTGAATACTTTGCCATGATCATGTTGGTAGAGGTTGATACGCTCACCGTGCCCTTCTCGGAATTTGCCGAAAACATGCGCCGTCTGGGTGAAGAAAAGAACCTTGATATTCGCGTCATGCACGAGGATATTTTCAATTCCATGCACCGCATTTGAGGAGGAATTTCATGCTAAATACACAAGACATCTTGGAAACGGTACACATGATCCGTGAGGAAAAACTGGACATTCGTACCGTCACCATGGGTATTTCCCTTTTTGACTGCATTAGCGACGATCCAAACCGCCTGCAAACGCGCGTGTACGATAAAATCACGCACTGCGCCCGCGACCTCGTTCGTACGGCAGAACAACTTGAAGTGGAATACGGTATTCCCATTATCAACAAAAGAATTTCCGTCACCCCTGCCGCATTGGTGGGCGGTTGCCTCGACGAAGACGGCTTTATACAATTGGCGCACACCCTTGACCGCGCGGCAGATGCGTTGGGTGTCAACTTTATCGGCGGTTTTAGCGCGCCCGTTCAAAAGGGTATGGTTCGCGGTGCAAACACACTGCTCAATGCCCTTCCCCATGCGTTGGCAGAAACAAATCGCGTTTGCTCCTCCATCAACGTTGCCAGTACAAAGGCAGGCATCAACATGGATGCCGTGCGTCGCATGGGCGAAATCATTCGTGAAACGGCATATTTGACGCGCGACCGCGATTCTATTGGTTGTGCAAAACTCGTTGTCTTCGCAAACATGCCCGAGGACAACCCCTTCATGGCGGGTGCCGTACACGGAATTGGCGAGCCCGATGCCGTCATTAACGTGGGCGTTTCCGGCCCCGGTGTTGTCGCGCATGCCGTCAAGGCGGCGGGCGACTGCGATTTTAGCACCCTCGCCGACACCATTAAGAAAATTGCCTTCAAAATCACCCGCGTCGGTCAACTCATTGCATATGAGGCTTCGCGCCGTTTGCAAATTCCTTACGGCATCGTGGACTTGTCCTTGGCGCCCACCCCGGCGCAGGGCGATTCCGTTGCTCACATTTTGGAGGGCATGGGACTTGAACGTTGCGGTACTCACGGTACAACGGCGGCGCTCGCTATGTTGAACGACGCCGTCAAAAAGGGTGGCGTTATGGCATCCTCCCACGTCGGTGGCCTGTCGGGCGCGTTCATCCCCGTTTCCGAGGATGCGGGCATGATTGCCGCCGTCGAATCGGGCACGCTCTCCATTGAAAAATTAGAGGCGATGACTGCCGTTTGTTCTGTGGGCTTGGATATGATTGCCGTCCCCGGCGACACCTCTGCCGCCATTTTGAGCGCCATCATTGCCGATGAAATTGCCATTGGCGTCGTCAATCAGAAAACGACGGCCGTACGCGTTATCCCCGCCTACGGAAAGACGGTCGGTGATTCCGTGGAATTCGGCGGCCTGCTCGGCTATGCGCCCATCATGTCCCTGCATAGCGAAAAAAGCGATGCCTTTATTGCGCGCGGCGGACGCATCCCTGCTCCTATCCATTCGTTGAAAAACTAACGAAAAGAAAAAGTTAAAAAATGAAAATTGCCCTACCGTGTGGGGACGGTTTTTCCGAGGATGACGGTCATCCACACAAAAAAGGCACCTGTTTTCACAGGTGCCCTTTTTTATATCAATTATTCAACGACGGATTGCATAGCCTCGCCTGATTTGTCGTAAGCAATCAATTTTCCGAGGACGGCATAAGCGATGCGGCAAGCAATGAGAACAACAAACAACACGGTTGCAGGCAACGCCGCTTGTGTGACGTTTTCAAGTGAAAAATCACCGGGCATGCAAGCACCATACGCCATGGCAAAGAGCATGACGAAGCCCATCTTCACGCAAAGCGAGGAAAGGAATTCTGCCAAGGCAATGCGATCTTGCGCGCCTGCGCCGAACACCATCGCACCGACAAAGAAATCTACCGCGCGGAAGAGTATCCGTACAACGATGCTAACGGTCATGATCACAAGGAACAGTCCTGCCAAAACCTGGCCAAACATGTTCACGATCAACATAAGGTCAATTTCTCCTTCAAACACGGAGCCGTTAAACAAGACACTTGCAGGTCCTGTCGTTGAAAAGAGTTTATCAATCAAGTCAAAGAGTGTCAGTCCGCCGTCCGCGCCCACAGGCAAAATGGGACAGACCAAAAGAACGATCAATGTTGCCAAAAGGACGAGCGCGGGAATGCCAAACGTCACGTAGAAAAGAACGTTCGGACGGACCATCATACGCAACTCGTCTTGATTTGCCATGATTTTTTTCTTATCGGGTTGCGCGGTCGTATGTACTGCATGCAGACGAAATGCCTTTTTGGTGCGGCGCGCATCCAACAGTTGATGCGTCAAGCGACCAAACACGCCGCCAAGGCCAATCAAGGCAATCAGTGCAAGCGCGTAGCCTGCCATCGTGATTTCCACGTTGCCGTCAATATATATGCGGAAGAGCGTAAATTCCAACGCCGTCAAAAGACATACGGCATAAATGCCCGCGGCAGAATAGAGCGACGTCGGTGCAAGCGGGGAAAGTTTCTCGCTCGGCTTTTTAACCACGCGTGTAATGCCGACAGACAAACGCACAATGCCGGTAATTCCCGCGACGATCAACAAGGGGCAGTAAGCCACAAGCACCAAAAGGAAATACGGCCAGTTATCTACGCCCAAGGCATTCTTTCCGAACGCATCGCCAAAGACCTCAAAGAGCGTCAACTCCGTTGATCCGTAACTGTATGCCACGATATCCATCGCGCCCAGTGCCGTTGTGATAAACAGGGCCAAAGCCAAAAGAATATTGGCGCCACCCGTGATCCAAGAGAAAAGGCGATCAACAAAAAACGCGTGCTTTTCTTCTTGCGATACAACTGCTTTTTCCTCTGTCTCTTGAACTGCCTCCTCTACCGTGTCTTCGGCAACGGTATCCTCGGCTTTTTCCTCTACCGTTTCTTCCTCTGCTACGGTTTCTTCTGCGACGTCTTCTTCGATGGCCACGGCTTCCTCTGCCACGGCTTCGGTTTCTTTTGCTACTACTTCTTCGGCGGCCGCACCCTCGTTTTCCGCCGTCACCGTTTCCTCGTTTTCCAAAACTTCGTCGACCTCTGTTTTTTCTTCAAAAACGGCGTCATCCTGCTCTGCAAGCAACGATGCACCGCACACCGTGCAAACGGTTGCGTCGGCAAGTTGCTCTGCACCACATTGTTGGCATTTCATTATAGTTGCCTCCTGTAAAAATTAAAGTTTGATAATCTATATGCAGGCCAAAGGCCTGTTTTTCAATAAAACGAAAAAAGCCGCGCTATATGCCACGCTTTTCCTTTTTTCGCTTTCTTTCCTTAATTATAAATCTATTTTCCTTTTTTGTCAAGTCCTTGTCTATAATTCAAAAGCGCTTTCAAAAACCCCAAAAAAACACGAGAGCATCGCCTGTTGGCGATGCTCTCCAAAGCGATATTTGAAATTAACCGCTTTCGTTTAACGGGCATTTTTGATGACACTTTGCGTATGCCCAAAACAAACGTTCCATAAGAGGCAGACGCACAGCGAAGCCTCCTTTGCAAGGAGATGCACAGCAAACCTTGCTTTTCAGAACATTTGAGAATTTTCATATCAAAACACATGCACGCATGCGTATGAATACGAAAAAGGAAACACGATCACACTATTCACGGTGTCCTAAACCGCCCGAGGGCGACGCAGTCCGTAAATTAGCCGTTGTTCTTAATATCGTTTTCGTACTTCTCAATCATCTTCTTGACCATCTGACCACCGACAGAACCTGCCTGACGGGAGGTAAGATCGCCATTGTAGCCTGCTTTGAGATTTACGCCCACTTCGCTTGCGGCTTCCATCTTGAACTTGTCCATTGCAGCCTGCGCTTCGGGAACGACTACCTTGTTTCTTGCCATTGTGTGTTCTCCTATTTTTACTATCTATATCAATTGAGCCCACGGTCGCATTGCTTCCGCGTCTCTGCCTCTATTGTGTGCAATGGAGCATATTTCATTCACGTTTTTTTTGGAAATTTTTGATACCTGCAAACAAACATCAAAAAATGCCAAAAAAGGCATCTATCTCGGCAAATGCGCTTGACTTTTTTCTTTTTTTCTGCTATAATGCATTGTTAGCATCTATTCACCCTTTACGATATATGCGGACGCGTCCGCGCGGAAGGAGACGTATAAAATGAGTGACAAGATTTCTCTTGCCGGCGATCTTGGAAGTGGAAAAAGCACCGTATCACGCCTGTTGATGCAGAGATTGCATATGGATTATTATTCGACGGGCAATGCCTTTCGCGCCATGGCGGCCGAACGCGGCATGACCGTTGTGGAATTAAACGAATATATGGAAAACCGCCCCGAGATGGACAGAGAAATCGACAACCGTTTGGTTGCCCTCTCCGACGATCCGCGCGACCTCATTATTGACTCGCGCATGGCATTCCATTTTGTGCGCGACACCTTCCGCATCTACTTTTCGACGGAACTTGAAGTAAGTGCGGCGCGCATTATGAACGATCACCGCGCGGAGGAAACGTTCCCCACGCTCGAAGAAACTGCCGCAAACATCTTGCGCCGAAAAGAAAGCGAGCGTAAGCGTTACTTTGAGTTTTACAACGTCGATTGCAAGGATTTGCATCACTATTCGCTCGTTGTCGATACGACCTATGCCACCCCCGAGGAAGTCGCCACTTGCGTTTGCGACAATTTTGCCTTATGGCAAAAGGACAAAACCGTCCGCGCCTGCTTTTTAAGTCCGCTTCGCCCCGCATACCCCGAAACAACAGACGCCAACCTCGCAACGGAATATGCAAACGCCCTAGAAAGAGGCGAGGCGTTGCCCGAAATTGCCGTCCGTGAGGAAAACGGCCGCTTTTTCATTGTCAACAATGCAGAGGCCGCCATGGCCTATGCGATGACAGATCGCCCCTTATTTCCCTGCCATCTGACGGACGAGCCGCTTTTATCTGTTGATTACGTCCGCATGACGGACTCTCTTTAATATTCACCGTATCCCCGATACCTATCCCAAACGAAAGGATTGGACTTACCATGCAAAAGTTCAAAGATAGTGCCGCCGCCCTGATTGCATCGGCCGCAGCAGACCTTTTTCCCGACAATCCCATTTCCATATCAGATATCAGTGACATGCTCTGCTATCCGCCCGAGCCGTCGCTCGGCGATATTGCACTCCCTTGCTTTAAGCTTAGCCGCACGTTCCGCACGTCCCCCGTACGCATTGCCGAAATGTTGTCGGACGCTCTCTCATCCCCCGCCTTTTCAAATATTGCCGCATGCAACGGCTATTTGAATTTTTACGTGAACGCGTCTTATTTTGCCAATGAAATTTTGTCGGACATCGAGGCGGCAGGTGAGTTGTACGGCTCTCCCCGTACAGGCAACGGCAAGACCGTCGTGCTTGACTATTCCTCGCCGAACGTCGCCAAGCCCTTCCACATCGGCCATCTCGGTACGACCGTCATCGGTCACTCGTTGCGTCTTCTGCACGAGTTTGCGGGATACAAATGCGTTGGCATCAACCATTTGGGCGACTGGGGCACGCAGTTCGGCAAGTTGATCGTTGCATACCGTCTGTACGGCTCAAAGGAGGCGGTTGAGGCGGGCGAAATTGACGAGCTTGTGCAACTTTACGTTCGTTTCCACGCCGAAGCGGAAAAGGACGAGAGCCTCAACGACCAGGCGCGTATCGAATTTGCCAAATTAGAAGCGCACGACGAGGAGAACCTTGCCCTTTGGCGTTGGTTTGTTGAAATCAGTCTGCGCGAATACAAAAAAACCTATCGCCTGCTCGATATTGATTTTGACAGTTATAACGGCGAGAGTTATTACACAGACAAGATGCCGCGCCAAATTGACGTATTGCGCGAGAAAAACCTGCTCACGTTAGACGACGGTGCCTCTGTTGTAGACCTCTCTGCTTACAACATGCCCCCCTGCCTCATTCTGAAACGCGACGGCTCCACCCTTTACCCGACGCGTGACATTGCGGCGGCGGTTTATCGGCGCGAAACCTATGACTTTGACAAATGCATTTACGTGACCAGTGCAGGGCAGTCCCTCCACTTTGCCCAGTGGTTCAAGGTGCTTGAAATGATGGGTTACGATTGGTATGACAAACTGGTGCATATTCCCTACGGAACGGTGAGCATTAACGGTGCAAAACTTGCAACGCGCACGGGCAACGTCGTGCTCTTAAAAGACCTGTTTGCCCAAGCCATTGACAAGGCGCGCGATATCACCAAAGAGAAAAACCCCACCCTTGCCGAAAACGAAAGCGCCTCCGAGGCGGTGGCAGAGGCAGTCGGTGTCGGTGCTATCGTTTTCCATTACCTTGCCAACAACCGTATGCGTGACATCAACTTCATTTTGGAGGATGCGCTATCCTTTGACGGAAACACAGGGCCCTATGCCCAGTACACATATGCAAGAACTTGCAGTATTATGAGCAAGGCAGGCGTTCGTTTTGAAGCCGCCCTCGCCCCCGACACCGTGTCGGACGAGGAACTCACCCTTGCAAAAACCTTGGCGTTGTTCCCCGAGCGTGTTTCGGCGGCGCTTGCCGAATACGAGCCGTCCGTCATCACGCGCTACATTCTCGATTTGTGTGCCGCCTTCAACCGCTTCTATCATGAATGTCAAATTCTCACGGCAGAAGATGAAAAAACGCGTACCTTCCGCCTGTCGTTGACGGGAGCCACAAACCAGGTGCTCGGTCGCGCCCTCTCGCTCATCTGCATGAAAAAACCCGAAAAAATTTAACCCAACCGATACATTTGACGTAAAAGGAGATTGCCCATGTCAGGACATAGCAAATGGAATAATATCAAGCATAAAAAAGAAAAAACCGACGCCCAACGCGCCAAAGTCTTTACGAAAATCGGTAAGGAAATGGCCGTCGCCATCCGTGCGGGCGGTCCCGATCCGAATGTCAACGGCAAACTTCGCGATTTGATTTCCAAGGCAAAATCGTTAAACGTCCCGAACGATAACATTGATAGAATTATCAAGAAGTTTTCGGGCAACAACGATATCGTTTATGAAGAGATCACCTACGAGGGCTACGGCCCCTCGGGCGTTGCCGTATTGGTGGAAACCACCACGGACAACAGAAACCGTACCGCCGGCAATATCCGTTCTTACTTCTCCAAATTCCACGGCAATTTGGGACAGAACGGGTGCGTTTCCTTCATGTTTGAGGAAAAGGGCGTCATCCTCGTCAGTGACGAGGACGGCGACGTTTCCGAAGAGGCTTTGATGGAAGCGGCATTGGAGGCGGGTGCCTCCGACTTCAACGCAGAGGATGACGGTTGCTTTGAAATTATTACCGAACCTGGCGATCTTGAAGCCGTGCGCGATGCCTTGACCGCCACAGGCTTCCCTCTTGACTCTGCCGAACTTGAAAAGATCCCCGTCACCTACACCGCCCTCACCTCCGAGGACGACGTCAAAATGATGGAACTTCTTCTTGAAAAATTAGAGGACGACGACGACGTTCAAAACGTCTACCACAACTGGGAAAACTAAATAAAAAAGGGTGTCCGAAACGGACGCGCCCGATAAAAAGGTTTAAAAACCTTATCGGCGTGCCTGTTCAGGTCACCCTTTTTGTATGTCTTCTTGTTTTTTTCTTCAATCATTGCTTGTCGGTGCCAAACGGAGAAGCGCGCGTCTTTGCATGTGATCGGGCAACACAGAAGCCACGGTCGCATGAAAGGCGGCACTGTGATTTTTATGCAAAATGTGCGCCAACTCATGCACGACAACGTATTCTATGGCGCGGTCGGGATACTGCATAAGATACAGAGAAAAGCACAGGCGATTTTTGGGACTGCAACTGCCAAATCGCGTGCGCGCGGCGGTCACCGTCACACCCGTGGGCATAACGCCCATCTGCTTTGCATATTTCTCAACAAGCGGCGGCAACGTTCTTCGTGCCTTTTCGCGGAGCGTCTCTACGTTCGGCGGTGTAGCCGCCTGTCTTTCGGTAAACCGTCTCCAAGCCTTTTCCATCCACGCTCGATGCTTTGACACAAAGAGGAGAACGTCGGCATCCTTCATTCGATTGGGCGCGCGAACAACAAAGCGCCCCTCTCGCGTCAATTCAAGCGCAACCGTACGCCTTGCGCTCCGTATGATTTGATACATGTGCATCCCAATTTTTGCATTCTTCAACACGGCATCTTTTTTCATCGTTTCCACCCCCCTTCAAGATTATACCGCACGCTGTGCTTTCTGTCAATCGTTGTCCGCCGCATGTTCTTTCTAAAAACCTCTAAAAGGGTTGCATAAAGTCTTTTTCTGTGTTATAATGAATTAAAAAATCATGGAAAAAGCGCATCTGTGCTTTTTCTAAAATGCAAACGAAAGGGTTTTGATATGGGTGCAAACAACATTCGCTATTCCTATCCGCAACTGAAAAGTTTTTGCGAGGCTGCCTTTTCCGAGATAGGCTTTTCCGCCGAAAAGAGCCGTATCATCACGGACGTTCTCCTGCTTTCCGACCTCTACGGCATTGAATCTCACGGCATGCAGCGCGTTGTTCGCTATCACAAGGGCATTGAAAAGGGCTTAATTCGCGTGGATGCAGAGCCGGAAACGGTATTTGAAACACCCGTTTCTCTCGTCATCGACGGTCATGACGGCATGGGACAGTTAAACGCCTACTACGCCATGTCACGCGCCATTGAAAAGGCAAAAACGTCGGGTGTGTGCATTGCCACCGTTCGTAACTCAAACCATTTCGGCATCGCAGGCTATTACGCCAAGATGGCGGCCGACTGTGGCATGGTTGGCTTTGCCTGCACAAACTCCGAGGCAATTATGGTGCCGACTTTTGCCCGTAAAGCCATGCTCGGCAGTAACCCCATCGCCATGGCCATGCCCGCAGAGCCTTATCCCTTCTTCTTTGATTCCTCCACCACCGTTGTCACACGCGGAAAACTTGAAATTTATAACAAATTGGGCAAACCCCTCCCCGAGGGTTGGGCGCTCGACAAGGACGGTCATCCTTCATCCGATGCACCCGACGTTTTGTCGAACATTGTTGCCAAGGCGGGCGGCGGCATTATGCCTTTGGGTGGCAGTACGGAAACGCTCGGTAGCCATAAGGGCTACGGCTACGGTATGGTTTGCGAAATTTTCTGCTCCATACTCTCTATGGGCATGACCTCCAACCATACGCACCAGGGCGGCAAGGGTGGCACCTGCCACGGCTTCGCCGTCATTGATCCCCACATCTTCGGCGATGCGGATGCCATTAAACAGCAACTCTCCACATTCTTGCAAGAACTTCGCGAGGCACCCCTTGCCGATGGCGCTAATCGCATCTATACGCACGGCGAAAAGGAAATCGAGGCCTATGCCGACCGTATGCAAAACGGCATTGACGTCAACGTTCATACCGTTGCCGAAATGGTTGATTTCTGCCGCTTTGTCGGGCTGGATGCCAAGCAGTATTTGGGCGATGTCTCTGTCAGTGAGTTAAAAAGTTCATATTGATCGAGTTCTATACTTATCGTAAAGGATTATACGACGCACGACGTACGTGCCGAAAAAGGCATGCCGTCGTGTAAGAAAAAAAGCGAGCCGCAGGCTCGCTTTTTTTGTTTTTTTATGATTTTTTTGCACTGAAAACGGCTTTTTCCGCTTTCAACGAAAGAGGTTTACCCCTGGTGGAAGCGCGACAAAAATTGCCTTGTACGCTCCTCGCGCGGAGAGCCGAAAATTTGCTCGGGCGCGCCGCTTTCCAGGATGATGCCGTCACTCATAAAGAGTACGCGGTCAGACACGTGACGGGCAAATGCCATCTCGTGTGTGACGATCACCATGGTCATACCGTCGCGTGCCAAAGCGCCAATCAACTCTAACACCTCTCCCACCATCTCTGGGTCAAGCGCCGAGGTCGGCTCATCAAAAAGCATCACCTCGGGCTCCATTGCCAACGCGCGCACGATGGCGACACGCTGCTTTTGACCGCCCGACAAGGTTGACGGATAGGCGTGCGCCTTGTCTGCCAAGCCAACGCGTTCAAGAAGTTGCATGGCGCGTTCTTCCGCCTCCTCTTGTGACTTCTTCAAGAGCTTGCGCGGTGCCGCGGTCATGTTCTTTAAGATAGTCATGTGCGGAAAAAGATTGAAGTGTTGAAACACCATGCCCATCTTTTGGCGATGTAAATCAATGTTTGTTTTTGGCGCGGTAATTTCGTTGCCGTTAAAGAAAATTTGCCCTGCGCTTGGCTTTTCAAGCAAATTGAGGCACCGCAAAAAGGTGCTTTTACCGCTTCCCGACTGTCCAATGACAGAGACGACCTCGCCACGGCGAATGGTCTCGCTAACGCCGCGCAAAACGTGCAGATCGCCGAACTTTTTATGCAGATCGCAAACGGTAATAATGGCGTCCTTTTCTTCTGTCTGTTTGTTCATATCAGCGCTCACTCTTACGCAGCCTCCTCTCAAGTAGGGATACAAGGTAACTCAAAAACATGACCACTATCAAATAAATTACCGCCACCGCAATGAGGGGCAAAAAGTCGCTATAAGTCAACGAACGAATTTTGATACCGCCCTGTGTCAGATCCTCTACGCCGATGTAGAATGCGACCGAGGACTTCTTCAAAAGCATGATAAACTCATTGGTAAGGGAGGGCAAAACGGACTTAAACGCCTGCGGAATGACAATGTAAAACATAGTTTGCATATAGTTAAAGCCGAGGCTTCGTCCCGCCTCCGTTTGGCCGACGTCAACTCCCATAATACCGCCGCGCACGATTTCCGCCACGTAAGCACCGCTATTGAGACCGAAGCACAAAACGGCGGATATAAATTTCGGAATGCCGATTGGCAAGAAAATGACGAAATAGATAATTAGCAGTTGCACCATCAACGGTGTTCCGCGAACGACGGTCAGATAGACGCGACAGAAAAAGTCTAAAATTCTCAATTTTCCCGTCTTTAAGAAGGTGCAACGAATCATCGCCACAAGGAAACCGATGAAAACACCTATCAATACGGACAAGCCCGTAATTTCAAGTGTTGTCAAAAGGCCTGTTGCCAAATACTTCCAACGTGCATCCTTAATAAAGTTTTTGTAAAAATCTCTGCCAAAATCCTCAAACCAACGCACAACGGGCCCCTTTGTACTGGGAACGACCTTGTCATAGTTATGAAGTTCAAACGCCGCGGCAATGCCCTTTCGGTAATTTTCAAGGGACGTAATATCCCTTTCCTCTCCGTGGAACATCACCGTTTTCGTCGCAAGAATATCCTTCCGAATATCAAGCACACCTGCCAAACACGTGTTGACGAACTCATCGGAATGATAGAGTTTCCACCCGTTATCGGTTTGGTACATCGTCAACTCGATCTTCCCCGTTACCTCTTTGGCCTCTTCCTTCAAATAGCCTAACAACTTGGCACGTATGCGCCCCATAACCTTTGTTGAGGTGTCGGTTTCCTTGCATCCGTCAAGCACGATGGAAAACAGTTCGTCCTTGTGCGCCAAATAAACCGCTTCCGCATCAATGGTGCGATAAGTACAGGTCAAGGTTACGTCGCGCGCCGTTCCGTAGGACAAGTCTTCGACCGTGACGTGGCTTTCCTTTGCCAAGTATTGGTTGACAAATTCTATCCCCGTGACCTCGGGCGTCAACGGTAGTTCATCTATTGCTTTGTTGACAAACGCTTGCGCTTCGTCCTTTGACAAATCGTCTGCCCGTTCACCGATAAAATCCGGTAAAACGAAAACGGCGGCAAGCAGAAGCACAAGAGCGACGGCGGATAGAATAATCGCCAGTCGCCATCTCTTCTTTTTTTGCTCCATATCAAACTCCATTCTGTCGCCCGTGGGCGACTGCGCGCAAAGGGCAGTTTACACTATGCATCCCTGCCTTCACGCATTTCCCCTGCACCCAAGAACGCTTCTTGGTTGCGTTTTGTAAAATGCATATGATAGCCAATCGAAAGATATAACACTCCCTCCGTTGTCCGCAGGAGTGTCATATGCCCGTTGATAATAAAAGGTGCGCGAGATGCGCGCACCTTTTGAAAGGACTTACTCGGCCTTGATGTACTTTGCAATAATGGTATCAACCGTACCGTCTTCAATTAACTCGTAGAGCGCGGTATTGATTTTGTTAAGAAGTGCGGTGTTGCCCTTCTTTACGCAGATGGCATACTCTTCAATGACGTATGCGGTTTCCAACACCTTCAAGCCCGTGTTCTCACGAACAAAGACCTGTGCGGGAGCATCGTCAATCATGACGCACTCAACGTCGCCCGTCTTTAATGCGATGATGGCTTCGTTGGCGGTTGCATAAGTGGTTACGTCATAGCCGTCCCACTCTGCATACAAAGCGCCGGTCGTGCCAAGTTGTGCACCGATTTTGGTCGCCACGGTGCCGTCTTCAATGACGTTTCCGTCATCATCCAAGTTGTAAGCAACAAGGTCGTCGGGCGACTGAATGGCGCTATCGGCGGCAACAACGATCATCTGCTTGCCCGTTGCATAACTCACGGTGAAGTCAACCTCTTGCTTGCGCTCCTCGTTCACAGTCATACCTGCCATACCGAAATCTGCGGCACCCGAATTGACGTTGGAAATAATGGATTCGAAAGCAACAGATTCAATCTCCAACTTCATGCCCAATTTGTCGGCAATCGCTGCGGCGATATCGGCATCAATACCAACGATTTTGTTGCCCTCAAAATACTCGTAGGGTGCAAAATAAGCGTTGGTCACCATCTTCAAGGTAGGCTTCTCGGCGGGCTCGTCGGTAGGTGCCTCGGTAGGACCGTCCGTCGGCGCTGTGGTCGGTGCCTTGGTGTTGCCTTCGTCACCGCCGCAGGCGGTAAAGAGAACCGTCATAGAAAGCATCATGGCGACAACGAGCAATAAACTCAAAATCTTTTTCATGGTTATATCCTCCAAAAAGTTTAATCTCCGCGTACCCCGTCAGGCGAGGATTTCTTTGCGGCAGTCTTATTATACTTTATAAATATGCAAAAGTCAAGACCTTTTTTCATTTTTTTAATAAAATATAATTTTTTTGCATTAAATACCGCCAAAAAGGTGCTTTTTATCCCTTTTTTGCATCTTGCACGCATGTCTTTTCTTTGTTTTTGCATGCATTCCTTTTTGCATAAATGCATAAATATTCATTCTTGCGTGCCGATATACAAAGAAACCGTCCAAGACCGAGATAGGTCCTGGACGGTTTTTCTTGCCACACGGTGGCTGAATTATTTTTCTTCCTCACTCTTTTCCTTGCTCTTGCTAAGCATGATGTTTACAAGAATGCCAAGGATAAGGGCGCAGGCAATAGACGTAATCACAACCTTACCGAAGGTCAGGCTCAAACCGCCAATACCAGTGATAAGGATGGTCGATGTAACGAAGAGATTCTTGTTCAAGTTGAGATCAACGCCCTGAATCATCTTCAAACCGGATACGGCGATAAAGCCGTAAAGAGCGATACACACACCGCCCATGACGCATGAGGGAATGGAATTGATGAATGCGACGAAGGGGCTAAGGAAGGAAACGAGAATGGCGCCGATCGCCGTGAAGAGAATGGTAATAACGGATGCGTTTCTTGAAATGGCAACGCACGCAACGCTCTCACCGTAGGTGGTGTTGGGGCAACCGCCGAAGAGGGCACCTGCCGCAGAACCGACACCGTCACCGAGAAGGGTGTTCGACAAGCCGGGATCTTCAAGCAAGTCTTTTTCGATGATGGAAGAAATGTTCTTGTGGTCGGCAATGTGCTCTGCAAACACAACGAAAGCAACGGGCGCATACGCCACAAAGACCGTCAAAAGATAGGAAAGGTCAAAATCTTCAAAACCGCCAAGAGCATGCAGGAAGGTGAAGTCGGGGAACGAAACGAACGTGGAAAGACTGACGCCACCGTCTGTCAATGCTTCAAAGGAAGCGAAACTGATCATTTTCAGTTCGTTTACGTCGGCAATGTTGCCGATAATGGTCATGATAAGTGCGAAGGCATAACCGCCGCCGATACCGATGATAAAAGGAATTAACTTAGCCATCTTCTTACCGAAGGTGGAGCAAAGCATAGTGACGGCAAGAGTAATCAAGCCGCAGATAATTGCCAAATAAACGTTGCTTCCCTTCTGCAAATCACCGATAGCGTTGCCCGCCAAGGACAATCCGATCAGCGCAACCGTCGGGCCGATAACAACCTTCGGCATCAGTTTGTTCAACCAATTCACGCCCACGGCTTTAACGATAAGGGCGATAACGACGTACACAAGACCTGCGAAAATAGCACCGAGGATGATGCCGAGGTAACCAAGAGCGACACTTGCCGCGCCGGCAAACGCCGCCGTCATAGAGCCGATAAAAGCAAACGACGAGCCAAGGAACACAGGGCTCTTAAATTGTGTGAAAAGAAGGTAAACAAGCGTACCCACACCAGCGCCGAACAACGCTGCGGCAGGTGACATGGCGTTGCTACCTACAAGACCTGCGTTGCCGTTGATGATGATCGGCACGACAAGCGTTGCCGCCATGATTGCCAAGAGTTGCTGTAAAGCAAAGACGATGGTTTTTGCGAAGCCGGGTCTATCATTGACTTGATAAACGAGTTTCATTACTTTTCTCTCCTTATTTTTAATAGGGTATTATTTTCCCAAGCCTTATTATATCACATCATCTTCACTTTGTAAACACTTTTTTCGACTTTTTTCGATTTTTCCGAAGGGTGTGGTTTTCACCCCGTCAGTGACGGGTTCTTTGCGTGGCAAGCGGCACTTTCTTTCGTTTTTCGGCGCACGCATGGCAAAGCCCCACGAGCGTGGAGTTTTTCTCATTGATGCGAAAACCGCTATCCTTTTGTACCATATCCAAAACGAAACGGGTTGCCTCGTTTTTCATATGCAAGACCTGTCCGCATTCCACGCATTGTAAATGAAGATGCCGACTGCACTCCTCATTCCCCGTATACTGATAAAGAAAACTGCGGCCCTTCCCCGTCGCTAAGCGGCGTACCGCCCCTTCCTCGACCAGGCGTTCAATGTTTCTGTAAATGGCGCTGCGACTGATGCCGTTTTCAACGGAAATGTGCGAGGCTATCTCTTCAATAGACAACTGCTCATGAAGATGCTCGCGCAAAAAAGTCAAGAGCAAATCTCTTTGTTCTGTCATATATTTTCTCATGGTCGCACCTACCTTTCGTGTAAACCTACCATTAAATTATATCACAAGTAAAAATGTTTGCTTGCAAGGACATTTTTACGCCGTGCATCAATGGCGCAGGTGTGCGATAGCACACACAGGGCGAAGCCCAAAGGCTTGCGATGCAAGGCTTTCTGCGTATATTATAACATATTTTTTCCCAATTTGCAAAGGGCATTTTTCACAAAAATTGCAAAATTTATAAAAATCTAACCTAAAAAAGCCCTTCGCTCGAATGAACAGATATAAAAATATAAAAAAACGACCTATTTTTTCTTTTTTTATAGATTTTTTGCAAATGGTATGTTATAATGGTAACGTTATAACGGCAACGGTATGCAAAACAACATTTTTAATAGTATAAAAACATGAAAATTAACAACGAAAGGATCTTGTATCATGGATATGCAAAAGGTAGAACGTCCCGAGAAAATTATACAATTTGGTGAGGGCGGTTTTCTGCGTGGCTTTGTCGATTGGTTTGTGCAAAATCTAAATGAAAAAACGGATTTTAATGGCAACATCGTCGTTGTACAACCCATTGAGAAGGGCATGTGCGATACCCTAACGGCACAAGATTGCGTATATACCCACATGATGCGCGGTGTAGAAGGCGTTGAAAAGACGATTGTCAACTCCATTTCCCGTTGCGTTAAGCCTTATGAGGATTTTGAAGCCTATTTAAAGTTAGCCGAAAATCCCGATTTTCGCTTTATTGTATCAAATACAACAGAGTCGGGCATTGTCTTTCGTCCCGAGGATTTACAGACGGACTGCCCCCCTGCAACCTTCCCTGCCAAACTGACCTTACTTCTCAAACGCCGCTTTGACTTAAAACTTCCCGGCTTTATTTTCTTGCCCTGTGAATTGATTGAAAACAACGGTGCAACACTCCGTTCCGTCATTTTACAATATGCGGAGTTGTGGCATCTCGGCAAGCCCTTTATGCGTTTCATCAACGAGAAAAACATTTTCTGCAATACTCTTGTAGATCGCATCAACACGGGCTATCCCTTTGAGGAGAAAATCGACCTCGGCTATGAGGATAAAATGCTGAACACCTCCGAGTACTTCCATCTGTGGGTCATAGAAGGTCCGGAAACGGTCTTGAAGGAGTTGCCTCTTGATAAGGCAAATCTCAATGTCATTCTCACGGAAAACTTGGAGCCTTATCGCACGCGCAAGGTACGCATTCTGAATGGCGCGCATACGTCCTTTGTTCCTTACGCCATTTTAAATGGCTTTGACACCGTAAAGAGTTGCATTGACGACAAGGTCATGCTCACCTACATTCACTCTTGCATTTTCGACGAAATCATTCCCACCTTGGATTTGCCGAAGGAGGAACTCGTGGAATATGCCAAAAAAGTTCTCTCCCGTTTTGCCAACCCCTACATCCACCACATGCTTTCGAGCATTGCCCTGAACTCTGTTAGCAAGTTTAAGGTGCGCGTGCTCCCCTCTCTTATTGCCTACAAGGAGCGCTTCCATGAAATGCCCGTTCACCTTTGTTTCTCCTTGGCACAACTCATCAATTTCTATAAATCGGATAGTCCCGCCGTTCAAGATGCGCCCGAGGTTGTGGAATACATGCGCACCGCAAAAGCTCTTGATATCCTTGCCGATGTCAAACTGTGGGGTGTTGATCTCTCCGAATACTACGATGCCATTTACCCCTATCTGCGTAGTAAAGAAGACTAATCAAATCCACATAAAAACGAACAAAAGATGCTGCCAAAGTATCCCACAAGGAGCTTTACTATGTTAAAAATTCACCCTCTTGACAATGTTGAAATCAATCTTGAAAACGGTCACAAATATGCTCTCCTCAATATAAAAAAAGGTGAAAACATCATCAAATACGGTCAGCGCATCGGTCATGCCACCTGCGATATTCAAAAGGGCGAGCATGTCCACACCCACAATGTAAAAACCAACCTGTCAGACAAACTGACCTACACCTATCATCCGATTGCCCCACACATAGAAAAGGCCGACACCATCCCCACCTTTTCGGGCTATTTACGCGAAGACGGACAAGTCGGCATACGCAATGAAATTTGGATTGTCAATACTGTCGGGTGTGTCAATAAGATTGCCGAGCGCTTGGCAAAAGAAACAGGCGCGCGTTGTTTTCCCCATCCTTTTGGATGCTCTCAACTTGGCGACGACCAACTGATCACACAAAAGATTTTGGCAGGCATGGTCCGCCATCCAAACGCAGGCGGTGTGCTCGTGTTAGGCTTGGGTTGTGAAAATAACAACATTGATGCTTTTCGTACGGTACTGGGAAACTATAACGAAAACCGCGTAAAATTTCTTATTTGCCAAGAAGTGGAAGACGAATTTGAGGAAGGCAAACGGCTCATTGCCGAATTAAGAGCCTATGCGGACACGTTTGAACGCCGTACATTCCCTGCCTCCTATCTGCGCGTCGGCTTAAAGTGCGGCGGCAGCGACGGTTATAGCGGCATCACTGCTAACCCCTTGGTCGGTCGCTTCTCGGACAGACTTGCATCCTTCGGCGCCTCTACCGTTTTGACAGAAGTTCCCGAAATGTTTGGTGCGGAGCATCTCCTCATGGAGCGTTGCGAAAGCCGAGAGGTATTCGATAAAACCGTCGATCTTATAAACGGATTTAAGGATTATTACACGCGTCACAATCAAGTGATTTATGAAAATCCTTCCCCCGGCAACAAAGCGGGCGGCATCACCACGCTGGAAGAAAAATCTCTGGGGTGTGTCCAAAAAGGCGGTATCAGCCCGGTTATGGACGTTCTGCCCTACGGAGAACGCCTCAAAACCAAAGGTCTCAGCCGTCCAATTGACTACAGCCTGAAATACCCGGCCAAAGCCGGAGGCTGTACCACTCAACAGAACGACAATGATTGCAGCCACAAGTACATAACGAAACACGCGTGTTTTCTTTCGGGAGACTTGAGCAGTAGGAGCTTGGTGATGAT
>JAZSOK010000096.1:0-2887 GCA_045536865.1 Eubacteriales bacterium
CTCCGACTTTGCAGTCTATCCTTCATCATCTGTACAACACGGTAAAAGTTCGCGCCCGTAATGTCCATCTTATTAACGTAAGCCATACGCGGTACGCGATACTTGTCAGCCTGACGCCAAACAGTCTCAGACTGCGGCTCAACACCGCCCTTCGCGCAGAAAACCGTGACGGAACCGTCAAGGACACGCAAAGAACGCTCAACCTCTACGGTAAAGTCAACGTGACCGGGGGTATCAATGATGTTGATACGGTTACCCTTCCAGAAGCACGTGGTTGCGGCGGAAGTAATGGTAATTCCGCGCTCCTGCTCCTGCTCCATCCAGTCCATCGTTGCGGTACCGTCGTGGGTTTCGCCAATACGGTGAGTTTTACCGGTGTAAAACAAGATGCGCTCTGTTGTGGTGGTCTTGCCTGCATCAATATGCGCCATGATACCAATATTTCTGGTATTTTCAAGCGAATATTCTCTTGCCATTCTTTATCTCCTTGTTTTTTCTCGGTAAAATTAGAATCTGTAATGGGAGAACGCCTTGTTGGCTTCTGCCATACGGTGGGTTTCTTCCTTCTTCTTGAAGGCGCCACCTGCTCCTGCCTTTGCATCCATGATCTCGGCAGCGAGTCTTTCGGCCATCGTCTTTTCACCGCGTGTTCTGGAAAACATGGTGATCCAACGAAGACCTAACGTCTGACGGCGCTCTGCACGGACTTCCATCGGAACTTGGTAGTTAGAACCGCCAACACGGCGAGCCTTAACCTCCAAAACGGGCATCACGTTTTCAAGAGCGGCGATGAAGACTTCCAGAGGATTTTGTCCTGCCTTCTGCTCAACAATGGCAAAAGCATCATAGACAATCTTCTGGGCAACACCCTTCTTTCCGTCGTACATGATGTTGTTGACAAGTTTCGTCACCAACTTGGAATTATACAACGGATCCGGCAAAACGTCTCTTTTAGATATTTGACCTCTTCTCGGCACTGTACTTCCCTCCTTCACAAAAATATGATCTCACAGGTACTCGAAAATTCTTTCGCAAGTGCTCGTCATCGCAGTAAACGGATTTATACTTCTATAAACACATGATTAATTACAGCAAAAGGACGGCACAGTGTAAGCGCTGTCGGCTTACTTCTTCGGGCGCTTCGCTCCGTACTTGGAACGGCCCTGATTGCGGTTTGCAACACCCTGGGCATCGAGTGCGCCACGGATGATATGATATCGGCAACCCGGAAGGTCACGCACACGGCCGCCTCTGATAAGGACGACGGAGTGCTCTTGCAGGTTATGTCCGATACCGGGGATATAGGTGGTGGCTTCCATGCCGTTTGTCAAACGTACTCTCGCGATCTTACGAAGTGCGGAGTTCGGCTTCTTCGGGCTGGTTGTCGTCACCTTTGTGCAAACACCTCTCTTTTGAGGCGAGCTCTGATCGGTCGGCACGTTTTGCAAGGTGTTAAAGCCCTTCTGCAATGCGGGTGCCTTGGACTTGTACGCAGACTTTGTCCGTCCGTTCTTTACGAGCTGGTTAAAGGTTGGCATCGTTTTCCTCCTTCTTTGTAATTATTCATGTTTTTATACGACTGCGCCTCCAGTAGCGCAGGTGTATAGCATTTCTACCGCCAAAAGGGCATAATACGCCCCTTTGCGTTATAGTGACGATTTATTATAGCACTTGTCTTCCCGTTTGTCAAGGGATTTTTTGTTTTTTTCCTGTAAATCCTTGTTTTTATTGAAAAATTCACCCCTCGACACTGCTTTTTTTGCCGAAAAACCGCCCTTTTGCCGTGGTCCTGCTTCCCTTTCCCTATTCTTGCCCTTTTTTCCTTCAATCAAATACGTTTACAAACTTTTTACAAAAAATCTTCTGCCCCGCGCGCCGTGCATCTACACGCAAAAATATCAAACCATTCCCTTTATCTTCACGCAAACGCCACGCGCCCCCGCATCTTCACACAAAATCCCACACGTGCCCTTTCTCCACGCAAACGCCCACACAAGCCCTTTCTTCACACAAACGCCACGCGCCCCCGCATCTTCACACAAAATCCCACACGTGCCCTTTCTCCACGCAAACGCCCACGCAAGCCCTTTTCTCCACACAAAAAACCACCCACGACAAACCGTCGTGGGTGGCTCCTTGTATAAACCTTATACGAAATGAAAATTATTCTGCCGTGTCAGAGGCGCCCTCTACGCCGACAGAAACGGGCTCGCCCGCCTCTTCCACAATAGCCTCTGCTGCTTCAACCGTCGCCTCATCCGCTTGCTCCTCGTTATCGGGGGCAATGCGCTGTGCAAGGTGGGAAGCAACCTCGACGTTACGGTAGACTTCAAGGCCCGTACCTGCGGGGATCAGTTTACCGATGATGACGTTTTCCTTCAAGCCGAGCAGGCGGTCCACCTTACCGTGGATAGCGGCCTCGGTCAACACGCGCGTCGTTTCCTGGAAAGACGCGGCAGACAGGAAGGACTCCGTCAGAAGGGATGCCTTGGTGATACCCAAAAGCACGGGACTGCACGTTGCTAGTTCAAGATCGCGCTCGCCCGCATCAATTCTTGCTTGAAGCGCCTCGTTCTCCGTTTCAAACTCGCGGATGTCGATGACCGTTCCTTCAAGAAGTTCGGTGTGGCCGGCAGTTTCGACCTTGCACTTGCGCGTCATCTGACGGGCAATGACCTCAATGTGCTTATCGTTGATTTCTACGTTCTCACCGCGGTACACGCGTTGTACTTCACGGATGATATAATCGTATACGTCATTGATATTCTTCTTCACACGCAGAATGTCTGCGGGACTGAGAGAGCCCTCGGTCAATGCCTGACCGACCAAAACGGGAGAAGTCGGATCGTAGCCATGTCGTTCTGTGAGCCAAGGAGTTGATCATTTG
>JAZSOK010000024.1:0-17455 GCA_045536865.1 Eubacteriales bacterium
CGTAACTTAACCGACAATACCGGAGCGCTCAATACCTTGAATCAGGTAACGCTGGCAGAAGAGGTAAAGCACCAACAGGGGCGCAATAATCATCAAACCACCCGTATTGCGAATCGCAGTATAGAAGGTTTCATAACCTGCTTCGGTTGTCTTCAAGCCTTCGGGAATTTCTTTGATAATGTCAGGCATCAACGTAAAGTCGCGCTGTGCCATAAACGTCTCAACATAGAAGTTATCCGTCCACTGCCATGCGAAGGAGAACAAGAAAATTGTAATCATCATCGGCACGGAAAGCGGAATAATGATACGGAAGAAGGTCTGCATGACGCCCGAACCGTCAACGTAAGCAGATTCCTCCAATTCATCGGGCACGCCCTTGAAGAACTGACGCATCATGAAGATGTAAAGACCGTTCTTAAAAGCAAGACCTGTCAAGGACATGACGACAAGCGGCCAAAACGTATCCGCCAAATTGATATTGAAGCCAAACAAGCCGAAAAGGCCGGGCGTACCGAGTGAGGTAATGCTACCCAAATCAAAGTACGTAAACTTCATTGCCAATGAAAGGCGGAGTGTCTGGTGGGGGACAATCATCGTCAAGACCACCAAAACCATCGCAAGTTTGCCGCCCTTGAACTTAAACTTGGCCAAGCCGTATCCAATAAGACAACAAATAAACGTCTGAATGACCGCACACGCCAAAGAGAGGAACAAGGTGTTCATAAACGCGCCCGGATAATCATTTTCAACGAATAGCGTCGTATACGTGTTCAAGGTAAAGTCACGGGGAATCAAGCGAACCGTTGCATTACGGAAGTCGCTGAGACTCATGAAGGAGCCTGCGATTTTCGAAATGAACGGATAGAGAATAACGAAACAAACGCCGACCATCAAGAGCAGACGGAAAATGTACCATACGACATTCTGGAGGAAGTACATGGAAAAAACTTTTTTCCGCATACGGGTCCAAAAAGGAGTGCGGTCTTCAAATTCCACGCGGATTTTATTTTTGCTTTCCTTTTTAATGATAGGCATTTCAGGGTTTTTCTGCGCATCCATTTTGACGTTCCTCCTTTCTTAGTCTCTCTTTTGATAGAAGACGTATGCCGATGCCACACCCATAAACACAGCAATAATCGCCATGACAATGATGAAGTAGAACCATGCCATTGCCGTGGATAGTGACGTGTTGGTGTTATAAATATTTGAGATATACGACATCACTATATTGGATTGTGAAGTAAAGGAGTCGATGATTGTGTAAATCGCATTAACGATAATCATCGGACTGATCATCGGGAAAGTAATCTTCCAGAAGGTTTCCCAAGCGGTCGCACCCTCAATGTCGCACGCCTCGTAAATGGAGGGTGAGATAGACTGCAAGCCCGCCAAGAAAATAAGCATCTGTACGCCCGATCTGTTAATAATATCGTAAATATCATTAACGAGGTTTGTGACGTACGTTACCAGTTCTTTACCGACCTTCATGTCCTGGAAGAGGATTTCCACATCCATGGCAGATACAATCTGTTGAGACGTATCCGTTCCCGAACCTGTCGAAATGGAACCGTTTGCCATACTATCCGAAATCACGTCGCTTTGGTTGATGGCATCCATCAAACCTGTTGACAAAATAACGGGAATGAAGAAGATGGCACGGAACACGGCGCGTCCAAGCATCTTTTGGTTCAACACAACAGCGATGAACAAAGAGAAAATAACAATCGCAGGCACGTCGAAGATAAGTTGCTGAATACCGCTTATCAAATTCTTCACGTAACTTGTATCCTTAAATAAGGCATCCTGATAATATTCAAGCCCCTTAAATTCAAGTTCAATGCCCATATCGCGGTTGACGTTGATCTGGTTAAAACTAAACCAAATGGAGTCGATAATAACGGGCAAATAAATTAGGAGAATACCTAGCGCAAACGGAAGAATAAAGAACCAACCCGACCGCGCTTTGCGAGCGTCCAGAGACGCAGTTTTTCTGCGTCTCGGCGCTTTTGCATTGATAGGGGTATTGACTTTTTGTGCATTTTTAACTTTTTCCATTTATCTTACCCCCTTAATCGATGCGTACAAATGAATGGGCCGGAATGGCAAGTTCCACCACATCGCCCGCATTGTACGAAACAGTTGTTTTGGTTCCGTCTTTGGTAAAGGTCGATACCGTGAAGGCAGTGTCTTGCGTATACTCAACTTCGGCGGTGAACAAATTGTAGTTCAGAACAAAGTGAGTCTTCTTTCCGTTGTCTGCCTTGTAGGTAACCATCGAACAACGACCATCATCCATCGCGTAATCGGTAAATTCGAAGTCCTCTGCGCTCATGGTGATTTCGCTAACGGTTACCAAAGCGTCGCCCTCTGTTTTGGTGTAGGCCGCTATGGCACGGTCAACAACCTGAAGTTGTGCCGCATTCAAGGATGCACCGATGATTTCTTCAATAGAAGCAATCACCGAAGCGCGATCAAATGCAACGGCAACCGTCTTGCCTGTGTCTGCCGTAAACGTTCCCGCCATATAGCGAGCCGTGTAATCGGCCGCCATGCGCGCAACGTATTTTTCTGCGGCAGCACGTAATGCATCGGCATCCTTTGTCGGCGCCGCGCCATCGTTTTGCAAGCGGAACGCTGCAACCAAATCTCCCTGAACGGCAACAGAAGCCGCCATCATCGGATCAAGGTCCAAGGTATCCGCAAAGGTCTCGGGTGCCGTCTTGTACGCCGAAACGAACGTTGCCAACACCGCGTCGATATCCGCACGAGCATACAGTGGCGAACGGAGATACTCAACCTCTAAAAGGTATGCCGTAAGTGCGTTTGTCAATTGCGCCGCGCGATCTGTCGCATCACTTGCAATGGAAGCATCGGCTGCCTTCAACGCGTCGTAAATATCGAGATCACGACGGAAGAGACGAATACGTTGTGCCTCCAAATCGTATGCGGATTGATAAATGGCCTCGTCAATCTTTGCAAGGAGTTTTGCTTCATCTGCCTCAATCTCCTCGGGCTTTTGCTGACGCTTGTAGACAAGGAAGTTATAATCGTCGATCAACGTCTTTTGCAAATCGCCGATAGCGGCATTCAACAGATTATATTGATTGAGAAGTTCGCCCGCCTTAAAGTCCTTCGTTCCCACAACGCCCGAACCAAACCAAATATCGTATCTGATGGAATAATACTGGCTGAGAGCGATGTCCTGCTTCAAAAGCGAAGTTGCTTTACTATTGTAGGAGAGGATGTAGTAAGGTGCCATGCCGTTTTCAATCGAACGCATGATGTTGTAATTGACGTCACCTGCCTCGTTGAGGGCGGAACCTGCCATGTTGACGTAGCCGTGCAATACCATTCCGAGGAACGGCACAGTGTGACTGGACGTGCTATAATTACTGCTCTCAATAGGCATGTTGAGCATATGGTCGGTATAAGTTACGGCGTAAATGTTACCGCCCTCACTCATCACGCTATACTTCTCTGCTGCCTTCTTCAAAAGTTGTACGTAGTCGTTCTTGGCGTCCTCACGCGTGGTAGGATCATCCTCGTCAAAGTTCGAGTTCAAATCCGTTGCCAACAGTGCGAGGGAAATGCCCTTTGCCTCGTAGTCACCATACTTCTCTGCAAAGGTATCGTAGAAGTCTGTCAAATGAGAGGATGCCACGCAAATGTCAAAATAAGTGAAGAAATCTTGGTAAACGGCATCGTAAATCTGCTTACTTGCATAGCGGTCGTCAACAGTACGTACGGAAGAATCCTTTTCGGAAATACCGTCGAACATGCCCGTTGCACCAATATACAAGAAATCGAAATCGGGATATACACCGTATCCCTTAGCCGCGGCATCTGCAAGAAGGTCTTCAAAGCCGTCGCTGCCGCCCACTGCTTTTTCCCATTTCAACTTAACGGGATAGCGCGCATCCATACCACCGTTTGCAAAACCAACTAAACGGAAGTTGACGTTGGTAATGCCGGCGGTCTTGAGATCGAGATACATCTTCTGAACATCCGCAAAACTTGTCAACGCCTTATCAACTGTGACGGGCATGGACATAATCTTTTCGGTTGTTTCAAAGGAACCGAACGTTTCAAGATAAAGCGGAAGTTGCGACTTTGTTTCTGTCAAACGGTTTATCACACCGTTTTTAACCAAGTAATCACGATAGGCATGTGCCATACCAACCCAGTCTGCACGATAATAACTATCAATGTTGTTATCGGGGTTGACAATCAACTCGTCGCCGAGTACCTTATCGGTTAGCATGACAATCTTCGTCGTATAGTTGCCCGTGTACTTGCGCTCGGAGACAACCGTCCACTTCTGATCGGAAGAGCCGCTTGCGGAAATGGCGTTTTCAAGACTGTATTCATCCGACGGGCGCGGTGTTACCTGCGAATAAACAGATGCAAAGGGATGTGTCGTCGCGCCGAATTCCACGGCGATGTCGGTCAAAGCGTCTCCCTCTGTCACAATGGCGAGGAAGCCACGCATTGTTTCCATATCCATGTAAATCGGTTCTTCACCCTCGGTTTCAGTAGGAAGAGGTACGGAAATTTTTTCGGTATCTACAAGACCGTATACGGGCATACGAATGGTTTCCTGATGCTGACTTCCTTCCACAGAGTAGTAAGCATAGTCAGGACCGTACACTTGGTTTGTACGTGCAACGGAAACTTGAACGTGCTCGTTGTAAAGGTCCGCAAACTCCATAATGGAGCCTGTTCCATCGGGGAAGAAAATATAACCGTCCTTGGACTCGGTGTCCTTATCAAGAACACCTGCACCGAAATAGGGGGTGATCATGATGTCGTTCAAGGTAATGAACGTTTCGTCGTAACGAATACCGCCCGACGGCAAACGAATTTGCATACCGTCTTCTTCAAGAACGTATTCAAGTGCCAACCTGAATAGCGGTTGTGCGACATCCTCTGCCACATACATGGTTGCGTCGTGATCCGCTTCCAGATCATCATAACCATAGTCGGGGCAGTACTGCTTAATATACCCTTCAAGCGTTGACTTACCGTTGTCACGAATGTCGGTTGCCAAGGTATAGATAGCATAGAATTTTCCGTCCTCATCCTTTTCGGCAGTGATTGGGAAAACCTCCTGCATGGACTCAATGGTTGATGTCGCAACGTTTGCATTCGGATCGTTTAACGCATAACTCGCAACGATCTTCATATATGCGAAATATGTGTTTTGGAATGCAGTATGCTCCGTAGAAGAATAGGTAGAAGCCATCTCTTGGAAATACTCAACCTGTGTGTACCTGCCTGCGGGATCGTAAGCGGGCGCACCGTAACCGGCAAGTTGTTCTTCCATTTGCTCCACGATAGGACCGAGAATTTCACTCTCGAAACGATCCTTCATGATGTATCCCGGCAAGAGATACGTCGTGTCCAAACGACCAATGATATACTCTACGCGGATACCCTTTTTGATATCGCGGATGACAATCTGACCGCGCTTTGCCGCCTCGGTAAAACTGTTCATGGTCGCTGACGTACCGGTTTCATCCTTATAGGAAATAACAACTTGGGAAAGGAGTTTCTCCTTCGTTGCGTCGGGAAGTTTGGTTTCCTCGTCTTCCAAGAAGTTAATGGGGTTTGTAGAAAGGATTTGGTGCGTCAGGCGATTTTTCAGTGCAACCTCACCCGTAAAAGGATTGGCGTAAAGTTGATAAGCGCCCGACGTCACGCGAAGTTCCATAAACTTATCCAAATATTCCTGTGCGGAGGCATATTCGCGGGAAGTCATTGCCAAGTCAGTCGCAGAATCGTAATCGGCAAACGCGTTAGGATCTGCCCCTGTCTCCACGTCTCCCTCTTCCGCCGAAGCGGAGAGCGGTGTAAGGAGAGATAAGCAACCGCTCAAGAGCGCTACAGAGAGGAATAGTGCGATCAATCTGTATTTTTTCATGCTCATCACTCCTTTACATACGATAACTGACCTCGATGACAATCGAGGATACAAACGAAACGATCTTTGCGATCAAACTGGAGAACAAAATGGCAACGAACATAATAACAGCCATCGCCAAGACGCTTCCGATAACGGTAATCATGTTCTTACCCATCGTATAGTCGTGAGTAACTGCCATACCGAAGAAGAGCAGCAATCCTGCCCAAATAAATCCAATAGATACAAGCAATGTGGTGATTGCCATTTCTTCCGCCGTCAAAATGTTTGTCAACACAGTGGAGATAGTGACGAGAATGGGCAACGGTGCAATGGCGTAACCGCAGGCGATGTAGATATCCTTGAAGGAACCTTCACCGTCAAAGAGCGTTGTCAAGCACCAGTTGGACACCGTCCACAAAATAAGCGGCACCGCAACTGCGAGGATCTGCACGAAAATGGTGGAATAAGAATTCGACGGGTTGGCGATATATCCTGTACCCACCGACTGATAGAAGAATGCAAGAATAGTGAGGACAATAACCGTTGATGCCGCCCTCACCGAGCCGCGCTTTTCATGCTTCAAATCCCAGAAGCCGTCAAACGGATGGTAAATTAAATGGAAAACGTAGCAAAGTTCTTGCACGTACGTTCGTTTCTTTGTCGAAATGGACGTCTCGTAATTGACTCGCTTTGTAAAGCGACTGAAAAGAATCCACAAAACCACGACAGCAATTAAAACCAAGGGGATTAAGAAGAAGTAATCCTCAATCCACGCCTTGCGGACTTCCTTGTAGGCAACGGAATAGTTTTCGGCATCGTAGGCGGCCTCAAAATACTCCATAGCCTCCTCGTACTGCGAATTGCGGTAGAGGGACTTACCGACACCAATATAGGCAGCGTCAAAGTTATTGTTTTGACGGAGAACGTTTTGCCATGCCTCAATAGAACCTTCAAAATCGCGTTCGTTCTCATATTTCAACGCGTCAATCAAGAAGTTACCATAAGGGGTACGCTGATAAACGGTAAAGGAATCGGAACGACCGTCCAAAACGACCATGTTGGAGCCTTGGTAGGTGATGGCAGTAACGCTCTTCAAGTTACCGAGTTGCTCACCGCTATCGCCAAAAGCAAATAAAAGGTTACCGTTTTGATCGTAGGTGAAAATCTTGTTGCGCTTGGAGTCAATGATAGACCAACTTCCCTCGTCACCGATTGCCACGTCGACAATGGTGGAAGGACCGCTGATTTTTGCATCTGACAGAGTAGATACGTCAACTTCTCCACCCGGGTCAAAGAAGCCGTTACGCTTCATGATTTCATTACCTGCGGAGTTCAACTTTTTAACGGGAGAGTAGTCCGCAGACTTGGATGTGATGGCCGATACCTGTTGTGACTCTTCGATGGCGGAGGTGGTGACGTACACAAACCCGTCCGAGTCAATAGAAATATTGTTAAACTCGGTGGAGGTGTACTGCACCTGTTGCGCCAACTGCTCCTCGGTCATAAAACGGCGCCAAATGATATCAAAGACACTGTAAACGACCTTCTGTGCGCCGATAAAACCTGTAAACGTACCGTCCTGTGTCATCAAAATAACACCTTGGTTGGTTGTGGAGGAAACGACGAAAATTTGTCCGTACTTATCCACGGCCACGGCAATCGGCTTATAAAGAGCATCCTCACCGAAGAGCGCAGATTCCGGCTTCGGCACAATGCGCTCATAAGAACCGTCACGACGGTCAAAGACCACAATTCTCTCTTGTTCGGTATCACAAACGTAGAGTTGATCTTCAAAAACGAAGAGACCGCGGGGGGCAGACAGTGTATCGCTCGCACCGTACTCATTCACGAAGCCGTCAATGACATACTTCAAGCGATAATACTCGTCCATGACAACGATACGGTTGTTCTTTGTGTCTGCCAAGTAGATATTGCCGTCCTTATCGGCTTCAATATCCGCGGCATCATCAAAACTGACGGGATTTTCAAGATCGTACAAACCGATGTATTTGGAATCAACACTAATAACAGGCTTGTATGCCGCAGGAGAATAGAGCGCTTTTCCGTCGCTCGAATAGGTGTATGTCTGATACGGCTCGACGGCGGAAGCAGGGAGAGCACCGAAAACCATGATGGCACAAAGAATAACCAAAAGGAGTTTCATTGTTTTTTTCATGTTTGCACCTCCTTAATCCTTCATACCACTGGAGCCCATTGTTTCGATGATCTGGCTCTGGCTCACCACGAATACCGTAATCGGCACGAGCATCATGACAACCGTTGCCGCTGCGCCCGCACCCGCACGGGCAATACCGCCCGAAACGATCTGTTGAATAGCATAGTTAAACGTCTTCAACTGCTCGGAGTGAATATACACGGAAGCGCCTGTGTTCCAAAGTCCCTTGAAAGACTCAATAATCAACGTGAGCCAAGCAGGCTTAACCATCGGCATGGCAATAGTGAGGAAGGTGCGGAACTCCGATGCGCCATCCAAACGGGCGCTTTCCAAAACGGCATCGGAAACCGAACTTTCCATAAACTGCTTCATGAGATAAAGGCCCATCGTTCCCGCCAAAGCAGGAAGAATGATTGCCAAGTATGTATCCACGGCGCCGATATAACTAAGGATGATAAAGTGTGTCACCTGGTTAACCGTCTGGTGGAACATGAGTGAATAAACGACCATTTGGAACAAAACGTTTCTTCCGGGGAAATTCAACTTTGCCAAAGCATATGCTGCCATGGAAGCCAAAATCAAGTTACCGAGTGTTCCGCAGAACGTAATAAACACCGTGTTAAATACGTAACGGGAGAAAGGCACCCACGAGTCGTTCATCAGTGAGAACAGGTCACCGAAGTTAGATAGCGTCGGGTTAATAACGTACCAACGGGGTGGGAACATCCAGAGTTCATCAAGCGGCTTTAAGGACTGCATAATCACGTATAACATGGGAAGGAACATAAAGACACCCATGATTGTCAAGAATACGGTAATACCTAAATCGCCGCCGGCAGAACGGTTAAGGACAACTTTATGAGAGCGTGTTCTAAGTTTCTTTGGCTTTGCCATATCACTGTCCCACCTTTGATATCAGTTTCTTAACGGCCAAGTTACTGCCCAACATGATGACGAACAGTACGACCGCAATTGCCGAGGAATAGCCGACCTCAAAACGCTGTCCACCATAGTCATCCAAATGGTGAACGATGGTGTGCGCCGCGTAATCGACAGAGGGGAAACCGCAGAGCGCGGTAACGATAGCACCGAAGCCGAATGACTGCGTAATGGAAAGCACGGCACCGAACATCAACTGAGGACGCATTTTCGGAAGCGTGATATACCAAAGTTCCTGCCAACGGTTTTTGATGCCGTCCACCGCCGCCGCCTCGTAAAGACTGCGGTCAATGGTCTGCAAACCTGCGATAAAGGACAGAAACGCCGTACCGAGTGATGTCCAAAGTGCAACCACAATACAAAGCGGCATAACGTAGTTCGCATCATTAAAGAACAGGATTGGTGAATCGATCAATCCAAGATCCATAAGCGTGCCGTTTACCCATCCGTACGAGTCACCCGAGAACAAAATCTGCCAAACCATGTACACCGCACCCGAAATGGACGGTGCATAGAATACAAGGGTAACAACCGCACGAATTTTCGGTGAAAGTTCATTGATGAACCATGCCACCAAAAGGGAAAGCAAATACGAGGCAGGCCCCGTAACGGCGGCAAAAATCAATGTGTTCTTAATAGCAATGATGAAAATATCATCATCGAGGAACAAACGAATAAAGTTATCTGCGCCGAGCCACTTCGGAGCTTCAAGCATGTTGAACTCCGTGCAACTCAAGAAAATGGAAAAGAACACGGGGAAAATAGTAAAAACGAGGAAGAGTAGCATAAAGGGACCGACCATCAGATAGGCGACCTTATTGCGCTTCATCTCTTTCCATGTCCACTGCGCGCGTGTCATCTCTTTACGGGATACAGCGCGCTTTGTTTCTTGATTCTTTGACATGAATCTTCTCTCCTTGAAAGATTTGAATTTGCCGAAACGGCATCATATTTGTCGGATTGTGCTTACTTCTTTTGAGGCGGTTTCTCGCCAATATCAAGAACAGGCACATCAAATGTACTGCCGTCGGCAAAGACTTTGCCGTCGAATTCTGCGCGCTTACGAGCCAATTCCTTATTGATGGTTGTGATGTATGACTGCAAAGATTCCACAGCGTCAGCACCGGCGTTCACAGCATCAAGGAAGGCGAAGTTGGTATAACGGGCAATAATGTAAGAACCGGGGTAGTTGGGCACGGGTGCCAAAAGTTCGAACTGATCCATAAGAGCGTTATACTCGGAAGTAGACCACGAAAGATCCTTCAAAGCCTGCATGTTGGCGGTGGCATACTTGGCGGCAGGGCCGACCAAGGCAACCATCTCGTTGCCGTACTGTGCCTGCACATCGGCACCGCACTGCCACTTCATGAATTCCCAAGCATCTTCTTTATTCTCACAACCCTCAAGCATAACTACCGCACTCACGGTAGCAACGGAGCGAGAGTCGATAATTTCTTTACCGTTCTTATCCGTACGCACCGTGCCGGGCATGGCGGCAAATTCCCAAAGTCCGCTAATTTCCGAAGCAAACACGACCAACTGGTTGTATGTACCGCAGTAATCGGCGATAACAAGCGGCATTTCACCCGTTCTGAAACGGTTAGCCGCATCAAAGGTGACAGGGAAAGAATAGTCCGTATACAAGCGAGTTAGATATCTGAATGCACCAAGTGCCTCATCGCTATCGAGACCGATATGCGCGCCTGCATACTTTTTCTCGTAAATTTGATTATCCTCATAGCGCCAGAGACTACCGCCGTTCTGGTAAATGAAGATGTTGATGGCACCCGCATAACCAAGACCGATTTCCATGTTGTTGGCCTGGAATTGCGGTGCAATTGACAGAAGATCATCCCACGTCTTAGGCACCGATACGCCCATTTCCGCCAGGACGTCCTTACGGTAGAAAAGCATGGGGAAACTGGCGGTTTCGGGCACGCCGTAACTTCTGCCGTAGAGAGACAACTGAATCATATTGGCGTTATTGAAGTAGACCTCGTTTGTGGGGATCTGTACTCCATCCATGTAGTAGGTGTTGGTGTCTTCATCATATGTATCATAGCCAAGACGCTCGTCAAAGCCCGCATATTTCTCAACGGGCAAAATGGCACTGCGAATTGCGTAATTGATCGTGCTTGCACTATCAAGGCCGATATAGACATCAGGTCCCTGCCCTGCCAAAACGGATGGGAGAAGTGTACCTGCCGCAACAAGTTTCAACTGCACGGCAATTTGCTTTTCGGGTGTAAACTGGTTATCGATCATGTTACGCCAAATAAGCGACTGGTCACGACCTGTGGCAAGCCAAACTTCAAGCGTTGTATCACACTCAACCCCGTCGGTAACACCCATGGCGTTGTAGTCAACAACGAAACTTGCAAAGAAGGACTTAAATTCAAAGCCCATTGACTGCCAAATGCTTGCGCCTGCCGTTGGCAGTTCTTCATTGACCGATTGAACGGTGAGATAATCGATTGTCAAACTCTGTGCTTTTGAAGAGTTGATCCACGTACCGAGCGTACCGATATAGGATTTTAAGTTTGACAGGTTGGGAGCGATTTCGCTCTCATCACTTCCCATGCGGTTCAAAAGGAAGGCGACACGGTCAAGCGTTGCGATATGCGAGCCTGTTGTACCGCAGATTTTTTGCAGATCCTCAGAAACTTTATATAGGTTAATTGACTCAAGGAGGAGGTTACGAACGGTGCCGGGCATCACCTGGGTGAAGTTGTAGTTACGGTATTCGTCAGGGGATGCACCCGTCAACTTCAAAATGCTAAGGTAGCAGTCATTGATTGTGGAAAGCGAACTTTGAACCTTGCCGATAATCTCGGCCAAATGGCCCAAACTAACCTCAAAATAAACGCGATATGTAACACCTTTTTTGAAATAGAACTCAAAATCGTTTTCGCCGTCGTTTAAGGTTTCCACCTGCCAACTCTTATTGTAGTCAAAGCGCGCGGTGGTCGCCTCGGCAAAAGGAAGCGTCGGCGTTCCATCTGCAAGACCGTAAGCGCCGTCGTCACTCCAAAGTTTAATCGCACGGGAAACGAACATACCCTCCAATGCCGTTTGATGATATCTCATGGCGAAGGAGTAGAAACCGTCATCTTCAACGGTGAATTCATAGGCCGTCCACTGTCCCATGGCTCCATAACCTTCACGCCCAAGCACGTTGTAGTATTGAGAAGTTGCGCTTGTCGGCGAGTTGATTGCGGAGGAACGGTCGTTGCCCGCATATACAGAGGTATCGGAAACGGCAAAGGGCGTTTCTGCCTCCAAACGGACGACCGAGGAACCGTATTTGTGGCTACCTGCCACCTTTTCATACTGAGCGATGTAATCCTTATATGCAACGGTGGACGTTGCGGGAACCAACTCTATACCACCCAAAACCAAGGACTCACGCACACCCGAAAGAGAAATCGAGTGTTCGCCCGGAGCAAAGTAAATCTGGAAATAATCGGAATAGAAACCTTCGGAGTCAGCACAGAAATAAGAACGCCATGTCGGTGCCTGCTTGGAATCAGGGCGTAGATCGTTCTTGTTCTTGTCCTGGCGGAATGCATGCAAGCCTTCTTTGTAGTCGGCAATACCGTTTCCGTTTCCGTCGTTATAATCGTACTTCCATATCTTCGAGAAGGAAAGACTGCGCGCTTCTGCGAAAAGAACAGACCCATCAATGTACATCATCCTCTGAATAGTGGACACGTTTCCTTCCACGGGGTAATACTGCATACGGATGTTGTAGAAGCCTGCTTCTTCCTCCGTCACGTTGAATTTCCAAGTGACGGTGCCCGAATCGGAAAGATACACGGATTGCTTGTAATCACCTGCCACGAAGAAATCGGTGTCTACCGCAGGACGGGTTTTTCCATTATCGCCGGTTGCAGTATAATTCATCACATCAATGGACGTGATGGCGTTTGTACCACGAAGGTACTTCGTCACCTGCTCGTCCGTTAATTTGACAATAATCTTCGTTTTCGTTGCCTCGCCCAAAGCAAGAACGGCGCTTTCACTGTCAACGTCAACAGGAGAAATGCTTCCATCCGCCACGAGTTCCTGCACAATGGTGTGAAGAACTCCTGCCTTGTTCTGCTCCTCGTTCAAGCCGTCATGATAGGCACCGAGCAAAATTCTCGGTCTTGCACTCGGCTCGTAACGCAGAGAAGCCACAACAGACGAGAGATACGTCTCATAGCCTGTGGCATTCAAAGCCTCATTCAAGGCCTCTGCCGTAATGTCCCCTCCTGCTTCTGCACCAAGTTCAGTATCCTCTGCCGCTGCCACGGGCATGGCAACGAAAGTACCGGATAACATGAGAAGTGCCAAAAGCATCGAGAGAATCCGCGAAAACTTGGTTTTCTTCATGGTTTTCCTCCTCAAGTCAAGTAAGTCGCATGTTTGTCGCTCTGTTTTCCCGTCCGAGAACCGTTCGGGGGGCGACGCATAATTACCCAATATATAATACATCATATCATATTTCACACCAAAAGTCAATAATTAAAATCGCTTTTTTATCAGTCCCCACGCGTTTTTTCGGGTAAAAAATCGAAGAAGGGCGTCATTTTTTCGCTTTTCAGACCCATCAAAAGCGCGTCGGTGTTTTTGATGCTCTCTCAACAATCAAATCGTGTTAAATATTTTTTAACATAAATATACAGTAAATTAGGCGTAAAATAGTGATTTTTAATTGTCATGTTGATTTATTTTTATATTTTTATTCCATTATTTGACAAATGCGCCCTATAAAAAATGTTTTCTTCGTTTGTGCAAATTCAACAATTTTTTACATCATTTTTCTACACATTGACCAAACGAGTTTTTTCATTTACAAGATATGTCTAACTTGTCCTCATTATGCGCCAAAAAGGATAGATTGGATGCCGCCGAGCATAAAAAAAGGAAGCAGACGGAGACGTCTGCTTCCAAAGAAGGGGCTTGCCGATATACCGGCGTTATGCGGCAACCCTACACTCTTATTATATAATAATGTAGAAAACGCGATTGATCACGCTTTAATCAACGCGGCCGCAGGCAGAGCAACCGTCGCAACTATGCTCATACTCAAAATCGACTTCCCTGCCAATTCTGTGATAATAATCTGCAATGGCACTCTTGATGGCCTCCTCTGCCAAGACGGAGCAATGAATTTTCACGGGCGGCAAACCGTCCAGTGCCTCTACAACTGCCACATTCGTCAAAGCAAGTGCTTCGGACAAAGGCTTTCCCTTGACAAGTTCGGTTGCCATAGAGGACGTGGCAATGGCGGCACCGCAACCAAAAGTCTTGAACTTAGCATCAACGATAACGTCGTTCTCTATCTTCAAAAACATCTGCATAATATCGCCGCACTTGGCGTTTCCTACCATACCCACGCCGTTCGCATCGGCAAGTTCACCGACGTTGCGCGGATTGGAAAAATGATCCATAACCTTTGCACTGTACTGCATGTTGTTCCCTCCATATGATCCAAAATGTTTTGCGTATTCCCCTCACCACTCAGGAACGCGGTTGATTCCAAATGGGGCTCATTGCCCGCAGGCGTTCAATAATCGGCGGCAAGGTTTGTAAAATATAGTTTACATCGTCATCCGTGTTCTCATGTGACAAAGAGAAGCGAAGCGAGCCGTGCGCCTTTTCATGCGGCACACCGATAGAAAGTAGCACGTGTGACGGTTCAAGAGAATCGGATGAACAAGCAGAACCTGTTGAAGCGGCAATGCCCGCCATGTCTAAAAGGAGAAGCATGCTCTCCCCTTCTATGCAATCAAAACCGATGTTGCAGTTACCCGGCAGACGGTTTGTCCGTGCGCCGTGTAAACGCGATGCGGGAATTTGCAAAAGTCCGTCAATCAGTCTGTCACGCATTGCGGCCACACGTGCCATATCGGGCAAGCGCTCTATTGCCAACTGCAAGGCGCGTGCCATACCAACGGCGTAAGCAACGTTTTCCGTTCCTGCGCGACGGCGCCGTTCCTGCCCACCGCCCTCAATCAAATTGCCGATAGAAACACCGCGGCGAATGTAGAGGGCGCCAATTCCCTTCGGCGCATGAAATTTATGTCCCGATAGAGAAAGCAGGTCCACACCGAGTTCGGTCGGATTGACGGGAATAGTCCCCACCGCCTGAACGGCATCTGTCATCATGAGAGCCCCTGCCTCGTGTGCAATATCCGCCAACTCACGAATGGGTTGAATAGTACCGATTTCATTGTTTGCCATCATAATAGATACGATGGCCGTATCACTGTCAATGGCACGACGCAGTGTATCGGGTTGCACAAAGCCATCGCCGTCCACGTCAAGATACGTCACACGGCAACCTTCTTTTTCAAGCGCGGCACACGCATGCAAAACGGCGTGATGCTCAAACTTGGAAGTGATGATGTGCTTTTTGCCACCGGACTTGGCGATAGCGCCGCGCAGAGCCCAGTTGTCCGACTCACTTCCGCAAGAGGTAAAGAAAATTTCTTTTGGCGTGCAATGCAAGCAAGTAGCAACCGTGCTTCTTGCTTCATCCAAGCGTTCCTTCGCCTCTGCTCCCTTACTGTGCATACTGGAAGGATTTCCCCATATGTCCTTTAAGCAAGGCATCATTGCCTCGACCACTTCCGCCGCAACCGGCGTTGTTGCCGCATTATCTGCGTATACAAACCGTTTTTCCATCGAATGCTTGTCTGTTCCTTTCCTATTCCAATAAAAGGCATGCCCTTTGCGTATTCCTAAAAGCGCCAGCCGCCGCCAAAAAAGAGGCAGCAACTTAATCGGTTGTCCTAAAATTGTATTATATACTTTTTTAGTATAGATTTCAACACTTTTCGCAAAAAAGGCCTGTTAATTTTTTGTGAATGTTCTTTTCAGACAGGGCAATAAAAATGTTTTTTCCTCTCTTGTTTTTTCTTTAATCTATTGACAAATACTTGTAAAACGGGTATAATTCTTTATAGGAGTAACGATCATGCATTTTGCATTGCGCGCCGTTTGCTTGTGCGCTTTCAAAGGCGTGTCCAAATGAGATATTACCTCGCCCAAGGCTCTCCCACGGGGCAAAAAACAGAAAGGACGTGCGCGCATCGCGTCGCATGCAAAAAGAACTATGTATTATATCGGCGTAGACTTAGGCGGTACCAACATTGCCATCGGTATTGTCAATAGCAACTTTGAAATCATTGAAAAAGGCAGCGTCCCCACAAACGCCAACCGTCCGGGTGAGCAAATCATCAAGGACATGGCCGACCTTGCCGTTCGTCTTTTAGATAAGAAAGGCATTTCGAAGGATGAGATTGCCTACGCGGGAATTGCGACCCCCGGAACGGCAAACAGCGAAACAGGCGTTGTCGAGCATTCGAACAATCTTCCCTTTGACGACTTCCCCATTGCGGCACTATTTAGCGAATACTCGGGCATCAAAAAAGTTCTTATTGAAAATGACGCCAATGCCGCCGCTCTCGCCGAGGCCATTGCAGGCGTTGCCAAGGGTGCAAAGAACTCCGTGATGATCACACTGGGAACGGGTGTTGGCGGCGGTATCGTCATCAACGGCCAGGTTTACTCGGGCTTCAACTGTGCCGCAGGTGAACTCGGACACATGATCATCCGCCACCACGGCCGTCAATGCTCCTGCGGTCGCCGCGGTTGTTGGGAGGCATACAGTTCGGCCACGGGCTTGACCAACATGACAAAAGAAAAGATTGCGGAATGCCGCTTAAAGAATATCTCCACCATGATGATTGAAGACGTTGACCAAAACGGTGGGAAGGTTACGGCGCGCACCGCTTTCAATGCCATGAAGCGCGGTGACGAGGTTGCCAAAAAAGTTGTCGATGAATATATTGACTATTTGGCAGACGGTCTTTCCAACGTAATCAACATTTTCCAACCCGAAATTCTCTCTATCGGCGGCGGCGTCTGCAACGAAGGCGACTATCTGTTAAAACCCCTCTTGGAAATTATTGACCACGAGATTTACACCCGTAATCTCCCCAAAAACAAGCGTACCACCCTCAAAATTGCCAAACTCGGCAACGATGCAGGCATTCTCGGTGCTGCCGTTCTCGGCTTAAACCCCCTTGACAATCATTGATTTTTGCAAACAATTCTTTACGTGATTTGTTGTAAGAAAAACTGCTCTAATCATCGGTGTTTTACAAACGTTCGACGGGATGTTGATTGTGGATGTTTCTTCTATCCCCACCCACATTCCTATGATTGAATATTTTTGAAATCGCATTTTTAAAAAAACGAAGTCGGTGTCCGTTTTGGACACCGACTTCGTTTTGTTTTTAATCAATACATAATTTACAGAGCAACCTCTTCGGTTTTCTCGGTAGCGCATCCCATGTAAGGCCCCGCTTCGCCAATGGACGCCTTGCCGTCAACGATGGGATAAAGATTCCAAAGCGCCACCTCTCCGCGCTTTAATGCAAAGGTCA
>JAZSOK010000068.1:0-4233 GCA_045536865.1 Eubacteriales bacterium
AAGATTCTTTGCCGTTTTCATCGGTGACAAGTTCGTAGTCCTCGGGGGGCGGCTCTTCCGTATAGATACCGATAAAGACGGAATCCCCCACTTGATAGTCGAGAACGTCACGGTTTTGGTAGCCTGCACCAATGACAATCGTGCGGTCATCGGTAAGCACGGCGGCGGGGTCTCCCTCTATGCGATAGGTTTCACCGAGCAGATGAAAGATATCCATGTCCATTGCCGCCATGTACTGCACGTCGTTTGTGACACAGTAGGCATCGTTTTTAGGGTAGGAAGACAGTCCCGAAAGGATTTTGACATCCTCTTTTTTTAGCAAGACGTGGGAGGTTAAATCAAAGGCATCTATTGACGAGTAAGACTTGTGGACACGGTCAACGCCCGTTGTGTTTCTGAATTTGGCGGCGGTTACATCGTCTATGTAGGTTTGTTCTTTGAAGGTAAAGGTGAAGTCATGGGCAATATCTGCCGAAAGTGCCGTTTCCTTTTGGTAGACCTCGGTGACATATAAGCCCGAAACAAAAACGGTGCACAAAAGCGCAGAGGTAATTGCCAGGCGGATATGATAACGGCTAAAACGGCGCGCAGTAATGCGCTCATAATCACGCGGGAACGTTTTTTTATGCAGAAAAAGGGATTTTCGCGGTGGTGTGATGAGGTTGGAATTGTCCTCTGCACGAAGAAGCGTGTTAGGCTCCTTTCTTGCCAACATCTTCATGGCGGGGCAGACGGATAGAAAGAGTACCAAAAGGATGGTCGGAATTTCAAACAGTGCGCGAGAAACGGTGAAATAAAAGGCGATGCTTTGTGCTGTAAAAATAAAATGGCAAGCCAAAAGAGAGAGTAGAAAAGCGGGGATAATGGTCAGGGCAGTACAAATCAGCAATTCGCAAAAAGCAATACCCTCTAATTTTTTTGAGGTTGCCCCGCACGAGGAATACATACCGTATGTAAATTTGCAACTATTGGCACGAATATTGAAAAGCGCCACCAAAATAGAAATGGACACGGCTGCCAAAACCAACATCAAGAGCGCACAATAGACCTGTTGACGCGCCATGCGAGCCGAAAGTTCGTAGAGGGGGGAAGTCGTGATTATGGGGTTTCCTTCCTCCTTTAAGACAGAGGCGGTGCGGTAAAGAAAACTTTCGTAATTGCTTTCGAGGGTATCGGGGACGAAGGATAAAAAGCCGTAGTCCTTGTTGCCCGTGATGAGGAAATAATAGGCATCGTAAACCTCATCGCCCGGTTTGCTTGGGTCAAGGTCATGTTTGATAAGATATTTCCGTTCCGAAATTTCTGAATTTGTCGTGGTGGGGAAGAGTTTTTCTTCAAGTTTCATGGCTTGATAGTCCGTTAACCCCGTGATCTGCAAATGATAGTCGTATTCAGAACGAATGAGGTCTTTTTCATTTTTTGCATTTGTTTCAAAAAAGAAAAGAGTGGTAAAAAGCACGCCTTGTATTATGAGCAATGCAAAAAGAAAGGGAATAAACTGGTTGATATGACGTGATACGCGTTTCCATGCGGAAACGATAGGATAGAGAATGTGAAGTCTTATTTTTTCTCCCACAAAAAAATCCTCCAAAATAGCGTGTGAGGTGTATGCAAACAACTTATATGCTACCATACGTGTGTGAATATATTACAATCAAAATGTTAACATAGTATTATTTTTATTATCAAATTTTCAAATATGAATGATTTGTTAAAAATGCAATTATTTGCCGTTTCTCTTGCAAATTTGACAAATGCGTGATATAATTAAATTCGTGGAAAGTTGGCTTTCTTTTGGGAGGGCAACTGAAAAACTGTATTACAATTTTATAAAAAATAGATTAAGGAGAAAAGGTTATGACCAACAACAAGTATGTCTTGAAGTGGATTGACGAGATGGCAGAGATGACACAGCCTGATCGCATCGTCTGGATTGACGGCACGGAGGAGCAGGCAGAGGCTTTGCGTGCAGAGGCATGTGCTTCCGGCGAGATGATTAAATTGAATCAGGATCTGTTGCCCGGTTGCTATTTGCATAGAACAGCGGTGAACGACGTTGCCCGCGTAGAAAACCGCACCTTTATTTGCACAACGAAGAAAGAAGATGCAGGTACCATCAACAACTGGATGGCACCCGCCGATTGTTACGAAAAACTTTCTCACCTGTATCGCGGCTCCATGAAGGGACGCACCATGTACGTCATTCCTTACTCCATGGGTATCGTTGGCAGTGACTTTGCCAAGTACGGTATCGAGTTGACGGATTCTATTTACGTCGTTCTCAACATGCTCATTATGACACGTGTTGGCACGGCAGTTCTTGAAGCAATGGGCGATGCCGATGGCTTTATCAAGGGATTGCATGCCAAAGCAGATATCGACGAGGAAAACAGATATATCTGCCATTTCCCCGAGGACAACACCATCTGGTCTGTAAACTCCGGTTACGGTGGAAACGTTCTTCTCGGTAAGAAGTGCTTCGCGCTCCGTATTGCTTCCTACCTCGGCAGAAAAGAGGGATGGATGGCAGAGCACATGCTCATCCTCGGTATTGAAAGCCCCGACGGCGATATTAAGTATATTTCTGCCGCATTCCCCTCCGCTTGCGGTAAGACCAACTTGGCAATGCTGATTCCGCCCGAATACTATCGTGAAAAGGGCTACAAGGTTTGGTGCGTTGGTGACGATATTGCATGGCTCCGTATCGGTCGTGACGGCAGACTCTGGGCAGTCAACCCTGAAAACGGCTTCTTCGGCGTTGCCCCCGGCACAAACGAGCATTCTAACTATAACGCATTGGCGACAACGCGCCGTGATACCATCTTCACGAACGTTGTTCACGATTTGAGCAACAACACCGTTTGGTGGGAAGGTCTTGATAACAATCCTCCTGCCGATGCCATTGATTGGCGCGGCAACAAGTGGGATTACAAAAAGTACGACAAGAAGGATAAGTCCACTTGCGGCGCACATCCCAACTCTCGCTTTACCGCAAAGGCTATTAACTGCCCCTGCATTTCCGATAAGTTCAATGATCCCGCAGGCGTGCCGATTTCGGCAATCGTCTTCGGCGGTCGCCGTGCAAAGACGGCTCCCCTTGTTTACCAGTCTACCGATTGGCAAAACGGTACGTTCGTCGGTTCCATCATGGCATCGGAAACAACCGCTGCCGCCGCAGGTGCGGTCGGTGTTGTCCGCCGTGACCCCATGGCAATGCGTCCCTTCGTCGGCTATGATATGGGCGACTACTGGGCACACTGGTTGGAGATGGGTAAGCGCATTCCGAACCCGCCGAAAATCTTTAACGTCAACTGGTTCCGTACCGACGATGAGGGACATTTTATATGGCCAGGCTTTGGCGACAACATGCGCGTCTTGATGTGGATTTTGGCACGTTGCGAAGGTAAGGTAGATGCCAAGAAGACACCCATCGGTTACGTACCCTTTGTCAGTGATTTGGATTTGAACGGCCTTGACATTTCGACGGAAACGGTCGAAGGCTTGCTCGACGTTGATACGGACCTTTGGAAGGAAGATGCCGCAGGCATTCGTGAATTCTACAAGTCCGTCGGCGACCGTGTTCCGAAGGAACTTTATGATGAACTTGCCGCTTTGGAAGCACGCTTGAACGGCTAATTCATCGTAATCCTTACTCATTGATGATTGAATAAAAATAAAAAACGCAGAGAATTTCGCATCGAAGTTCTCTGTGTTTTTTATTATATCTAACGCCCCTTTTTATTATTTTCTATGATATGCAATAAAATTGGAGGACCGTACGGGACAGTCCTCCAATAGTTTAGTTTGGTAATGACCAATCAATCGGCATCATACCGTTTTTTTCTAAAAATTCATTTGCTTTTTTGAAGTGGCCGTTCCCGAAAAAGCCGTTAAAGGCAGATAAGGGGCTCGGGTGAGGGGATTCCAAAATCAAATGATGTCCCGAATGAAGCAGGGCCTTTTTACCCCGCGCATTTGCGCCCCAAAGAAGAAAGACAAGGGGGCGGTCGAGGGTATTTAGGTGAGATATAATAGCATCCGTCAAGGTTTCCCAACCCTGACCGCGATGGCTGTTCGGTTGACCTTCGCGCACCGTTAGCGCCGTGTTTAGGAGTAAAACCCCCTGCTTTGCCCAGTGTGTCAATTCACCGTGTGAGGGTATCTCAATTCCCAATTCGCTTTTGATTTCCTTGAAAATGTTCACAAGGGAAGGGGGAGGTTGCACGCCCCGCC
>JAZSOK010000148.1:0-11441 GCA_045536865.1 Eubacteriales bacterium
TTGGTTTGTCTTCCTAAGCCCGCTTGGCCTCCGACTTCGTCTGTTTTCTCCGTCACGGCAGATGCCTCTGTGGGAGTGGCATCCTCTTGTGTGAGACCCCCTTCGTTAGAAGGGACGTCGTTAGAAGGGACGTCGTTAGAAGGGGCACCGTCAGAAGGAACTTCGTCAGATGGGACTTCTTCAAAAGCAATCTCTTTTTCGCTATCGGGAGAAGCCGATACGGGCGTTTCCCACACGTCTGCCCCGTTCAAGGCTGCTTCGTCTTTATTTTCCCAACGACGACGACGCTTTTCGTAGCCCTCACGGTCAAGAATCACCTTCATATCCTCATCTCCTTCTTCAACTTTTATCGCTTCCTTCGGTCCTTCTTCGGAAAGACCGACCGTCATGACGTCTTCAATGACTTCCTGTCTTCCGTCAATCTCTTCCGTAACAATTTCTTTTTTGTCTTTCTTGCCGAAAAGACGGGCGAAAAATCCTATCTTTGCAGTCCCGCCCGACGCGCGAACGGCATCCTCACGAGAAACGCTCCCCGGGTGCTTTTTTGCCCGTTCCAATGCGCGAAGCATGGCGTCGGCACTTTCATAACGGGCATCGGGATCCTTGCGTATTGCCCGCAAAATCACCTGCTCCAAGGCGGGCGACAAATCCTCGCGCAAGCGGCGCGGCGGCATCGGCTCATCCGAAACCTGCATCATTGCCACAACGGAGGCGTCCTTTGCATCAAAGGGGCGCACGCCCGTTGCCATCTCATACATGACGATGCCGAGCGAATAAAGATCGCTTCGGGCGTCGACACGATTCGTCGTTGCTTGCTCGGGACTGATATAATGCACCGTTCCGACCGAACGGTCACTCATTTGAAAATGATCTCTGTCGGGCAGGCGTGCGATACCGAAATCCGCAACCTTCAACTGTCCCGAGCGGAGAATCATGATATTTTGCGGCTTGATGTCACGGTGGACAAGCCCTTTGTCGTGCGCCTCTCGCAAGGCATACAACACCTGCCGCGTGCAGGCAATCACTTCCTTTTCGGGAAGAACGGTATGAAAATCCAAGTATTCCCGAAGGGTAATGCCCTCCACAAGTTCCATGACAATATACTTCACGCTACCGCGCATAGACACGTCGTAGACCGTCACAATGTTGCGGTGCGAAAGAAGTGAAATGGCTTTCACCTCTGTTTCAAAACTACGGGAGTTTATACGATACTCCGTCTCATCTTCTTCGAGAATTTTCAAGGCAACGGTGCGATGCATCAAAATGTCTTGCGCGCGGTATACGCGGGCAGAGCCGCCGCTTCCCGTGCGCCCGACTATCTGATAGCGACCGTCAAGCAATTTGCCAACATAGCTTTTTGCAGCCATTATTCAAACTCCTCTCTGCCGGTGCGAACTTCCTCGTCTTTTGATGCTTCCATACCGAAGGTCGCCGTAATATCTTCCGTTTTAACCTCTGTCAGGGCTTCCCACACGCTATACACGTCGTCCTCGCCGCACTCGACGAGAAACGCCGTAACGTTATCCTCGCCCCCCTCGGCCAGTGCCTCGTTGATAAGCGCCTCTGCTTTTACCGCGACCGATTTTTCGGCAGAAAGAAGTTCTGTGATGCGCGCATCGGAAACCATACCCGTCAAACCGTCCGTGCATAATAGGAACAGATCCCCCGACTGCAAGGGCAAAGACGCATACTCGGCGCTAACGTCGTCAGACACGCCGACCGCACGCGTAATGACGTTGCGAGAGGGATGCACGCGCGCCTCCTCCTCGGTCAAAGTTCCCGCATCAATCAAGTTTTGCACAAGAGAATGATCGTGTGTTAGGCGGCGCATTTGCCCTTCTCTGAAAAGATAAACGCGACTGTCGCCCACGTGGACGGTATACGCCTGCCCAAAATAGAAGAATACCGCCGCAAGCGTCGTTCCCATGCCGTGCAGGGCATCGTCGCCCTTTGCCAGTTCGTATACCCTTTTATTTGCAGAATCCACGGCAGACCAGAGCATTCTTTTGATTTCGGCACCGACCATCGGCGGACGCTCTTTTCCGCGCTTATTTAGTGTCGCACGAACGTCTGCCGTTAAACTTTCCATCACCGTGCGTGCCGCAAGATCACCTGCGGCGGCACCGCCCATACCGTCGCAAACGACGGCGAGAAAGGCGTGCTTTTCTCCCGTGTGTCCACAGCAATCTTGATTTTCCCTGCGACACCGACCGATGTCGCTATATGAATAAAATTCCATCTTATACTCTCTTTCGTCAATCCTCGGTTGTGTTGCCGTCAGTGCTTTTGGCGTGTCGCCGCCGCAACTGACCGCATGCGGCATCCACATCGTCGCCCAATCGACGACGGATGGTGGCATTCACCCGCCGCTTGCCGAGAAAATCGGCAAAATCCTGTGCGCTTTTTGTGCTTCCCTCTCGGAATCCCGTTTCGGCCACGGCATTGACACGAATCAAATTGACGTGAATGGGCGCATGAACGGGGTCTAAATATTTGTGCAAAAGCGTTGCCAACGTATCGGCATCACGCATGGTGTCGTTTTGCCCTGCAATTAAAGTGTATTCAAACGAGATGCGACGACCCGTTTCCGAAAACCATCGGGCGCAGGCCGAAAGCAAGGAAGATAAGGGATAAGTACGATTGATGGGCATCAAACTGCTTCGCGCCTCATCGGTTGCCGCATGAAGCGATATGGATAAGGTGATAGGTAGATTTTCTTTCATCAATCGCTCTATGCCCGGCACCACGCCACACGTCGAAAGCGACACGTTTCGCAAACTAATTCCAAGCAAATCGGGCGAACTGACCAAGCGCAAGAAGCGCACCGATTCCTCGTAATTATCAAGCGGCTCGCCAATGCCCATCATGACAACGTGGGATACGCGCTCTCCACTGTCCTTTGCGGCAACAATCACTTGTCCGAGCATTTCGGATGCGTAGAGATTGCGTACGCGCCCTGCCAAGGTCGATGCACAAAAGCGGCAACCCATGCGGCATCCCACCTGTGTGGAGATACAAAGCGATTGCCCGTAGCGGTGCTTCATGAGAACGCTTTCTACACACTCGCCGTCCGTCAACTCCATCAAATACTTAACGGTGCCGTCTCGCGAAGACACCTTTTTCTCTAAAATGCGCGGCAATCGGCAAACGAAGTTTCGGGAAAGCCACTCGCGCAGCGTGCGCGGCAACGTGTGCATATCCTCAATGCCCTGCCCACGCACGAGATGCTCTGCTATCTGCTTTGCGCGGTAAGCGGGTTGCCCGTTTTCCACGAGAAGTTCCTTCAACTCGTTTGGGAACAAGGAAAGAATGTCCTTTTTTTCCGTTTTGTTCTCATTCATGCAAAGGACCTCCTCTCCTTTTTCGTTTTGTTTATACTTTTTTCTTTTCTAAAATGGCGTAGTAAAAACCGTCACAATCATCGCGGTCGGGATAAAAGGTACGTTCCTCGCGTAGGGAAAATCCGTCGTTCTTTGCAAGAAATTCCCTGACAACGTCGCCGTTTTCTGACGCGCGAAGCGTACACGTTGAATACATGATTTGCCCCTCCTCTGCCAATGCCGAGGCGGATGCTTGCAAAATGGCAAGTTGCAGAGGCGGCAGGGCATCAACGTCTGCCAACTCGCGGTGGCGAAGGTCGGGCTTTTTACGAAGGACGCCCCACCCCGAGCAAGGAACGTCACAGATAATGCGGTCAAACGCGCCCCATTCGACGGGCGGGCGCTCGGTTGCATCGCGCGCCGTCACAAGCATCGGTTGAAATCCCAGTCTTTTTGCCGTCCCTGTCAGTAAAGTGAGTTTGCTTTCGTGCAAGTCGGTGGCATATACCTCGGCTTGACCGTCTGCTATGCAAAATGCAGAAAAGGTCTTACCGCCGGGGCAAGCACACACGTCCAAAATACGCATGCCCGCCTTCGGTTGCAGGGCGCGCACCGCCCTTTGCGAGGCACTGTCCTGCACGAAAAAATGTCCCTCCGAAAACCCGGGCAACTCCTCGGGCACGGCACTGCCGTCAAGCAAAAGGCAATCGGGCAAATCCGAAATCGCCTTCGGCGAATAGCCCTCCTTCGTCAACGCCTCCTCCATCTCCGCTTGGCTTGTGCGACAATTGTTAACGCGGAGCGCAAGTGGCGGTCGTACAAGAAAGGCCGCCGCCAAACTTTCTGCCCGTTCTTCGCCAAACTCTTTGACGAAAAGGCGGACAAGCGGCAAAGGAAGTGCGTATCGCACGGAAAGATACCGCAATGCATCTTTCTCCCTGTCGGGTAAAACAGATAATGCGGGTATATCGTTTGCGGCGCGCCGAAGGACCGCATTCAAAAGAGCCCTCTCGCCCGCATGCCGTCCCATTGAAACCGTTTCGTTGACAACGGCGTAGGCGGGCAGACGCGTCATATACATCAACTGGTATAAAGCCAAGCGCAAAAGTGCGCGGGTATGTGCTTCAAGTTCGCGAATGCTTCGTTTAAGCAACCGCCCTGCAACGTAATCTAACGTAATGCGCCGTTCCGTCACACCGTAAGCGAGGGCAACCGCCAAGCGGCGATCACGAACGTCTTCTAATGCCTCTGCCCCAAGCGGTGCTACAAGCGTAATGTATGCACCGTCCTCCTCGGCGCGCATAAGGGCGGCAAGCGCCACCGCACGCGCGGTGTTTTTTATCTTTCCTGCGCGGCCCTTCACCGACGTTCACCCTCCAAAAGTGATGCGGGTGCCGACAAGACGTCGCCGACAGACAGGCTTCTGCCACGGACAAATTCTGCCGCCGTCATCGTGCCCTTCCCCTCGGGGCGCACCGAAAGGAGTGCCAACGCCCCCTTGGCGCAAAGAACGACAATTTCGCCCTCGCCGCGATCACAAAGGGATGCGACCAAACCGCATTTTTCCTTTTCGTTTACCGTGTCGGCATCGACAACACGGGCAGAAGAAATCTTTATCAGTCGACCGTTTGGAAGCGCCGTCAACGCAAGCGGCATCGGCGACAACGCGCGGATGCGACGTGCAAGTTCGCCTGCCGACAGTGAAAAATCAAGAACGCAATCCTCGCGCGTAATTTTGGCGGCATAACTTGCCCCTTCTTCGGGTTGCTTTTCGCGCGGCGCTTCGTCTGCCGCCAACATCGCAATGGCGCGGCAAAGCAGTCTGCTTCCCACCGCCGCCGTCTTGTCGTGCAAAACTTCAAAATTCTCGGTACCGTCCAAGGGAATGACCTCACTGATGATCATATCTCCCGTGTCCAGTCCCTCGTCCATGTGCATAATGGTCACGCCCGTTTCGGAAACGCCGTCCATGAGCGCGCGCTGCATGGGTGCCGCCCCCCGATAGCGGGGCAAAAGCGAGGCGTGTACGTTGATTGAGCCAAGACGCGGCGCAAACAGCACGGATGCGGGCAAAATTTTTCCGTAAGCCACCACGACCGAAACATCGGGCGCAAGCGTTCGCACGGTGTCGTCAAAGGCACCGTTTTTGAGTGTTTCGGGTTGAAAAACGGGAATGCCGTGTTCCTCTGCCAAAACCTTGACGGGCGGCTTCATCATATGATGTCCCCGTCCGCGCGGACGGTCGGGTTGACATACCGCCCCCACGATATCGTGCCCCGCTTCAATAAGCGCAGACAGGCAAGATGCCGCGATATCGGGCGTGCCCATAAACAAAATCCTCACTGACCGTCCTCCTTGTCTGCCAAGCGATCAATAAAGAGTTTGCCGTCCAAGTGGTCGATTTCATGACAAAAAGCACGCGCCAAAAGACCGCGCCCCGTAATTTCAATTTCCTCACCGTGCCGATTGAGCGCACGGACGGTCACGGCAAACGGACGGCGCGTAATTCCCTGCCGTTCGGGAAGGGAAAGACACCCCTCACACTCCAACTGCTCTCCGGCAAAAGCCACGATGCGCGGATTGATGAGTTCATAGACCGTTCCTTCCTCCACTTCAATCACCACGACACGGCGCAAAACGCCAACCTGTACGGCGGCAAGTCCGCATCCGTTTGCTTTTCTCATGGTTTCCGTCATATCATCAAGGAGCGTCAATATCCGCGGCGTGATTTCCGTCACAGGACGGCTAACGCGCCGAAGGATGTCGTCTCCGTGTTTTACAATTTTCAAAATAGCCATTGCTTTGTCCTCCAAAGCGGGGCGATACAACCGCCCCTGCTCTTATAAATTTTGCGGTGCAAGATCAACGGAAAGTGTGATGTCCCTTTCCGCCACGCTCTCATCAAGCAACTGTCTGAAAAACGCCCTTGCCCGTGTATTCAGGCGGCATTTGACAACGATTCGCAAGCGAAAGCGGTCGTTTTCTCTGTAAATTTGCGCTTCAAACGGCCCGTAAACGTTCATTTTTACGTCGGCATAATCGTTGCTTGCTAAAAAGGTCATGCGATCAAAAAGCGCCTTTGCCCCTCTTGCAAGCACCTGTTCCTTTGCCGAAGAAATTGTCAATTGTACCATATCGCAAAAGGGCGGAAAGACAGCGGCGCGGCGCAATGCCGACTCGCGTCTGTAAAAATCCTCGTAATCCTGGCGGCAGGCAAGTGACAAAAGTTCGTGCGCGGGGGTGTAACTTTGCACCAACGCCAACCCCTCGTTGCCCGCACGTCCCGCGCGCCCGATCACTTGCGTAAGCAAGGAAAAGGTACGCTCACCCGCGCGAAAATCGGCGGCATACAAAGACGTGTCCGCCATCACCACGCCGACCAAGGAAACACGGGGAAAATCATGTCCCTTCGTCACCATTTGCGTGCCGAGAAGAATATCTGCCGCACCCTCTCGAAACGCCGTCAACATGCGGTCAAAAGCACCCTTTGTTCCCGTCGTATCCGCATCCATACGCAATACGCGCGCCGAGGGTAATTGCAGCGCAAGTTCGCTTTCCACGCGCTCCGTACCAAAGCCGGTATGCGTAAGCGTTGCCTCTCCGCAAGAGGGGCAAACACGCGGCACCGCCGTGCGATAACCGCACACGTGACAAAGAAGATGTGCGCCGCCCTCGGCATGATGCGTCAAAGACAAACTGCAATGCGGACAGGTGACGACCTCTCCGCACCGACGGCATTGCAATGCCGTACTGTATCCGCGACGGTTGAGAAAAAGTATCGCCTGTTCACCGCGCGAAAGCACCTCTTCAAGCGCCGCCGTCAAACGGCGACTGAGGGGTGAGCGATTACCCGCCTGCAATTCCGCGCGCATATCGATTACTTCTGTTTTGGGAAGCGGCACACCGCCGAAGCGCTCACGAAGGGGCACCAACGTATACACGCCGCGCATGGCCTTTTCATAACTTTCAAAGGAGGGCGTTGCAGATGCCAACAGTACGGGGCAGGCATGCTGTCCCGCGCGAAACGCCGCCACGTCCCGTGCGTGATATTTAGGGTTTCTGTCGGATTTATAGGTATGCTCATGCTCTTCATCAAGAACGATCAGACCGAGATTGGACACGGGCGCAAAGACGGCGCTGCGCGTACCGATGACAATGCGCGCCTGACCGCTTGCAATGCGCCGCCATGCGTCGAGGCGCTCGCCTTCGCCGAGCGACGAGTGAATGACCGCCGCGCAATCACCGTAACGCTGATAAAAAATGCCCACGGTTTGCGGTGTCAATGCAATTTCGGGCACCATCATAATGACGCCGCGCCCGTCAGACAGCACGCGGTCTATCATCCGTAAAATGACCTTTGTTTTTCCGCTTCCCGTTACGCCGAAAAGCAGAGCCGCCGCCGCACGATGCTCCTCGTAAAGAGAAAGTATCGTTTCGTACGCGCGCGTTTGCGCCGTTGTCAACACAATGGGCTCGGGGGCAGCGCTTTTTTTGCGTAAGGCTTCATACGAATCGCGCGAAACCTCCTCGTAGCACTCTTTGAGCGCGCCACGGGAAATCAGGGTAGTTATGACACTGCTACTGACGTCCGCTTGCTTGCAAATATCTTCCGCCGTCATGGTGTTTTTCTCTCGAAAAAGGTCCATGACGCGCTTTTGGGCTTCGCTTACGCGCCCGCCCTCTTTCATCAAACGGTAAGCATCCTCGTAGGAATTCGGTAGCGAAAGTGTGCGGCGAAGCCGCCTGTTCTCCCGTCCCTGCCGAATGGCGACGGGCGCAACGGCATACACCGCTTCACCCATCGTGCAAAGCGTGTAATCGCGAAGAAATTCGGAGAGCGCCATCTGCTCCTCTGTCAAGGCGTATTCTTTTGGCAACACCCCGATAAGACTTTTCAGTTTGCCACTGTGGTTTTCGCACTCTTTTTCGTCGGATGCCACGGAGGACACACCGACACAAACACCAATTTCCTCTCTGTTGCCGCGCCCAAAGGGAACGAGCACCAAGCTCCCCCGTCGGACGTCGGAAAAAAGCGCCTTCGGAATGACGTAATCGAAGGAGCGTTCAATTGCATATGTTGCGCGCAAAAGGCAGACGGCGGCCGTGCATACCTCGCCCGTGCCGCTGTCCGTCATCTCTTTCATCATGCAAAGCGTGCTCCTTCCGTTTTGTTAGCGCGAAACCGCGCGCGTCAGGACTTATTTTTCAAGCGTATACTCACGGCTCTCAATGCGTTCGATGGCAATGTGAACCGCCTTTTCCTGACGAAGCTCGGGAGAGATCAGCGTGATAATCGGACGGTCTGTCTCATGGTTTTCAACCATTTGACGGGCATGGTTAAACTGACCGATATATTCATCGGTCACCATGCGCGCACTTTTGGCAACGCCGATAACAAGTTCGTAACGGTTAAGGGGCTCTCCGTTTTCTCTGCGGCTAAGGGTGTCAATGGTAGGGTAAAGCATATGATTTTTCCTTTCTGTATGGCGGCATCGCCGCCTCACTCTCGTATGATATGATTTTGTAACTTACTTGCTCAAATCAATCCGCAAGTTCTTCATCCGTTTCTTCGTCCATCTCTTCACTGTCAGACAAGCGATTGGAAATGGTTTCGGGTTGAATGGCGGACAAGATGATGTGCTCGCTATCCGTGACAATGACGGAACGTGTGCGCCGACCGCAGGTGACGTCAATAATTCTGTCGCGGTCACGCGCCTCCTGCACCAACCGTTTCATCGGTGCGGAATCGGGCGTGGCAATGGCAACGACGCGCCCCGAGGAAACCAAATTGCCAAAGCCAATGTTGATAAATTTGATATTCGGTGTCATGAACTATTCCCTCTTTCAAGACGGCAGGTCTTATTCTAAATTTTGTACCTGCTCTCTGATTTTTTCAAGTTCCGTTTTCATCTTCACAACCAACCGCGCAATGACTGCGTGGTTGGCCTTGCTGCCGATGGTGTTCGTCTCGCGATTGAATTCCTGCAAAAGGAAATCAAGCGGTCGTCCCACGGGCTCTTTGCTTTTTAAGTAACCGAGAAACGCCTCGTAATGACTGCTTAACCGTGCAAGTTCCTCGTCTATCGCCATGCGGTCGGCATAGAGCGCGCATTCCGTCAAAAGACGTGCTTCGTCGGGTGGCGGTGCGTTTTCGCCCATCAAAGCACGCAAGCGTTCCTCAAAGCGTTGACGGCAATCACGAACGTGCGCCTCCGACAGTTGACCTATCTCAGCGGCGGCCGCCATGACCGTCTGCATTTTCTCCGCAATGTCTTTTTTGGTGTTCTCCCCTTCGACTGCGCGGCGCGCAAGAAACGCCTCTTTTGCCTCGTCGAGCGCGGAAAACAACTCGCTTTTCAGGACGTCGCCGTCCTCTTTCGGCTTTTCGTAAAGGAAAAGGTCGCGGTTTTCCGCCACGCGCATCACGGAAATGTCGTCGGTCAAACCGAATTCGTCGCGCAAGGTACGCAGTGCCCCAATATAAGATGAAGCCAACCGTAAATCGGGCGTTACGGCACAGGTTTCCGCGCCGTGCAAATCAAGATTGACCGATATCTCTATTTTTCCGCGGCGAATGCCTGCGGCCTGGATGCTTGCTTTAATGTCTTCTTCCAAATAGGAAATGCTTCGCGGCAGTCTCACCGTGCAATCCAAAAAACGGCTATTGACCGACTTCATTTCCACCGTAATCGTCCGCGCCGCCGTTTCGTTGACACCGCGTCCAAAGGCTGTCATACTGTTCATAATTATTTTGCTCGTTTCTTTTCGTCATTGACAACGGACTGCAATTCCTCAATGAAGGAGGAAACGTCCGTAAATTCCCGATACACGGAGGCAAAGCGCACGTAGGAAATGTGGTCTGCCGCGCGCAGACGGTCCATCACCATCTGCCCAAGTTCCTTTGAGGTAATTTCGTTTGACAGGGAATTCGCAAGTTCCGCTTCAATATCATCCACCAACGCCTTGGTATCCACGGGCCGTTTTTGACACGCCTTTAAGATACCTGCATGCAATTTGTGCGTATCGAAAAACTCGCGGCTTCCGTCCTTTTTGACAACAGAAAGCGGCACGTTGTCAATGATTTCATACGTTGTAAAGCGTTTTCCGCAAGAAAGGCATTCGCGCCGCCGCTTGATGCTCTTGTCATCCTCCACGGGGCGGCTATCCAATACGCGGCTATCTAAGAAAGAGCAGGCAGGACATTTCATAGTCTCCGTTTCCTTTCGTATGTTTATAGATATACATCATATATTATAACACATTTTTTCTTCTTTGTAAATAGTTAAGCACCCAAAAAGATGAGATTAAACCGCTTTTTTCAAAAAAGGATACCCCTCCCCTTTCCATAGTGAAAAATCACCAAAAAATGTTTTTATAAAAATGCTTTTTTGGATTGACAAGCACACCGAAAATGTTGTATAATGAAGTGTTAAATGATATTACCCGCCCAAAACGAGGCGGCAAGATCGGAAAATCTGCTCAAAACGCATGGCGAAAAGAGGGAAAATTCCGAAGAAAAGAGGTTTTTATGGCGAACAGATTTATCTTTGTAACCGGAGGCGTTGTTTCCGGATTGGGAAAGGGCATCACCGCAGCCAGCCTCGGACGCCTTCTGAAGGCGCGGGGTTACCGTGTCACCATGCAAAAATTGGACCCCTATATCAACATTGATCCCGGTACAATGAGCCCCTTCCAACACGGAGAGGTTTTTGTCACCGACGACGGCACGGAAACCGACCTTGACCTCGGCCACTACGAACGCTTTGCAGGCGTGCAGTGCTCCAAGGCCTCCAGCTACACTTCGGGTCGCATCTATTCCTCCGTGCTCGCAAAAGAACGCGCGGGCAAGTACCTCGGCGGTACGGTGCAGGTGATTCCGCACATCACGAACGAAATCAAGGATGCCTTCCGCTCTGCAGCCGAAAGCGGCGCAGACATCGTGCTCTGCGAAATCGGCGGTGTCGCTGGCGACATTGAATCCCTCCCCTTCCTGGAAGCCGCAAGGCAGTTCCGTTTTGAAGTAGGCGTCGAAAACACCTGCTTTGTCCACCTGGTTTTGGTGCCTTACCTGAAGGCCGCAGGCGAACTCAAAACAAAACCCTCGCAGCACTCCGTTGCCGA
>JAZSOK010000009.1:0-2082 GCA_045536865.1 Eubacteriales bacterium
GCGGCGGATCTTGCCGTGGCAGTGGCGCTCATCTCGGGCATTACGGACCGCATCGTTTTGCGCGACACCATCGTTTTCGGTGAGATAGGCTTGTCGGGCGAGGTGCGCGCCGTATCGCATACAGAGTATCGCATGAAGGAGGCGGCTCGATTGGGCTTTACGCAAATGATTGTGCCAAAGCGGCGCTTGCCCGACGTTAAACTTCCCAAAAACGTGCGTGTCGTCGGCATCAACAGTGTTTTTGAAACGTTAGCGCTTTTGCCTAAAAAGGAAAAAATAGAAGTCTGAACAGAACGATAAAGGGTGCCATCTCAAAATGGCAGACAGGGACAATGAAGGAAAATCAAACAAAAACGAATCCTTTTCCCTATTCGGATTCCAATAAGCGTTACCATACGTATGAATATTACCTTCGTCGGCGATACGGGGAAAAATGCGCGAAAATTACCCTCGATGCGGGGCTGAGTTGCCCGAATATTGACGGCCGTTGCGGATATGGCGGATGTATTTACTGTTCATCGAAGGGAAGCGGCGACTTTACCGCACCGTCCTTTTATAGTTTGACAGAGCAGTTTGAGATGCAAAAGAAAAAAATCGCATCAAAATGGACGTGCCGTTACGTTATACCGTATTTGCAAGCGCATACGAACACCTACGCATCCCCCGAAAGATTACGTGCCATTTACGAAGAAATTTTATCATTTCCCAACGTTGTTGCATTTCACATTGCCACGCGCGCCGATTGCCTGCCGCCCCCTGTTTTAGAACTGCTCGCAGAGATTGCCGAGCGCACAGACCTCGTGGTAGAACTTGGCTTGCAGAGCATTCATGAGCAGACGGCGCGTGCAATCAACCGAGGACACAGTTACGACGATTTTCTTGACGGCTATTTTTCCTTGCGCCGCGCCTCGAAGAAAATAGGCATTTCTGTTCATTTGATAAACGGACTTCCCGGTGAGAATGAAGAAATGATGATTGAAAGCGCAAAGGCGGTGGCAGGTCTTCGTCCCGAGCAGTTGAAAATCCATCTTTTGCACGTTCTGCGTAAAACGCCCCTGGCAACACTTTATGAGGCTGGGCAATATACGCCGATGACGGAGGATGCGTATCTTTCCGTTCTTTTGCGGCAGTTAGAGCAAATTCCACAAGAAACCGTCATCGGACGTGTCACGGGAGACGGTGGGGCAGACGACCTTTTGGCACCGATGTGGAGTTTGAAAAAGGTGAGTGTAATCAATAATTTAGATAAGCGTTTGTACCGCGAAAACACGTGGCAGGGACGTCTTTTTAGTTGACAGGTCCGTTTTTTGTGCAATTGTCACAAAAAACGGACAATATTTTTTACATGTCCATGGTGAAAAAGGTTATTATACTTCTTGAAAAAAGCACAAATATGTTGTATAATTAAGGTATGTTATAGGTCTTCGTTTGAACGACATAGCAGAAATAAGAAGTAAAGGAGTCGCGTTTCACATGGAATTTTTCACAACAAAAAACATTCGCAATGTCTGTTTGCTCGGTCACGGCGGTGCAGGAAAGACCTCACTTGCCGAAGCAATGCTGTATATTACTAAGGCGACGGATCGCGTCGGCACGATTACAGAGGGCAATACTGTTTGTGACTATGATGCCGAGGAGATCAAACGTGGTTTTTCACTGTCGGCGGCAATGGCGCCCGTCGTATGGCGTGATGTAAAAATCAATGTGTTAGATACCCCCGGTTACTTCGATTTTGAAGGTGAGGTTCGTCAATGTGTACGCGTTGCCGACAGTGCCATTATCGTGGTAGACGGCAAGGCGGGCGTTGAGGTTGGAACAGAACTTGCATGGGATTATGCAACCGAAGCAGGCATTCCCAAATCCTTCTTTATTAACCGTTTTGATGACGGAGAGGCCCGTTTTTATAAGGTCTTTGATGCTTTGCGCGATAAATTCGGCACCAGTTTGTGTCCGATCTTAATTCCGTGCATTGACGGCGACAAGGTTATCGGGTTCCTTTACTTAGTAGATATGAAGGTGTATACCTTTGATTCTGCAACGGGTAGTTATCTTACGTCGGATATTCCCGAGCAGTTTGCCGAG
>JAZSOK010000138.1:0-6897 GCA_045536865.1 Eubacteriales bacterium
CCCCAAGGTCTTGTAGAGAAACGCATAGATAAAAATACCAAAAATACCGATGGCAAGCCCTGCTTTATACATGTTATAACCGCGGTGCATGGCGGCGGTGCCGGGTATGAGCGCGGGCACAATAAATCCTGCGGCAACCCCAAATAAAAGAGAAACAACGACACCCTGTACGGTCAGGCTATCTACACCTACATGCGTTAAGGGGTAGCGAAAGCAAAGTTCACTGACAAACGGGCCGAGCGCGGTGGAGAAAAAGGCAATGTGGACGTTGTCGGAAAAACGCTTTTTGCGTACAAGACAAAAGAGAAGAACACCCAAAATCGAGGGCCACATGTTCAAAAAGTTCAGGCCGTAAAAGCAATGCGCCACCACGAGCAAATAGGCGGCAAAGGTCGTGGCGTTTTGGCGCACGCGACAGGCGATCATGATGAGATTGGTGAGCAGTCCGCAGACGGCGGCGTTAAAGAAGGCACTTCCAAGACCGCCAAGCGCAAAGTAATCCGTGACCAACAACGAAGGCGAGGTTAGCAGGGTGAGAAGATTGTGAAAAAAGTCGGCTTCGCCCGTGTAAAAAGCGGCGATAGGGGCGGCGAGGAGAAAGGAAAGGCTCAAAAAAAGCGTGTACCACGAAATGATTTTCCCTGCCTGCACCGCGCGGCTCTCCGAGAGGGGGCATTTCTGCGAGGGCTCTCTTTTTAATTGATAATCAACCATACCGTAATCTCTCTTATGTGTATTTTCAAGTGTTGAGGCTTGTCCGCACCAAGCCCTGTTCATTGACGGGCGCAGACAAAAGAACTATCTTTTTTTAGTAGGTTACTGTGCTTTATTCTACAATATATTTTCTTTTTTGTCAAGCAGGGGAGGGGACGGGCGCAAAGAGATTTTACTTTCCGCCTTTTTCGTGCCGCACTTGAAAGGTTTTCTTTATTGTCGGGGGGCTGTCAAGGGCAGAAAACGACAAAAAACAACGCCCGCCGTTTGACATAGCGGCGGGCATGATAAAGAACGGGGGTTAGTCTTTTTGTGCGTCGCGGGCGCTCCGTTTTCCTTCGGGGTTGATGTCGCCCGATTTGATAAGGGAGATTTTTGTGAGATAGGGGCCCACGATTTCATAGATAAGGACGGCAAAAAGGGTGATTGATTGAACAATGACACCGGTGGGACCCAGGATAAGCGCCTTTGTTGCCATGCCGATGGCAACGCCTGCCTGGGGCAGAAGCGTGATGCCGAGGTACTTGACGATGTGTTCGTCACAATGTGTTATCCGTGCGCTAAAACGGGCACCAAAATATTTGCCGACCGAGCGCGTGAGAATAAACAGAACGCCAATGCCGATGACCGCCACTTGACCGAAAACGGAGAAGTCAAGGTCGGCACCCGACAAAACGAAAAAGAGAACGTAGAGCGGCGTTGTCCAACGATCCGCGCGGTCCATCAGTTCCTCTGAAAAATCGCATATGTTGCAAAAGACGGTGCCAAGCATCATGCAGGTGAGAAGCGAGGAAAAGGCAACGTGGATGTTGCCGATGTCAAAGGAAAGGCTTGAAAGGGCAACGGTCAACATGACGAAGGTGACGGAGATGGCAAGACGCTTGGAACGGGAATGGAAAAACTTTTCCGTCAGATGGAACAAAACGCCCATCACGGCACCGAGCAAGAGCGACAGTACCACTTCGAGAAGCGGTTCAAGAACGATGGACAACACGTCAATTTCGCCGAGTTGAATGGTCTTGGCAACGCCAAAGGACACGGCGAACAAAACAAGACCGACGGCATCGTCCAAGGCAACGACGGGCAAAAGAATATCGGTCAACTTACCCTTTGCCTTGTACTGCTTGACGACCATTAAGGTGGCGGCAGGAGCGGTGGCGGATGCCACGGCACCGAGCACGATAGCGGCAGGGAGGGGCAAAACGTCGGGGGCAATGAAGTGCACGGCGATCAACACCACGTCTACGAGAGCAGTTGTGGCAACGGACTGAAAAACACCGATGACGGTGGCCTGCTTACCGATTTTTCTCAACTGTGACAGGCGGAATTCATTGCCGATGGAAAAGGCGATGAAGCCGAGCGCCAAATCACAGAGGATGGAAAATGAACCAACCTCGGCAAGGGAAGTAAAGCCGAGCCCCTTTATACCGAGTGTACCGATGCAGAAGGGGCCGAGCAAAATACCCGTAATCAAATAACCGGTGACGGCAGGTAGGCCGACCAGTTTCGCCAAGCGCGTCAGCATCAATCCAAACAAAAGCGCAAGCGACAGTGAAAGTAAAACAAGTGCGGAGTTCATAGGAGTCCTTTCTGTGAAGAGCATCGGTCGACAAAGGGTTGCTTCACGACAACCGTAAGACGCGGTGCCGACCTTTTTTACAAACGTCTTGAATTATATACCTATTTTAAATTAAAGTCAATAGGTTTTTGAAATTTTGTCAACAAAAGGCGGAGGATGCACAAGGCGAGAGCGAAAATTGTTTTATGGAGAGCATTTGGTAGCACGGCATTATGAAATAAAGGCGGCATTGGCACGGGATACTGTCATCAACGTTTGGTACGTGCTAGGTACGCTTTTTTAACGTAGATTTGTCTTTTTTGGGATAAATTTGGGGAAAAAGTAAAAAAAGGACTTGACCTTGTGTCTTTTTTATGTTAATATAATGAAGTAAGTGATAGAGGCGCGACCATTATCAGTAGGGATTTTTGGATTTTTCTCGGGCGGATACCCGAATCCCGAAAGGAACGGTCGCCGAAGGAGTGGGGGGAATCCGACCTTCATTACCTGGTTGTTTACAAAATATGTATGCAACTGTCACATGTGTGGAGCACTATCATTCTTCGTTTTGGACGGTTATGGATGAACGTGCTACCATAATCGTTTTATTTTTTTGGAGGGTTATGTCATGAAGAAAACGGTCATAAAGGCAATTGTCATGGCGCTTTTACTGGCATTGGTGGTTGTTTGCTCAGTCGCGGTTACCACCTCTGCAACAGTTGATTGCGCAACTTGCGAGGGCGCGGGAACTGTTGAGGGCGCCGCTTGCGAGGACTGCGGCGGCGACGGTCAGGTCGATGCCGACAGTCGGTATTATTCCACGTTTGTTGCACTGCTTCCGCCCCTTGTGGCGATTGCACTCGCCCTGATTACGAAGGAAGTGTATTCCTCGCTCTTCTTCGGTGTGTTGCTCGGCGGTCTTTTGGCTGCCAACTGGCATCCTATCAAGGCGTTCGACATCTTTTTGAACGACGGTATGATTTCGGCGGTGTCGGGCACGGCAGGTATCTTTATCTTCCTCGTGGTTCTCGGCATTCTCGTTGCCTTGGTCAACAAGGCAGGCGGCTCTGCCGCGTTCGGACGGTGGGCAGAGGTACATATCAAGTCAAGAGTGGGCGCGATGTTTGCCACCTTTATTCTGGGCATTCTTATTTTCATCGACGACTACTTTAACTGTTTGACTGTGGGTAGCGTTATGACGCCCGTGACGGACAGACACAAGATTTCCCGCGCAAAACTTGCGTATCTGATCGATGCGACGGCGGCGCCCGTCTGCATGATCGCACCCGTTTCCTCTTGGGCGGCTGCCGTTTCCAAGTTTGCAGAGGGGACAGGCTATTCGGGTATCGAACTTTTCGTCCGCGCAATTCCCTATAACTTCTATTCCTTACTGACGTTTGTATTTATCATTGCAATCGTTCTTATGAAGTTTGATTACGGTCCGATGCGCTTGCACGAACTGAACGCCATTGCGAACGGAGATCTGTACACAAGCGGCGACAGAAACGATGCCGCCGAAAACGTGACGGAAAACCCGAAGGGCAGAGTGATAGACATCATCGTTCCCGTTGTGGCGCTCGTCATCATTTGCGTGCTTGGCCTTTTGTACGTCGGCGGCTTCTTCGGCGTTGACGCTTGGGGCGGCACGGAGAGCAAGGGAGACTTCATCGGCGCGTTTGGTAACACGGATGCGACAATTGGCTTGCCTTGGGGTGCCATCATTGCGCTTGTCATTACCGTCGCATACTTGATGATCCGCCGCGTGGTCAGTTTCAAGGAAGCCATGGAGTGCGTACCGAAGGGCTTTATCGCCATGGTGCCCGCTATCCTCATTTTGACCTTTGCAACGGCATTGAAGAACACTACGGGTCTTCTCGGTGCAGATACCTTCGTCGGCAATCTCATGGATTCCGCCGCAGAAGGATTGGCAAACTTCTTGCCCGCAGTTATTTTCTTGGTGGCTTGCGTGCTTGCATTTGCAACGGGTACGTCTTGGGGTACGTTCGGCATTCTCATTCCTATCGTTGCTGCCATCTTTGATCCCACAAGCGAACTGCTCATCATCGGTATGTCCGCTTGCTTGGCAGGTGCGGTGTGCGGTGACCACTGCTCCCCCATTTCCGATACGACCATCATGTCCTCGGCGGGTGCGCGTTGCAACCACTTGAATCACGTGTCAACGCAAATTCCTTATGCGGTTACCGTGGCAGGAATTTCGTTCGTCATGTATCTGTTGGCGGCATTCATTCAAAACGCATTCATCTTGCTTGCCATCGGTACGGTTGTAACGGTTGCAACACTCTTCGTCATTAAGGCTTTGACACAAAAGAAAACAAAATAAACCTCAAACGGTTTCCTTAAAAGAAACAAAACACGCCTGTGATATGGATTTATCGCAGGCGTGTTTCGGCATTGACAACCCTTATGCGGTGTGCTATAATAAGGTAAATTCGTTGCTTTCTCTATAAGGAACTATAAGGGAACGAAAAGGATAAAAACGCGGCGTGCTCGCGTGCACCCGATAACAAATAAAAAACGCATATGATATGTACGGTAAAAAGAGGGGTTCGGTATGAAAAAAAAGGCAGACGGTTTTACGGGCGTTGATCACGGAATAGATTCTATTTTGATGATCGGACAATCAAATATGGCAGGTCGCGGAGATTTTGGAGAGGTTGCCCCTATCAAAAACGATCTTTGCTATATGTTGCGCATGGGGATGTGGCAAGAGATGGCCGAGCCAATCAATCCCGATTGTGACGTTTTTGAGTCCTTTTTTCATAGTGGCATTTCTTTGGCGGCAAGTTTTGCCGATGAGTATGCAAAGCACTATCAAAGAAAAATCGGTTTGATACCCGCCGCGTTTGGAGGCTCAAGCATTGATCAATGGCAGGTGGGCGGCGTGCTCTTTGAGCATGCGGTCATGTGCGTGAAACTGGCGAAGATGAGTTCCAATTTTAAGGGAATTATTTGGCATCAGGGCGAAACCGACTGTTCGAGCGACAGACAACTTGAAAATTACCCAGAGAAGTTTTACCGTTTCTTTGATGCACTGATAGAGGAAACGGGAGCCGAGAATTTGCCGATTGTGATAGGGGAATTGTCCGAGCACGTTACCGAGAATTGGTTGATGTCATCGCGCAACATTTTGTTTAATGAACGGTTACCGCAGTTGATTTCGCGATACCCCAATATGACGTTTGTATCTGCCAAGGGCTTGACACTAAAAAATGACGGCATCCATTTTGATTCACAAAGTTCGCGCGAGTTCGGCCTGCGGTATTTTGAAGCGTTTAAGACCTTACGCGCCGCGCATTAAATGCTTTCTAAAACTGAAAAAATCAATCCCCCCGCTTTATGGGGGGATATTTATTTTGATTTTCGTTTGAGCGATCGGGCGCGTATTTTCGATGAAAAATGAACGTTTTACAGACATGCCTTTCTTGTCTTTGAGAAAGGAGATACGAAGTTTTTCGACACTCTTTACATTTTCATTTATTTGTGATACAATAAAGAAGGTAGAGTGAAAAACAATAGATTTACAGTTTTGATAAAAAGGAATGAAGAAGATGCTATCTGAGGTTTACAGTGCGGGCTTGCGTGGCATTTCCGGCTTTACGGTGACGGTGGAATGCAGTGCCAATAGCCGAATGACAGATTTTTCCTTGGTGGGATTGCCCGACACGGCGGTGAAAGAAGCCGAAGAACGGGTGCGTTGCGCCTGCGAAAACAGTGGCTATCGTTTCCCCGACACGGAGATGATGGTCAACCTGGCACCTGCCGACAGAAAAAAGGAAGGGTCAGGCTTTGATTTGGCCATTCTTTTGTCAATTCTTTCTGCAAACGGGCTCTTACAACCCAAACTTTTGGAGGGGAAGTGCTTCGTCGGTGAATTGTCGTTATCGGGTGAGGTGCGGCACGTGCGCGGCTCACTTTGTATGTGCATGGCGGCGAAAAACGCGGGATTAACCGAATTTTATACCGCCGTCGAAGATGCAAAAGAGGCCGCCTGCGTACGAGGCATCAAGGTGTACGGCGTGCCGTCTGTGCGTGCGCTTGTCAACCACTTGACGGGAAAAGAGCCACTTGGCGAGGTAAAAGGGACGACCGCCCCGGAGGCGTCTGCCGATGAGGTGACCGATTTTTCGGAAGTTAAGGGACAACATGCCGCCAAGCGTGCCATGGAAATTGCGGCGGCAGGCGGACACAATATTTTGTTGATTGGGCCTCCGGGCTCGGGAAAATCCATGCTTGCCAAGCGATTGCCCGGCATTTTGCCCGACATGACCTTTGATGAGGCCATTGAAGCGACGATGATCCATTCCGTCGCGGGCGCGGCAGGATATACGGGGCTCTTAAAGCACCGTCCCTTCCGTGCGCCGCACCATACCGTGAGTTTAGCAGGTATGGCGGGCGGTGGCGCCAATCCGTTACCGGGTGAAATCTCCTTGGCAGACCAAGGCGTTCTCTTTTTGGACGAGTTCCCCGAATTTAGCAGACAGGTTGCGGAGTGCCTCCGTCAACCGATGGAGGATGGATGCGTGACGGTGACACGCGCCGCCGCCAAGGTGACTTATCCTGCCTCGTTTATGTTGGTTGCCGCCATGAACCCCTGCCGTTGCGGA
>JAZSOK010000055.1:0-1669 GCA_045536865.1 Eubacteriales bacterium
CCTTGGCTCACAGAACGACATGGCTACGATCCGACTTAGACCGACGTTTTGGCAAGAGAGAAGATGGCAAATGCGGCAACACAGGCAGGTATGGCATTCGCCAACGCATTTCTTGGCGTATGTCACTCTATGGCGCACAAACTTGGCGCTTTCTATCACTTACCTCACGGTGTGGCAAACGCGTTGATGATTGAGGAAGTTATTCGCTTCAACTCCTCTGACGTGCCCGCCAAGATGGGTACCTTCTCCCAGTACGACCATCCTCACACTATGGAAAGATATGCAGAGGTGGCACGCGCTCTCGGCGTGAAAGGGGAGAGCAACGAAGAACTTCTCGAAGGTCTTATTGCAAAGGTGAATGCTCTTAAAGAGACCGTAGGCATCAAGGCAACCATCAAGGACTACGGAATTGACGAGGGCGACTTCCTCACCCGCCTTGACGAGATGACGGAGCAGGCATTTGACGACCAGTGCACAGGCGCAAATCCCCGCTATCCTCTTATGAGCGAGATAAAAGAAATGTACCTTAACGCATACTACGGAAGGAAGGCGTAAAATGAAATTTGATAATATCATTGCTAAAAGAAAAAATAAGACAATATACCGCGACGGCGACAAGTGCATAAAGGTTTTTGCCGAGGATTTTTGCAAGGCAGACGTGCTTAACGAAGCACTTAATCAGGCAAGAGTTGAGAGCACAGGCCTTGATATTCCGAGAATTTTGTCAGTAAACACCGTTGACGGCAAGTGGGCGATCACCACCGACTATATCGAGGGCAAGACACTCTCCAAACTGATGGAGGAGAACCCCGAGAAGAAGATTGAGTATATCGAAAGACTGGTGGACATTCAGTTATCTATTCACGCCCACGAGTGCCCTCTGCTCACAAAATTGAAGGACAAGATGCACCGTAAGATATCTTCGTCGAATATTGACGCCACCGTGAGATACGAACTTCACACCCGCCTTGAAGGTATGCCAAAGCACAACAAACTCTGCCACGGCGACCTCTGTCCTTCGAATATTATTATTACCGAAGATGGCAGATACTTTGTCATCGACTGGGCGCATGCGACACAGGGAAACGCATCTGCCGATGCGGCAAGAACCTACCTGACCTTCACCCTTTCGGGCGACACCGAGGCAGCGGAAACCTATCTCACCCTCTTTTGCAAGAAGAGCGACACCGCAAGACAGTACGTGCAGAAATGGATGCCCATCGTAGCGGCATCCCAGTCCGTCAAGGGCAAGCCCGAGGGGCGCGAACTTCTCATGAACTGGGTCAACGTGGTTGATTGGCAGTAAAATGTTTTCATAACAAAAGGCTACCCAGAGAAATGATATGCACCCCAAAAGTGTCTAACTTTTGGGGTGCATATCATCGCGAATGGCTTTTTTCTTGGCAGGGGCGTAAGGACTTGGTCTCGGCTCGACGACGCAAAGCCGAGTTTTGATTTCGGCTTTGCTACTCGCCTCGGTCAGTCGCGGCTCTGACGTGCCACCGGCACGTCATTCACTACCGCTCCCCTTCAAGTCCTTCTATTTATATCCCAACCAAAGAAATAAGGGAGTGCGTTTGCACTCCCTTATTTCTTTGGCAGGGGCGTAAGGACTTGAACCCTAGACATGCGGTTTTGGAGACCGCCGTTCTACCAACTGAACTACACC
>JAZSOK010000049.1:0-4390 GCA_045536865.1 Eubacteriales bacterium
ATTTTCAACATGACGGCGACAAGGGGGGCGGGGGCGGCAACGTAGCCGATGCGCCAACCCGTCATAGCGTGTGATTTTGAAAAGCCGCTAACGACGACGGTCCTTTCCCACATGTCGGGGAGCGTGGCGATGGAAACGTGCTCCTTGCCGTACGTGAGTTCCGCGTAAATTTCGTCCGAAAGGATGCAAATATTCGTTTCGCGCAAAACGTCGGCAATCGCCTCCAAATCCGCCCTGTCCATGATAGCACCCGTCGGGTTGTTGGGGAAGGGGAGAATGAGAAGTTTCGTTTGCGGTGTGATGGCGGCGCGAAGAAGTTCGGGCGTTAGGCGGAAGTTATCCTCCACACGGGTGACAACGGGCACGGGAACGCCGCTTGCAAGCGATACCAAGGGGGCATAGCAAACAAAGCAGGGCTCGGGAATGATGACCTCGTCACCCTCGTTTATGAGGGCGCGCAGCGCAACGTCAATCGCCTCCGAGCCGCCCACAGTGACGATCAGTTCGCTTTTTGCATCGTAATGAAGGTCAAAACGGCGCGAAAGATAGGCGGAGAGTTCACGGCGAAGTTCAATGGTGCCGCTATTTGAGGTGTAGTAGGTCTTGCCCTGTTCAAGGCTCTCAATACCTGCGGCACGGATATGCCACGGTGTGATAAAATCAGGTTGACCGACGGTTAATGACAAGACGTCCTTCATTTCGGCGAGGATGTCAAAAAATTTTCGGATACCTGACGGTTTGATGTCCTGTGCGCGTTTGGACAGGACAGATTCATAGGGAAAACTACTCACAGACAATTCCCCCGTTCATCCAAAAGAGCAGGACCGTACACAACGCCCTTGTCCTTGTATTTTCTTAATACAAAGTGCGTGGCGGTGGAGATAACGTCGTCAAGGGGAGCCAATTTGCGTGCGACAAAATAGGCAACCTCCTTCATGGTGCGGCCCTCAATAATCACGGCAAGGTCAAAGCCACCACTCATAAGATAGAGGCTTTGCACCTCGGGGTAGTTGTAAATGCGCTCTGCCACACGGTCAAAGCCGCGATCCTTCTGGGGCGCGATTTTGATTTCAATCAGAGCACTGACGTATTCACGGTCGGTTTTGTCCCAGTCAATTAAGGTCTTATAGCCGAGAATGATACCCTCGTTTTCGCTTGCGCGAATAAAGTCGCGGATATCTCCCACCTCTTTGTCGCACATGACGGCTATCTGTTCGGGGGTCAAGCGGCTATCGGATTCGAGCAATTCCAATACTTTTTTCATGATGTATTCCTTCCGTTTTGGTAGTTAGTTTGTAATCAGGGTATCAAAGGACAGTCCGTAACGGCGCGCAATGTCGCGCGCATAACTTTTTCCGTCGGGGGTGCGGCGGTCAATGCGGAAGGAGCGTTCTCCTTCCTCCATGCCTGCCACAAGCGTGTCTATTTGGACACCGCCGTGAGATTTCGTGCGTTCGTTGATGTCGGGGACGGCGGCGGCAAGTTCATGCAGGTGCGTGGAGAAGATGCCGCGGCAACCGCGCACGGCAAAGCCCGTTAAAATCTCTCCTGCGATAAAGGAGGCCTCGTAAGAGCCAGTCGAGGAGAGGGACTCATCCAAAAGAATCATGCTTTCGGGTTTGAGCGCATCAAAAATTTCGCGCAGACGGGCGCATTCCTCGCCCAAGCGTCCCTTGTCAATGGTGTCGTCTGCCCCCTCGGGGAAATGGGTAAAGAGCGCATCCACGGGACTGATGACGGCACGGTCGGCGGGCACGGAAAGTCCAAGTTGGAAAAGGCACTGTGCCTGTCCCATGGCGCAAGTAATGACGGATTTTCCGCCACGGTTCGGGCCGCTTAATACGTAAATACGGGCGCGGTCGTCCAAAACGAGATCGTTTCTGACCATCGTCCCCTCGGTACGCAGGGCAACGTCTGCATTGTAAATACCGTAGGCCTCAAACGCCTTATCCTCGGCTTTGCAAATCGTTGGCGTGCAAAGCGGCAACTTCCGTGCGGACAGGCGGTTGAGCAGTTCTGTTCCCTTGGTAAGAAACTCAATTTCGGGGAGTAGGCGCAGTAAAAAGTCGGTATTTTCAAGGACGTATTCGCCAACGATTTGGCGCCATCCCTTGACAGAACTCTTGAAAATATCTTCAAAGGCGGAACGGAATGCCCCCGTCAACGCCTCTTGTCTGTTTTCGGATTCGCTCTTTGCAAAGGGGGTTAGGGGAGCGATGCAGGTCATGGCATCGTTTTTGAAACTCAATCGAAGGATTTTATCAAGGAGTTTGCCCGACTTGAAGGCATCGGCATTTACCGAGATGACACCTGCCTCAACGGGGCGGTACTGGGCATCCAAATTGACACCGACGGTGATGCTTTTGATTTCATGGACACGGTCGGTAAGTGCATCAAGTTCTTTGATAAGGTCGCGGTAATCTTCGTTTTCCGTAAAGGCGATCATGGCATCCGTCAAGCGACGAAAGGCAAGGGAGGAAAACTGCTCCCGAAGCGGCTCTAACCCCTCGCGGAGCATGCGGATGCATCGCACGTACAGTTCGATTTCCGTGATACTGTAAAGATACGTGCTTCCGCCGTCGTCGGCGTTTTCGGCATCCAAGCGGCGCAGTTCGAGAACGTCACGCAAAATGGGACAGACGTCTGACAAAAGCGCGGAAAGGGTCGGGATGGACGTCAAGTCGGCAAAAGCCTCCTCACGGAAGGTAATGACCTGTGGTTCCTTCGTCAAATAGTCACTGACATGACTGTTCTTTAAGGGGAGAAGAGAAGTTAGCCCCAATTCTTCACAACTGCGCTTACTGACAATCGGCCTGTCGCTACCCTCTGTATGGCGACGGTAGGTCTCTTCATTTGGATAGAGCAGACTAAGAAAAAAATCAGTCATCCCATGTGTCCTTTCTTTTGACATTTATGTGTCATGATTTTTATGATTTGAAAAAAGAAGCAGTATTGCGCCCGTAAAAGATGCCCATCGGCTCCGAGCGCAATACTGCAAGACGGACTTTGAGAAAGCGCACGACCAAAAGCGCAAAGGAAAGCGATTTTAGATAATGCGAACGCGAATCATGCCGTCAATGGCCATGCATTTATCGACAATGGCGGGGGAAACGGCCTTGGAGAGTTCAACGATGGTGTAAGCGAAATCACCGCGAGAGCCGTTTGCCATATTTTCGATATTGATGCCCTCAGAAGAAATGAGGGTGGTAATGCCCGAGAGTACGTTCGGAATATTGCGATGCATGAGGCAGATACGCGCGGCGCCCGTGTGCGGCAACGAAACGGCAGGATAATTCACACTGTTTTTGATGTTGCCGTTTGTCAAAAATTCATCCAACTGCTGTGCGGCCATGACCGCGCAGTTGTCCTCGGACTCGTAAGTAGAAGCACCCAAGTGAGGAATGTTGACAATACCCTTGCAGCCGACGGTTTCCTCGGTGGGGAAGTCGGTGACGTAAGCGGCGACCTTGCCCGAAGCAAGCGCCTCCTTCATGTCGGCGGCACAGACGAGGTCTGCGCGCGACAAGTTGATGATACGCACGCCGTCCTTCATCATGGCGAGCGTTTCTTTGCAAATCATCTGCTTTGTATCCTTGGTGGCGGGTACGTGCAGGGTGATGTAGTCTGCGTTCTTGTAAATTTCGGTGTAGTCTGCGGCCTTGACGATAGAGCGAGAGAGGCTCCATGCGGCGTTAACGGTCAAAAACGGGTCGCAACCGACAACGCGCATGCCGAGGTGGGTGGCAGTGTTGGCAACCATACCGCCGATAGCACCGAGACCGATGACACCGAGCGTCTTGCCTGCCAACTCATTGCCAACGTAGGCGCTCTTGCCTGCCTCAACGGCCTTGGCAACGCCCTCTTGACCTTCAAGCGTCTTTACCCATTCCACACCGCCGACAACGTCACGGGCGGCGAGAATCAATGCGGCTATCGCCAATTCCTTAACGCCGTTTGCGTTAGCACCGGGGGTGTTGAAGACAACGATGCCGTCTTCTGCACAACGGTCGGTCGGGATATTGTTGACACCCGCACCGCAACGGGCGATTGCCAAAAGACTGTCGGAGAATGCCATGTCGTGCATGGAGGCAGAGCGAACCATGATGGCGTCTGCATTGTCAAGGTCTGCACCGACCTCATACTGCGCGCGGTCGAAAATATCTGTGCCGACGGCGGCTATCTTGTTCAAAAGTTGAATTTTTTTCATGTTTATCCTCATTCTGTCGCCTTTTGCGACGGTTGAAATAGTCGTTTTTTAGGAAATTAGTCCTTCGGGTTAGCGGCGGCAAATTCCTTCATGAACTCAACGAGTTTCGCAACACCCTCATAAAACATAAAGTCGGAGGCCAAGCGGTCTTAGGAAGACAAACCAAATGATCAACTCCTTGGC
>JAZSOK010000136.1:0-4915 GCA_045536865.1 Eubacteriales bacterium
CTTTTCAAAAAGCCGTTTTCACACGGCACGTGTTATACGTATCTGTTCTTGGCGATGTAAAATGGCAGGTTTTCGTGCCCGGAGAGGCAAGAATAATCACTGATATGTACCATCTTATCCGCCACCACGCAATGGAGCGAGGCGCCCTCACCGACAACGGTGCCGCCAAAAAGAATGGAATTTTTGACCACACTGTTTCGTGAAACGTGCACACCGCGGAACAAAATGGAGTTTTCCACCTTACCTTCAATGACGCAATCATCGGCGACGAGGCAGTTCTGTACGTTGGCACCGTCACGGTAGATAACGGGCGCCGAATTGTGTACCCTCGTATAAATGGGACGCGCGGTCTGTCCTAAAAGGGATTGAAAAGCCGCCTTGTCGGTGGTGAGTTCCATAGAACGGCGGAAGTAATCGGTGAAACTTGAAATATATGCGTAATATCCTTCGTGCCGAACGGCGCGATACCGTCTTTTAGATGCATTTTTCAATAAGATATCGTAGGTCATGCTTTGATAATTGTGCGCCTCTGCCTGACCGAGCAAGAGTTGCAAATGACGACTGGACATGATTAAGGTCCGCGTGTTGACGTCAGGGCAGTTCGGCTCATAGTGATTGGCCATCACCGCATCTGAAATCACGCCGTCATCCTCCACCTTTAACATAAGACGGGGCGTTTTCAACGTCAATTCGGGCGGACATGCCGTCGTGATGAAGGTGATTTCGGCACCGCTTTCCGCGTGTTCGTCAATCGCCGCTTTCAGGTCGATATTTGCCACAAAGTCAGAGTCGGAAAGAACGATGTAATCCTCCTTGATATTTGAAACATAGGAGATCATACTACGAAGCGCCTCCATATGCGTGGAATACACCTTGACGTTGCCGCTATAAGCAGTTTGGTAAGGAGATATACAACTAATACCGCCTGCACGGCGCGCCAAATCCCAGTCCTTACCGCTACCGATATGATCGATAAGAGAGCGATAATTATAATTGGCAACCACATTGATATTGGAAATGTTGGCATTCACCATGTTGGAAAGCGCAAAGTCAATCAACCGATAACGGCATGCAAAAGGAATGGCCGCCACGGTACGATCCATTGTCAGGCGTGAAAGCACGTTATTGTTCAGATTTGAAAAAATGATACCTGCACAACTCATTATCCTCACCTCTCCGCAGAAACGGAGTTATCCTTTCTTTTGTTTGACGGATGCGCTACTCCTTGATTGTCAATCACACTGCCCTTGGCAACGACACGAATATCCGCCGCGCTACCGTTTGGATTGCCGACGATGCAATCACTGCCAATCGTGGAATCGCTATCAATGATCGCGTAGTACACCTTTGCACCGCGCTGAATATGCACGTCGGACATAATCACGGAGTGATATACCTCTGCGCCCTCATCCACGATAACGCCGCCCGAAAGAACGGAGTTCTCTACGTGACCGTTTATTACGCTTCCTTCGGATATAAGCGAATCGCATATCACGGCTCCGTCACCGATATATTGCGGCGCTCTTGCCATGTTTTTGGAAAAAATACGAGAGTGACGGTCTTGTAACTTAAAGCGCGGACTGTGTCCGAGAAGGTCCATGTTCGCCTCCCAAAGACTGCCAATCGTGCCGACGTCCTTCCAATAGCCCTCAAAGGGATACGTATATACAGATGCTCCCGATGAAAGAAGTTTTGGGATGATGTTTTTACCAAAATCGTTTGAGGACGTGGGGTCCTCTTCGTCTGCACAAAGCGCGGAAATCAACACGTCGGTATTAAAAATGTAAATGCCCATGGATGCCTGATTGTTTTTCGGTTGCTTGGGTTTTTCCTCAAACTCGACCATCCGTCCGTCGGCATCGACGTTGCATATACCAAAGCGCGATGCCTCCTCCATGGGGACGGCAATGGTTGCCACCGTGCACACGGCGCCCTTTTCCTTGTGTGCAAGGAGCATTTCCGCATAATCCATTTTATAAATGTGGTCACCCGAAAGTATCAAGACGTAATCGGGATGATATTTTTCGATAAACTGAATGTTTTGATAGATGGCGTTGGCAGTTCCCTTGTACCAGTCGGCGTGACTGTTCCCCTGATAGGGCGGAAGCACCGACAGACCGCCACGCGCTCTGTCCAAATCCCAAGGCGCGCCGTTTCCTATGTACTCATTGAGCGCCAAGGGCTGATACTGGGTTAAAACGCCCACTGTATCGATCCCCGAATTGATGCAGTTGGAAAGCGGAAAATCGATAATTCGATATTTACCGCCAAAACTGACCGCGGGCTTTGCCGTTTGTTGTGTCAATTCATAAAATCAACTTCCCTATCCTCCTACAAGAAGCATTACGATACATTCCTTTTTTACATACATTGTATTTCGCCTGCCTTTCAATATTGTTTTTCATCTTTAATAGTAGACAACGTAGACGGTATCACTCACCGTTTTTTAGAACCACACCGCTTTTTGGGGGAATGTCAATCAAAATATATCTTCCGTTTTCATCATTCTCGGCGCGATAGAACGGTAAGAAGCCGCCGCCCGTATCAAATACCACGCGACATCCGTCACCCTCAGTGACGGGAATGCGTAGTCCGCGCACCGTTTCACCCGAAAAACTGATGATCACCGTCACTGCCTCACCCTGTAAATCGTGTCGGCAAAAAGCAACCAAATTGTCGTCAGACGCATCGGGATAAATCCACGAAAATCCCTTTTCTGAAAAATCGACTTCCCAAAGCGACGGTGTTTCAAGATAGAAAAAGTTGAGTGAGCGAACGTAATCACGGAGCGCACGGTGCGCGGGAAAATCAAGCATGAACCATTCAAGCCCCTTGCGGTAATCCCACTCTGCAAATTGTCCGTACTCCGTGCCCATGAAGAGCATTTTCTTACCGGGGTACGTCATTTTGAGAAGGAGTGCCGCGCGTACCGTCGCAAATTTATCTTCGTAACTTCCGCTAATTTTATTGATGAAACTTCCCTTGCCGTGCACAACCTCGTCGTGAGATATGGGCAAGATATAGTTTTCAGAGAAAGCATACATCAAAGGAAAGTTCAACGCATGGTGATGATAACGGCGAAACAGAGGATCAGTTGACAGGTAACGGAAAAAGTCATTGGCAAATCCCATGTTCCATTTTAAGTTAAATCCAAGGCCGCCGCTACTGACGGGACGTGTCACACCTGCATAATCCGTGGACTCCTCCGCAATCATCAAAACGTCCGCATGTCTTTCAAAAATATGCTGATTGAGTTTTTTCAAAAACGCAATGGCCTCTAAATTGCGGTTGTCACCGTAGACGTTAGGATACCACTCCCCTGCTTGTCTGTCATAATCAAGGTAAAGCATGGATGCCACCGCATCGACACGCAAACCGTCCACGTGGTACTCTTGAATCCAAAACATGGCGCTCGACACAAGGAACGACTGCACCTCTTCACGGCCGAGATCAAAGAAGCGTGTGCCCCACGAGCGTGACTCCATGCGGTCGTGCCCCTGATATTCATAAAGCGGCGATCTATCAAATTCAAATAGCCCCCATGCGTCCTTCGGGAAGTGCGCGGGAACCCAGTCAAGAATCACGCCGATGCCTGCTCTGTGAAGCGTATCGACGAAATAAGCAAAATCCTTCGGTGTGCCAAACCGTGCGGTGGGTGCAAAATAGCCTGTCACCTGATAGCCCCATGAGCCGTCATAGGGGTATTCCGTAATAGGCAACAGTTCCACGTGCGTATATCCCATTCCCTTGACGTAGCCTGTAAGGCGATCGGCAAGTTCACGGTAGGATAGATAACTGCCATCCTCGTTTCTTGCAAAGGAGGCCAGGTGTACCTCGTAAATGTTTAGGGGTACTGCCAAATAACTGCCATCCTTCTCCCTTACCGTCTTTTTCCTTTGTGATAGCCACGCTTTATCCTGCCAAGGATAATCAATTTTGTCAACAATGACAGATGCCCCGTCACTTCCACCGCGAGAATAGAAGGCATAGGGATCGCCCTTATAGAAAGATAATCCGTCGCGCACAACGCGGAACTTGTAATGATTATTTTCAAGGGATACGTCGGAATCAAAAACGGCCTCCCAGACACCACGTTCTGTCACACGGCGCATGGGAAGCCCCTTATCCCAACCGCAAAAATCTCCCACGACAAAAAGGGCGGCGGCATGGGGCGCCCATGTGCGGAATGTATAACGAAAGTGACCGTCATGCATCATCATATGACAGCCAAGATATCTATATGCCTCTCTGTTTGTTCCCTGATGAAAAAAGTACGGTGCTTGGTCAACTGTTTTTTTCTTCATAAAAACCACCTTTCTTTTTTATCAGTATGTCCCGTTAATAGGAAAATACGCGAACTTCCTTCGCTTTACGGTAAAACGACCTCTGCATGGCGACAGACGTGGCAATTGATATTGACGGCGACGGGAAGCCCCGCAATATGCGTCGGCGCATATTCCACCTTGACCGCCAAAGCCGTTGTATCGCCGCCAAAGCCCTGCGGTCCGATATTCAACTCATTGATGGCGGCAAGCAATCTTTCTTCAAGCGCCGCATAACGGGGGTGAGGGTGCTTGTCTTCTATCGGACGAAGAAGCGCACGCTTGGCGAGCAATGCCACTCCTTCAAAATCAGAGTTGATTTTTATATTGATAATGATGGGTGGACAGGGTCGACTGCCCGCGCGACGAATCTCGCCCACCACGTACGATATAATATCATCTTCGGATGCGGCAGGTGTCATCATACGCAAAGCACTCATATTTTCACTGCCAAATCCCTTTGGCGCGGCGATAAGACGAAGTTTATCGCCGTCAACCGTGCGTATGTGCAAAATGGCAGGCGTATTATCATCCGTATTTTTTCGTTCATACAGGGGATCGCTCACGACCGAAAGGCGCATCCCCCCCTCTAC
>JAZSOK010000187.1:0-3440 GCA_045536865.1 Eubacteriales bacterium
ACGAAGGATATTCATATTCATTTCCCCGAGGGTGCCGTGCCAAAAGACGGGCCTTCCGCCGGCGTGACGATGGTCTGTGCCCTCGTCAGTGCCCTGACAGGCAGACCTGCGCGACACGACGTTGCCATGACGGGTGAAATGTCCCTTCGCGGCCGCGTGCTTCCCATCGGCGGCTTAAAAGAAAAAACCATGGCGGCATATCGCATGCACGTCAAAACCGTTCTCATTCCTCGTGAAAACGAACGCGACCTTCAAGACATAGACAAAGAGGTAAAGGAAAACCTTACCTTTATTCCTTGCGATACGGCACGCGATGCACTCCGCGCCGTTCTTCTTCCTATACAAACGGACAATACAAAGGACGAAGAACCGCTTTTCTTTGACGATATGAGTACGCCCCCCGTCGATACCTTGAACACCATTTCCACTATCTTACCGCATACGCTAACAACGCCCATCAGTGCCACGCTTAGCGGACACAATCAGAAAAAGGGGTAAGTTATGAATCTTAATCGTGTCAATTTGAAAATGAGCGCGGGACAGATTTCCCAATTCCCGCGTGAGCCTTTGCCCCAGGTTGCGTTGGCAGGACGTTCAAACGTCGGCAAAAGTTCTCTCATCAACACCCTTCTCGGCAGAAAATCGCTTGCGCGTGTCAGTTCCTCCCCCGGGAAAACCGTCACAATCAACTTTTATGACGTTGACAATACAATGTATCTTGTCGATTTACCGGGCTACGGGTACGCACGCCGTTCACGTGAGGAGCAACAGGTGTGGTCAAAATTAACCGATGGCTATTTTTCCAAAAATCCTCAAATTGACCGTTTGCGGTTGGTTGTGCAACTGGTTGATATCCGCGTTGGCTTAACACAAGACGATCGTGACATGATCGGTTATTTGACGGATGCGGCACTTCCCTTCGTTGTTGTTGCCACAAAAATTGACAAACTTTCAAAAACCGAACTTCAAAACAAAATCAATCTTTTGATCCCCGCGATTTCCGAGGCGGCACGCGGAGCGACCGACAACGTAAATCTCATTCCTTTTTCTTCCTTAACGGGAGTTGGAAAGGATGAATTATGGAACGTCATCGGCCGCGCCATAAAGTAATCTGCCGCATTATTTCTTCGTTTTTTGACAAGGAGAAACTATGAACGACATTTCCCTTTACATTTTAATGATCCCCGTCATGCTAATTTCCCTGACTGTCCACGAATACACGCACGCGCGCATTGCCTATGCGATGGGCGACCCGACTGCGCGGAATTTAGGTCGTGTGACACTAAACCCCTTGAAGCATCTCGATCCCATCGGTGCCATTTGCATGATTTTGTTTCGCTTTGGATGGGCAAAGCCCGTGCCCGTCAACGCACGCAATTTCAGAAAGCCGCGTCAAGGCATGGCGTGGGTGGCAATTGGCGGTCCCCTTTCAAACCTTTTACTCTCCTTTTTAGGTGCTTTTCTTTATTTATCAACTTTAAGACTCACAAACGAGATGTTTTTTGCGGGCAAACTTGTGTATGACTCCTTTGCCTTCAATGCATTTGGCACGTTACTTGACTTTCTTATCCTCTTTCATTATGCCAATATCACTCTGGCAGTTTTTAATTTAATTCCCCTGCCGCCGCTTGACGGCTCACGCGTTTTAACGCTCTTACTCCCGCCAAACCTCTATTGGAAACTCATGAGATACGAACAGTATTTCGGTATTATTTTGATGGTTTTGGTTTTCCTCGGCTCCTTCTCGGGTGTTCTTGGAATGATTACCGAAAACATTTCATCGGGTATGTTTAACCTTATCGGACTTTTACCGATTTTTAGATAATAGAAAGCGACTTTTCTCATATTTTGACAAACGGAAAGGATTCTTCAACTGATGGCAAGTGAAGAGATCACGTATCGGCTGGATTTATACGAAGGCCCCCTTGACCTTCTTTTATCCCTAATTGCCAAAAATAAAATGGACATTCGGGACATTCCCATTGCCGAAATTTGCGATCAATACATGCAGTATATTGATGCGGCGGAAAAAATGAATATGGACATTGCGGGCGAATTTATCGTCATGGCAAGCGAACTGATGCTACTGAAAAGCCGCCTTCTCTTGCCAAGCAATCCCGAGGACACAGAGGATCCACGTGCAGAACTTATCGACGCATTGCTCCTTTATAAACAAGCCAAGCAAGCGGCAGAGGAACTTCTCCCCTTATATCGCCAATATGCAGGTCGCATGGCAAAGGAAGAGGACGAAATCCCCCCCGAAAAAGGATTTCCCCTGGGGCTTGATTCACAACTTCTATCTCATGCCCTGCACGTGATGCTAAACCGTCTGCGCACAGAAGAAAAAGCGCCCTCGACGCTTATCAACCCTTTGATAAAATCCCGCGTTGTTTCTGTGGAGGGTTGCATTCGACGCATTGTTTCCGTCTTGGAAGAGACAGAAGAAGCCTCTCTTTTTTTCCTATTAAAGGATGCGCCCGACAAGGCGGAACTTGTCGCCTCCTTTATGGGACTTCTTGAACTTATCAAAATGCGGCGCATTCTATTTTGCGAGTCAGATGAAAACGAGATTACGGACGGCTTGACCATCCGTTTCCGCTTAAATCCCGACACGGACGAAACCATGCTAACAGAAAGTGAATTTGACAATGACGAATCAAGAGAATCAGACTCCACAACCGATGGAGAATAATACCGAGGAAAAAGCACCTCTCCTTTTTTCAAGCCGTGAAGGTGTGCTTCCTATCGAGGAGATGCCCTTTGAGGAAACTTTGGAGGCCATACTGTTTGCCGCAGGACACGCCGTTCCCTACGAACGGTTGGCAGACACCTTTCACATCTCGCCGTCCGAGATGAAAAAACGCGTTTCGGATTACGCAAAAAACTATAACGCCCCCGACGAAAATCATCCGCGCGGTGTCATCTTGCTCACCCTTGATGATGCATGCCAACTTTGCACGAAGGAAGTTTATCTTCCCTATATCCGTGAAGCACTCGGCATCCGCCGTAGCGGTACGCTTTCCACGTCATCCATTGAAACGTTGGCTATTATCGCTTATAATCAACCCGTCACTCGCGCCTATATTGATACGGTGCGTGCGGTTGACAGTAGTTACGCCGTCAGTAACCTTTTGGAGCGCGGACTCATTGAATGCCGCGGTCGTGTTGAAGCACCCGGACGTCCCATGCTTTACGGAACGACCAACGACTTTTTGCGTTGCTTTGGTCTGAACTCACTCTCCGAACTCCCCGGCATCAGTAGTGAGGAGGCGACCGATCTTTTGGAGCGCATGCAACAGAACCTCAATCCCGATTTTGACAAAAATCAAATGACGATGGACGTTGAAGAAGACATCCCCACCGAAGAAAATAATCAGTAATTCTCTCCTCTAACGCTACGAAAGGAACGGGAAAGTTCATACCCGACGATATGCTATGAT
>JAZSOK010000111.1:0-3832 GCA_045536865.1 Eubacteriales bacterium
ATTATATCACAAGTAAAAATGTTTGCTTGCAAGGACATTTTTACGCCTTGCATCAATGGCGCAGGTGTGCGATAGCACACGTAGGGCAAAGCCCAAAGGCTTGCGAAGCAAGACTTTCTGCATACATTATATCACAAAAAAAGAAAAATTCAACAGTTTTTGTGTTTTCTCTTTCTTTTGACTATCAAAAATGCTATTTTTTTATGAGGTGACGGTAAAAAAACTCGTATGCCGTCGTCATCTTTTTGGCGCTATGTCTGTCGGCTACCCTCTTCGCGCCGCCTTGCAGGCGTGCATACAGACGGGGGGAGGATGCCATTTTGCGTAAATACGCCGCGGCGATATCGGCGTTGTTCGGTGGATAAAGAAAACCGTTCTCCCCAGGGCGAATGAGCGTTTTGTTGCCACCACAGTCCGCGGCCAACAAGGGAACGCCAAAATGCGCCGCCTCCAAAAGCGCCAAATTGGTGGTTTCCGAGCGTGTTGAGGTGTTGAGCGCGGCAAAGAGGACGGACTGCGGCAAAGATGCGTCACGTCTGTAACCTATAAAACGGACATTTGTCAAATGCATTTTTTGGGCGCATTTTCGTAGCATTTTTCTTTCTGCACCGTCTCCGATGAACAAAAAGAGAAAACGGTCGTCATCCAAAAGACGTTTGGCTATCGAAAGGACAAGACGGGGATTTTTGTCCGCCTCTAACCGTCCGCAAAAGCCGACGATGAGTTTTTCTTCACCGCCAATTTCACAAAGAAAGGCATTTTTTTCTGTTTCTGTGGGCGTTTTTAGGTCCGAAATGCCGTTTTCAATTGTCAAAATGCGAGAGGGTGGCACGCCTTCTTTTGCTAACAAAACGGCGGCACAGGGGGCGGTGGCAATGACGGCATGCGTGCAAAATGAAGTCAAGAAAGAAAGCGCTCTGCCAAGCAATAAGTGGCGTGAACGCATGCTTTCAAAGACACAATGCTTTGTAAAAAGGCAAAAGGGCATACCGTCAAGCGGTGATGCCACCGATGAAAGACGGGCGGTGAGGCTTCCGTGCGTATGAAGAATATCGGGGCGAAAATGACGGATGGCGGCGGCATATAATAAAAAATCGGCAAAGGATAATGACTTTTCGTGTAGCGGCATCGGAAAGAGAAGGGCGGGTGTTTTTTGCAAAAGGGGGAACAGGAGGCTATCGCTTGGGAGGACGATGCCGTAGTGAAAACGTGTGTGGTCGGCGTTTTTCATGAGGTTGACAAGCAAAATGCCTGCACCGCCGACGTGTCTGTCGGTAATGCAATGCAAAACGCGGATGGTTTTTCTTTTCATTTTTGTCCTCTTTTTTTGACGTATAGGGTGTTTTTTTAGTATGAGGGTTTGAAAAGAAAAAATACAAAAGGGAAGGCGCGTATATACGCCTGCGGCGATGATATACACTCCTGCGGAGTGATGATATCCAGACGGCAGAGCCGTCTGATGATGTCCATTGCGTAGCAATGGATAAAAAAATCCAAGTCTTTCGACTTGGATTTTTTGGCCTACCCGACAGGATTCGAACCTGCGACCTTGAGAGTCGGAGTCTCACGCGCTATCCAGCTGTGCCACGGGTAGATGTAACGTCCATTATTATAACACAGCTTTTCTTTTTTGTAAAGAGTTTTTGGAAGATAATTTTTGTTTTTAGAGGGGCGCTTACGTAAAAAAACTAATATACCAAGGCGATCATGGCCGCTTTTTTGAAATACTTCTTCCTTAAATAAAAATAATAACTCTGCCGAACGCGATAATACTGTGCACCGCATTTTCGTGCGGTCAAGAAACGGCGGCGACGGCCCGTACTGTCCACACCGTCGTTACCAAACAAACCACCGCCATCCTGCACGACAATGACCGTATAATCCTCCGATAAAGAACGCATATTTTGATCGAAAAATTGATTTTTCACCTCGGAGGAAAAGAAAACGAGAATGCGTTTTTTGGAAAATAGCGTCTCCATGTCGCGTGAAAGTCTTCTTCGTTCATGTAGCATAATGAAATAAGTGACAAGCGCAATGACACCCAATACAGGCAACATCACAAGCGAAACGACAAGCGCAAACAGTAAGACGACACTCGTTTGCACCATTGTCAAAAATAGCATCAACCATCGGATGATGCGTACGATCAACATGGTGGGGCGAAAGTATTTACTGACGCGTTGATATAAGCGAAAGAAAACGGTATTGCGAAAGTTGCCGAACAAAAAGGCGATATAGGAGTTTTTCAAGTACAGATCGTACATGCGATTGCTCGCAAGCAATCGCGTTGACGCCTCGCTGCCCGATGCCGCCTCTGCCGCAGTTTCCATGTGTTGATACTGCGCCAACCGTTGCTTTAAGAGACGGTTTTCCTCTTGGAGCTCCTCGTATGATTTCATGCTTTCGGTTACACCCTCTTGGTTTTTTGTTTAGAAGACGGTCAAGTGCCGCTTGTATCGGTGCGTGCATCGATCTTCTTTTCGTTCAAAAGACGCACGTTACGCAAAATCGGTGCCTTGCCACGCCACGCGTAAGCGCGACTGCGGAAAACATCGTCTTCCATATGTAAAAGTGTTTGTTCGTCTACGTTGGTCAGTCTATCCTCGTGAAAAAAGGGGATAGGCGTTTCTTTTCTTGTGTTCATCGGGCAGACCGTTTGGCAAGCGTCACATCCCCAAACAGAGCCGCACGAACGAACCAAAGCCGCTTCGTCTTCGGTTAGTTCGCCCTTTTTTTGTGTGATATTTGATAAACAATCGCACCCTTCATCACGGAGTGTGCCGCTTTTACAAGCGCGAAGGCACGCACCGCAACGTAGACACGTGTCAAAGGCTCCATCGGTGGAGGGCGGCGTTTGGTTTGCCGTGCCCAACGACTCGACCGTCATTGACGAAAAAATCGCCCCTATAAATACATAAGAGCCATATTCTTGATTGATAAGCAGGCGGTTTTTTCCCAAAACGCCCAGTCCGCACGAAAGTGCCGCGTGCCGTTCGTCTATCGGTGAGTGGTCGGCGTAACCGACGAAGGCTTCCCCCACGTAGTGTGCGGACAATTTTTGACATACACGAGAAAAAAGGTCGTTCATATACAGGTGATAATCTTTTGAAACGGCATACGTCGATATATTCTCGCCGTCGCCTGTGTAATAGGGAACAAGAAAGCAGATGACACTTTGCGGCGATTGCCCGCCACTGAACGTGGGAAGCAAATGGGGCAAGCGCACACGGCATAGAGATAACGGCAAAATACCGCACCATTCTATTCCTTCTGCCTTTAATATATGCAAATATTTCAATATCAATGCCGCCTTTCCCGTAAAAAGAGCGAACGGTGTCGTTTTGACAACTGCTCAAATATAATCGTATATTGAAAACATACATTACCATATAGTATATCATTTCCCTTTGAAAAAGGCAACCCCTATAACGGTTCTATTTTTGTCGACTTCCGTAAAGTGACATCAAAAAGCGCCTTTTGAAAGTCGATTTTTGCCTTTCTTTGCCCGTGATTATTTTTCTTTTTCTTTTTTTTAAAAACCCCTTGACAAACCGAACTTTATATTATATAATACGTAAGGTACGCGAGAGTGGCGGAACTGGCAGACGCGCACGTTTGAGGGGCGTGTGGTTTTACCGTACGGGTTCAAGTCCCGTTTCTCGCACCAAAAAAAGCACTTGCTTAGGCAAGTGCTTTTTTTAACTAAATTTGTCCTTACGGACGGGATAAATCCCACTTGCGTGGGATGAAATCACTCTGTGATGAAATCCGACTTTGTCGGGATAGGAGGACGGATTTAATTTCATCTGCGTAGCAGATTTCATCCGAGCAT
>JAZSOK010000189.1:0-21681 GCA_045536865.1 Eubacteriales bacterium
TAATATTTTGTTTATTATAATTAAAGCCAGATACTGCGGTTATATGTGAATAAGACGGTGTTCCGTTCTGTTTACCTTCGTGGTGGATGGCAACGGGGCTTTTTTTTGCCCTAAAACCAAGGAGGTAACCCCCATGAGTAAGTATAATGTTCGAAACTATCTTTCCCACCTTCCAATTCACACACAAGAGTATGTAAAAGAGTTATATACGAAAGGTATTCGGATAAGGGATGGCAGACTTGTAACAGCAGATAACCACAATTATATTTTGTCAAGGAAAATGTCTCCAGATCAGAAAAATACCGTGATTAAAGCTTTTAAGTTTATGAGCTTTGTAGAGGAATTTGGTGAGAATAATATTAGTTCGTTTAAAACAGAATCCAACATCCCAATGTTGTCAAGTAAAGCTAAGTCATATAAAGCGCCCAAAAGATTCAAATCAAAAAATAAATACAAAGCAAAAAAATACAAGAAAAAGCTAAAAGATATAGCAGAGTCTCGCGAAGTGAGAGGCGCTAATCTTATAAAAGAAACCTTCATATCTAAGTATGATGTTATTGTAAAATCAAACAGCCTGTATGTTTATGATAAACATTATGGGTATTATGGTTTGATCGATACTTCACAATTCACATCAATGTGTACAAAGATGCTTGATGGTGAAACCAATAGATTAACTATCAAATCATCCGAGTATGATGAAGCATATAAGTTGATTCTTTCGGATGGACGGTTGCAAACCGAAGAGCCATTTTATGAAAATGGAGCATTAGTAAATTGCGAGAATGGGGTTTATGATGCCGAAAACAAGGTGCTTTTGCCCCATTCACCCAAATATTTCTTTAATTACTGTATTAGAGCATCCTATTGTGAGAATGCCGAATGTAAATGCTTTAGAAATTTTCTTAATACAATCACAAATAATCACGATTCGCTTAAGAGATTATTCTTATGCACACTTGCGTATTTGCTAAGTTCATTTAAAAACGCAAAAAAAGCGGTTGCTGTTTTAGGCGACACAGATACGGGAAAATCCACACTGTTCAAATTTTTTGCTATGTTTTTTGATGAAGGATTAGTAAGCTACAATGATTTTTCCAATATGGGAAAACCTTCCTATATTGTTGAAATGGAAAGGGCGATTCTTAATATTTCTTTCGATGTGTCTGATAAAACGCTGTCTGATACAGGTTTTTTCAAACAGTTAACATCGGATACAGATACTATTGTAGTCTCGTCAAAATACGGAGAACCCCATAAGGTTTCCGGAGGGATTAAGATGGTGTTTATCACCAATCATAATCTCAATTTTCCTCCTTCTTTATCGGTAGAAGATATAAATGCAATATTCAGCAGACTAATATTTTTACCGTTCCAAAACAAAACTGTTGCGGAGAAGGATAAGGACTCATCGCTGTTTGGCAATTTGGTATCAGAGAAAGATGGCATATTCTCCTTGCTAATGGAATCGCTGTCTGACTTTGTTCAATCCGGTAATGTTTTCCCGGAATGTGAAATTTCAGAGAGTGCCAAAGAACTTGCCAAAGCGAAATATTGCCCCGAGGCAGTTTTCTTTTCACAATGCTTAAAAAAAGGCGATTCATATTGCGTTTCAACAAAAGATTTAAGAACTGCTTTTATGACATTTTGCTCTCTATGGGGGATTGAAAACAAGAAGAAAGGAGACATAACCAAGTACATGACCGAAAAGGGATATAGCGTTTCTCGAATTAGAATGGATGCCAACGGTAATAAAATATCGAGTGGAAATCCTCAAGAAGCCTATGTCGGCTTTAAGGTATCCAATAAATTCAAAAGTGAGCTTTTGGATTTTTGATTTTAATAACTCAAATGGATACGCAATAAGCTGTTATATTCCCCACAATCTATTTGGCACAGCTAAATAGTGTTATCCTTAACACCGATAACACGGGCAAGAACGTTATTGCATTATTCAGAAAATATAACCTCAAGCGGAGGATAACATTATGAATAATACAAATAAAACTTTTACAATACCAACCTTAGAATTTCCAACTATGATGTCTATTCGTGCCATTGCTAAGACGGGAGTTTTACCTGAAAATGCCATTAGAACAATGGTAAAAAACGGCAGCATTCAAGTTGTTCATTCAGGTACTAAGGTTTTAATAAATTTTAAATTATTGTGTGAGTATTTAAATAGTCTCACTGTTAATACAAACAACGGAGGTAAAGAAGATGCCTAATAATATCAAATATATTGCCCCGGGCATTCGTCGGCGCGGTAATACATATGAATTTAACGTGTCTGCCGGGTTTGACGGCAACGGTAAAGCGATTCGCCACTATGGCACTTATAAACCCCCGGAAGGGGTATCACAATCCAAAGCCGAAAAATTGGCTAAGGAAGCATACCTTGAATTCTCAAAGAAAGCCAAAGGCAACAAAGCCTTTGGCGAGAATATGAGGTTTAATCAGCTCTGCGAGATTTACTTCAAAGAATATGCTCCCAACAAGTTGAAGCCTGTTACAGCGGAGCATTATATGTCCAATGTACGCAATCATATCGCTCCCGTGTTTGGAAATCGTAAACTAAAGGATATTACCACCTCGGACGTTTCCGCATTTCTCACAGGATTAACGTGCAAGCCGCTTACCGCAAAGAAAATCAAGATTGTATTTCATAGCATTTTGAAATACGCTGTCAGTCAAAAATACATAGCTTCAAACCCGTGCGGTGGCGCGGTATGGAAAGAGAACACCGAACAGGAATTCGGAGAGATTGAGAATGTACTCGATTTACAACAGGCACAGAAATTGATGCAGATGCTTGAAGAATATTCCCCCTTCAATACCATTGTAAAATTATTGATGTTTACGGGTATGCGCTCGGGCGAATGCCTCGGTTTACGTTGGGATTCTATCGACTTTGAGCGTAAGACGATCTTTATTGACAAGACGCTTTCCTACGCCAATAACATTTGGTTTTTGACCTCACCGAAAACACCTCGCAGTACACGCACGATTTCGATTGATGATAATGCAGTTGAATTACTGTTAAAGCATAAAGAGGAACAGGACAAGCAGAAGGCTATTGTGGGCGATGCTTGGCAACACCCCGAATTGGTATTCACAAGCTGTACCGGACATTGGTATGACCGTAGCCTTTTGAACACACAGTTTAGAAGATACATAGACAGGCACAAGGACGAACTTGGGCTTACCCACAATCTCACGATTCACGGTTTACGGCACACCAACGCCGCTTTGCTCCTATATGCAGGCGAGGACATAGAAAACATATCCGCTCACCTCGGACACGCAAGTGCAGATATAACATCAAGAGTATATGCTCATATGTATGCAGAAGTAAAAGTTAGAATAGCCAAAACAATATCTAAGTCATTATTTGCATAAGAATAATACGGCTCATTTCGGTAAAGAAATGAGCCGCGTGACTTTTATTTGTAATAGAAAAAGTTGTGATAGTTAGAAGGAAGCTCGTTGAATCAGCTTAATGTCTTTAACCATATCACCTTTTTCTGTAGTAAGAGTTTTATCCCAAGTTACAATATCGCCCAGACGAACATCATAAAATGCATCTTTTAATAAGAAGAAAATTCCTCTTGGGTAATTAGAGTTTTTTATGAACCCAAAAATTCCATTAATGTGATACACAACACCCTTATTTCCACTTAATGTATATGATACGGCATCATAATCAAAAAGCATAAGAATTAATTCTTCGCGCTGCGGAAAATTGGCAATATTTGGTATAATTACATTTATTTTTTTTCGCAAATCACGAATTCCACTCATCTTGAAAATATCGTTATTTGAATTCTTTAGGATGTCGTAGACGTATTTAGCAGCTTCAAGATCGAAACTAATATAAACAAGATCTTTAACAATGTTTGATAAAACGTTTAAGTCGGATTGCTTTGAAAAAGTAGATTTGCAAAGCGTTTCATATGCCATTTTAAGCCACTTGAATCGTTCGTTATAATCTCTATATGTTTCGGATTTTCTGCGGAAAATATCGGCACGCCTATTGTAATAAACACTCTCAAATTTAGGATTTTGAACATACTGGGATTCAATTGAATCTAATAAAGCTATAGAATCATCAAACCTACCTAAAAATCCTAATATTTTGCTTTTTTCGATTTGCAGTATAAATTCATCTCTAATGCTTATAGCTTTATCTAAAATATCTAATGCTCCCATATAGTCTGCATTAGCAATACAGAATTCCTTTTGACCAATATATACCAACCTTAATTCTTCATCGCTTTCTGAATTCTTTTTTGCGATATCATATTCGATCAAAGCTTTTTGAGGATCTGTATTCTTCAAAAAGTATGCAGCAATCTTATTGCATTCAAAATATTTTGGGCAGAGGCTTTTAGCGATTTCTACATACTTAAAAGCTAATATTTCGTTGCTTTTGTTAAATGCATCAACAGCTTTATTTAAATAATATGCGGCAACTCCTTTTTCTTTTTCTTGAAAATTGTAATGAAATGTTCCCAAAGAATAGGGGGAGTTAGCTTGTTTTTCGAGCATGCTTTGATTAAATGCATGCAATTCCTTAATGTCGTGTTTTACCTGTCCTTCTACTTCGGAATTGTCTTCAACATATTCGCGTATAAATTCAAACGCAAAGTCTGTTATAGACAGTATATTGCTTAATCTAAACACATCCGCATCAATAAAATTACATTTGCACAATTCATTGACGGCTCCTCTAACTTCGGCTTCCGCTGTCGCATCACGATCGATGAGGAAAAACATTTCCGCAAACGATAGTTCAGCGTGTGCGGTTTTTAAAACCAACAGAATTTCCTTAGCTTTGTTAGATAATTTGTCATAGACGTTGGACATACAGAACGATATTAAATCTTGTTTGTGATTTAATAATTGCTGTGCTGTTTGTCCATTTGCAAGTCCTCGTGCAAACCATTTTATAGCTAAAGGATTAGCATGCAAGTCGTTTTTCACATAACTCATCTTTTCTTTGTCCGAAAAGAAATTGTCAATATTATATAATTTAAATAGAGTGTCTGTGTAAAGCGCGAGATCTGAATCCGAAAGACCTCGAAGTGGATAGCGTAATTCTAATTCACCCAAACCAATTCTTGAAGTTATTAGTACTTTTCCTTCTTCAGAAAATTCAATTAAAAAATCTCGAATGTCAGATGTGTTTAATGTTTCCAAATTATCCAATACCAAAAGCGTTCTAAATTGCTTTGAAATTGAAATCAAATCTTTTTGTATTTCAACCTCATCGGTTAATGAGCCACCTGTTGCCGATTCTAACTTTTGGTACATTTTTTCAATGTCACGAATTGAGTTATGTATTTCAGTAAATTCGTAGTTGTTTAGCTCTTTTGTTTTCAAAGAAACCCATAATATTAGTTCAAATGGGTTTTTTTCATCATCCAAGAGGTCATATAACAATTTTATTGTTGTGGCGGTTTTTCCTACTCCACCATCACCCATAATGGTTAAAATATGCACGTTTTTTTTGAAAAGCTTCTCTTTAATTTCTCCGATTTCACGTGCTCGACCAATAAAAGATGTGTCTTCAAAATCTACAACTGTCGGCAGATTTTCTAATGTTTTGTTGCTTTTTTTAAAATTAGTTTCAAATTGCATCAAATAGGAAGGTTCTTCTTCTATTAAACGCTTTGTATTAGTCACATTATTCCAATTAAAACAGCTCAATTTAATCGGCAAATCCGAAAAACAAGCTTTTAGCATAGGATAATCAAAAAAGCCAAAAAGTCTAGGATGCATTACTTTATTTCTAATCGATATAATTTTGTTAAAATCAGAGTTAATGAAGTTTTTTTGTTCGGTGGTTACACCTAATTTAAATATATTAGAATTAATTATCTCTATATAGCCTTGTAAATCCAGCCCGCGAAGAACAGCCGTAAGTATAGTAGTATCAGAAACATTTTGGCACTTCTTTATTGTTTCGGTTGGAATATCTCCTACAGTAAGTTTACTAGATAGAATTTCAACCAAATCATTTTCAATAGCATTTATCATAGCGTACATTTCTAATCTACGCATTAAAGAATTACTGTCCATTTTAAATCCTCCCATTCTTATACTACTATTATATCACATTATTTATTCTTTTTCAACAAGAATCGAGATTGTAAATTAAATTTGCGGCAAATTTGCGGCAAACTCCATAAGAAAAGTCCCGAAAACCCAGTGTTTTCGGGACTTTGTATTTGAGAAAATTATCTCTTGGAGAACTGCGGTGCACGACGAGCAGCCTTCAAGCCGTACTTCTTTCTTTCCTTCATACGAGGATCGCGTGTCAAGAAGCCTGCCTTCTTCAAAGCGGCCTTGTATGCTTCGTCTGCCTTAACGAGCGCACGGGAAATGCCATGACGAATGGCACCTGCCTGTCCGCTGAAACCACCACCGCGAACGGTAGCAATGATATCAAACTTGCCGGTTGTTTCGGTCACGCCGAAGGGTTGATTGACAATCAACTCTAAGGTTTGAAGACCGAAATAATCTTCAACTGTTCTTCCGTTGATGCTGATAACGCCGGTACCGGGATACAGGCGGACACGAGCTACAGATTTCTTTCTTCTGCCGGTTCCGTAAAAATACGGTTTTGCACTTGTATACATCTTCTCTGCTTCCTTTCTGTAACTTAGTCAAGCACAACAGGCTTCTGAGCCTGCTGGTTGTGCGCTTCGCCTGCGTAGACCTTCAAACGAGTGATGGACTTTGCACCGATGCTATTGTGAGGGAGCATACCCTTCACTGCCAGGTTCATTGCGAGTTCAGGACGTGTTGCCATCAACTGACGGTAACTAACCTCCTTCAAACCACCAATGTAGCCCGAATGACGACGGTAATACTTCTGATCCAATTTTCTACCCGTCAAAACGGCCTTTGCCGCATTGATAATGATGACAAACTCACCACAGTCAACGTGAGGGGTAAATTCGGGTCTGTGCTTACCACGCAAAATTGTTGCAGCGGCGACGGCAGTTTTACCGATCGGCTTGCCCGCAGCATCAATGACATACCATTTACGAGAAATGGTTTCTTTTTTTGCCATAAAAGTAGACATTCTGTTTCCTCCGTGAATATATCTCGGTTTCCCGATACTTTTTTAATCAAGCATGGGGTAGTATACCATATAAAAAAGTAATTGTCAAGTCTTTTTTAAATATTTTTTCAAAAAAATAATTTAGCGCGGAGCAAACTCTCGTTTTCTCTCGTTTTCTCTCGTTTTCTCTCGTTTTCTTAAACGCCATGTCAAAATTCAAATTTTAGCGGTCGTTGCATAATTTCGACAATCGCTTGGCGGGGCGCCACACCTTCATAGAGTATTGCATACATAGCAGACACAATGGGCATATCCAGTCCAAGTGCCGATGCATCACGATAAATACTCAGGCAACTATGCACGCCCTCTACCGTGCCCTCTATCGTTTGCAAAACCTCTGCCGAATTGGCTTTACCGATGGCAAGACCGGCGCGATAATTGCGTGAATGACGGCTAAAACAAGTGACAATCAAATCGCCAACGCCCGTAAGACCTGTGAAGGTTTCCTTTTTTCCGCCCTTTTCCACGCCGTAGCGTTCCATTTCACGCAGTCCGCGCGTAATCAAGGCGGCTTTGGCATTGTCGCCATAGCCCTGCCCTTCCAAAATGCCCGATGCAATAGCAATGACGTTTTTGAGAGCCGCGCCGTATTCCGCACCGCGCACGTCCTGCAAGGTATATACGCGCAAATAACTGTTTGAGAACATCTCCTGCACACGCTCGGCAAGCGAAAGATTTTCAGACACGGCGCAAATAAGCGTCACCATGCGTAAAACGACCTCTTCCGCATGGCTCGGTCCAATAAGCGACACCACGCCCGCATAGGACACGTGGGCGAGTTTTTTTTCAATATACACGGAAAGACGCTCGTCCGTATCCCACGAAAAGCCCTTTGCCACGTTGACGACAATCGTCTTTTTTGAGATATAGGGTGCAAGTTTTTCGAGTGCATCGCCAAAAAAGCGTGTCGGCACAGCCAACAAAAAGACGTCACCGTAATCTGCCGTTGCAGAAATATCCGTGGTAGCGCGAAGGGTGGTCGGCAACGAGGTTTCGCCGAAATAGCGCGAGTTTGTATGCTTATCGTTTATCTCGCTCACTTCCTCGGCACAAATACCGTAAATCAAAACGTCGTGTCCGTTGTCGGACAAGGTCTGTGCCAGAGCCGTCCCCCAACTACCGCTACCTATAACTGCTATCTTCATCTAAAATCACCGTTTATCTTTCTACATCGAAGCAAAGTTCAAGTTTTGAGCGCACCTTGTCCAAACGGCGCAAGGAAATGCCTGCACTCTTGAGCATGCGTTTAGAAGCGCAGGTCGCGGGTGTATCGGCATATTTATCCGAAAGATAAACAACCTCTTTGATCCCGCTTTGAATAATCGCCTTGGCGCATTCATTGCAGGGAAAAAGAGCAACGTAAAGGCGCGCTCCGTAAAGGTTTTTGCCCCTTGCGTTCAAAATAGCGTTCAACTCCGCATGGACAACGTAGGGGTACTTGGTTTCCTCCCCTTCTCTTGCCCAGGGGAATTCATCGTCGGAGCAACCTGCGGGAAAACCGTTATAGCCCGTGGAGAGAATGCGATTTTCCGCATCGACAATACAACAACCGACCTGCGTACTGGGGTCCTTGCTTCTCATCGCCGCCAAAAGCGCCACACCCATAAAATATTCATCCCAGGAAATGTATCCTTCTCGTTTCATACCATCCACCTCATATTTTTTACTAATATTAAAATCATTGTTTTTTCGTTAAATCGTTTTTGTACGCCGCATCCATCACCCACTGCACGTGCGCGGCGTCATCGAAGTCGGGACAAGGCTTTTTGTTTGCATAAACGGCATCCAAGAAACTATACATACTGCCAATATGTCCGCGCAACCATCCGATCGGTGCGCGAATGCCCGGGAAGACACCGCCCGGTGTCGGATAGCGTCCCACGCATTCTATTTTTTGATAACCACACTCGCCACCGAGGTCACCCGTCTGACGCGTGCCATCATAAAACCAAAGGAAGTTTGGCTCCATCAAGGAAAAACGGACGGCGCCTTTTTCGCCGCGCACCTCGACGTTCAAATCGTCGTTCGCGCCCCGTACAATTTTACTGACCTCAATCGTGCCCATCGCCCCTGACTTCAAGGTTGCCAAGATATAAAAGGCTTCGTCGGCATTGGTACGCCAAAGTTGACCGTCCATGCCCGTCCTTTCGGGAAAAGCAATTTGAGATGCGCCTATCACCGATTGAAACTCACCGCATAAATAGTAAATTAGGTCAATGACGTGCGAGCCGAGATCAAAAAGAACGCCGCCTCCGCAAATATCTCGGTTTTGCTTCCATCCCGCGCGTTTCTCTGTGTCCGTCGCGCTCGTATGCAAATATTCACCGCGGAAGGAAAGAATGCGTCCAAGCCGCCCCTCGTCAATCAATTGCTTTGCGCGCATAATGGGTGAAAGAAAACGGTTGTTAAAGACAACCTGCGCAACTTTCCCACTTTCCCTTGCCAACTTTGCGGCATGGGCCGCCTCTTCAAACGTAACGCAAAGAGGCTTTTCACAATAGACGTGCTTCCCTGCTTTCAGTGCGGCCACAATAGCATCATAATGAAAACAATTGGGCGTACAAATATCCACCACGTCAATATCGGGATCATTTATCAGTTCATCGGGCGTTTGGCAAACCTTGGCGATGCCATACAACTCGGCAATTTCCTTCGCGCGGTCAGGGTGCGCCGTGCAAAGAGATGCGACCTCGGCACGGAAGGGCAAATCTTTATAATAGTAATGAAGATTATTGATGGCGTTCGTATGTGTTTTTCCCATAGAACCATAGCCGAGCATACCAATACGTATTGCTTTCATATATCAATTCCTTTCATTTTGGCGATGCACATTGTCGAAAAAGGGGCATCTCCGCAAATCAAACGGACATGCCCCCTTCGGCACAGAAAAACCGTACCATTTGAGTATATTATTCGTAAGTTTCAAACCACCAACTACGCAAAGCACCTGCCAAGGTGAATTTTGCGGCCTGCATGCGGAACGTATCAATGTACAGACTGATAGGTGTTCCGTTTTTGTTGTTTTCATTTGAGAAGATGGGAAGAAGCGACATTTCCACTCTGATCTTTTCGAGTTCTTCCTCAAAATCCTTGACGGTCATGCACGCGTTTAAGCGTTCCATGTACGCATCGGAATACTCTCTTGCATCTAAGATGACACCCTCTGCGGTCTCGCCTGCCTCAACGGATACACCGTCCGCAATCTTTTGTGCCAAATCATCAACCAACGTCTGCATCACTTCAATAATTGCCGCGTCGTCAGTGTCAAAAGTGATTTCGCCTTCCACTGTGACGCCCTTGACATGTTCTTTATAAAGGATTTGGAACAATGCCTTAGACAGTTCAACTGTATATTCTTCAAGATTGCCGTTTTCAAGTTGTATGCCTGTCAACGGTTGCAAAAGCAGTGCGGCCTGTGAGTCAACGATAGAGTTCTGTACCATCTCCCACAAGAATTCGTCAGAACAACCGAAGGTGGGCATGCGGAGCGCTTCTCCGTTCTGAATCATGCCTTCTACCCAAACGGTAGGCTCATGAACGCCCACCAAAGGATAAGACATAAATGCGTTGCCTGTATAATCAAGGTTCATACGATAGTCGTTGGAAATCTTATTTGCCATCACAACGCCGTCAACTTCTGTTGTCGTGAAGTGCGTTCCCTCCACGCCGTACTGGAGAATGTTGCGAAGTTCCTGGCTTGTCGTCAAATCGGAGATAATTTCCATGGCGCGCGTGCTACTGCGCGTATAAGAAGATACCGCCAACATCGCGGAGAACATATCGTCCTCATTCAAACGGGGATTGTCCAAACGGAGAACGAAATAGTCATCTTCGTAACGGTTACGCAAGCCGTAATCGCCCTGTACCATTGCCACGGCAAACTCACCCTGTGTGCCGCCGTCAGGGACAACACAGTAACCGTTTTCACGGCAAGCTGCCATCAAACGGAGATAGGAAATGTAGGACTCGGCGGCAGGATAACTATCCGTCGTCTTGTCGGCTGTCAAGGGATTGATCAAGGTGATGTAGTCACCGGCAGAGGTATCTGCATCATAGAAGGTCGCATACAGAGAAGGAGAACCGTCCTCCGTCCAGAAGTCAACCGCAGGAAAATCAAAGGGAGCATAAAGCGGTGCAACGGGTTTATATCCGGGGAAGTTCGCCGCATTTTTGTTCTTTGTTGCAACGGCTTCGATCAGTTTCTGCAAGCGCTCGTAATTAACCACTACGCGGTTATACGGGCCATATGTATCATAGAAATCTTCTTCGTTCAAATAACTATCCTTGGCGGCATCACGGTCGATCAAGAGATAGGTGTAACTTCCCAACACCTTGTTGTTGGGAACGGCATACCATGCGCCGTCGAGTTGAGAATTATTATACAAATCGGTATTGATGTAACTACGCAAGGACTTGAAAGCACCGTCCAAATGGTCGTTCAACGCCATCAAGCGTCCCTTTTCGACGTAATCTTGAAGCATTTCCCTACTGTTGATTAAAAGGATATCAATTTGTCCGTCGGCAACCTCGGGAAATTTAATGACGGTCTGTCCCAACTCGTCAACCACGTATTCAATGGCACCCTTATCGGTAGCCACCTCACCGGGGCATTGCACTTCGCCATTCTCGATGGAGGCAAATTTTTCCTCCAAAACATCCTGATATTCTTCTGCGGTGCAGAGAGTAAATTCTACGCGGGTGCGATACTTCATCTCACTGATTTCGTTAAAGGCGGCCTCCATGAGTTGTACTGCCTCATCCGTTGTATGTTCATCCGTGATGATATAGAAATTCAAGGTCACAGCACTGCGCGTGTTGTCATCCTCGTCCAAATCATCCAAATTGATATCTTCCTGTCCGCAAGAAAAGAGAAGCAACGCGGAAAGAAGGAGGAAAAAGCACAATGCTGTGCTAACGAGTTTTCTTTTCATAATCCCAGTAAAACCTCCTAAGGCATGTGTAAAACCATCACACCGACGATCAATCTCTTACTAAACTATTTTACTATATTTTACGCGGGTTGTCAAGTCATTTTGGGGGTGAAAAATTGTGTTTTTTTCGTGCATATTCACCGCGCGACAAAACGCACCGACCATTTGCACAAATGCGACCTGCGTTTTTTGTTGCTTATGCACAAAGCATTATCAACAGCATCCAAAAAAACGAATGGTCACAACCGTGCAATTCATTACAGATCGAGATAGTCCTTCAACGTCTTGGAGCGACTGGGGTGACGCAATTTTCGAAGCGCCTTTGCCTCAATTTGACGAATGCGCTCACGCGTGATGCGGAACTGCCGTCCCACCTCTTCAAGTGTGCGTGTTCTACCGTCATCCAATCCAAAGCGCAAACGAATGACTTCTTTTTCACGGGAGGTCAGTGTGTCAAGAACGGCATCCAACTGTTCCCTTAAAAGCGAATAAGAGGCAGTTTCGGAGGGCGACGGTGAATCGGTGTCCTCAATGAAATCGCCGAGATGGCTATCTTCCTCTTCACCGATAGGTGTTTCAAGCGATACGGGATCCTGTGCGATCTTCATAATCTCACGCACCTTCTCGCTACTCATGTTCAAGCGGATGGCAATTTCCTCCGTTGTCGGCTCTCTGCCAAATTCCTGCAAAAGCGTGCGTGCCATGCGCGATACCTTGTGAATGGTTTCCACCATATGCACGGGAATACGGATGGTACGGGCTTGGTCGGCAATGGCGCGTGTGATAGCCTGTCTTATCCACCACGTTGCATATGTAGAAAATTTATATCCCTTGCGGTAATCGAATTTTTCCACAGCCTTCATCAAGCCGAGATTGCCCTCTTGGATCAAATCAAGAAAATACATGCCCTTGCCCACGTGACGTTTTGCAATGCTAACCACCAAACGAAGGTTGGCAACCACCAGTTCGTCCTTTGCCTGCTTGTTTCCAAGGCTGATCTGCTCGGCAAGATACATTTCTCTTTCGGGCGCAAGCAGGGGAATTTTACCGATTTCTTTGAGATACATACGGACGGGGTCGTCAATGACGATGCCCTCCTGCGCGAAAAACTTCTCGATTTTTTCGGGGGTTTCAAAGAGTTCCGCATCTTCTGCCGCCTCGTGCGGTGCTGCGGCATCCGCATAGCCTTCCCCGTCCAAAACGCTTCCGTCAAGGGCCTCGTACATTTTTTCCATTTGCTCGATATCATAGTCAATGTCCTCAAGGGCCTTCATAATATCGCTTTCGCCAATGCCGCCCTCTACTTTACCGACATCAAGCATATCGTTGACGTCTATCTTCTTTTCGTCCATGTCCATATCTTTTCCTTTCTGATTTTCGACGCCTATCTTCGTGATGACGTCGACATCCTGCCGTCTGATCAGGTATTTTGTCTTTTTTTGTTTAGTATTTCCTGCAATCGCTCCCGACTGCCGCCTGTTTCCGAGGCCTTTCGTTCGGCAAGTAAGCGCCGCAACGTCAAAACGGTATCGGCAAAGACCGTCTCACCGTTATCGGTCAACTGCATCCTTCCGACACGCATGCGCGTCAAGCGCCCAACCTCCTCGGGGGAGAAGCTTTCCGACATCATCGACACTTGGAAGGTATCGTTTGCCTCCGCATCGCGAATCCAAACGAAAACCCGCCTGCCAAAGTCTGTAAAAAAGTCTTCCTCTGTTAAGTTTAGTTTACCAAAAGCCGCTTTTCGATGCTCGGGGTAAATCATCATCATCCCGAGTATTGCCTCCTCACTTCTGGCAATGGCGGGTGCCTTGGCATAATCGGGATTGATGCGATCGGCGTAACCGAGCGACTGCTCCTTTAATGCCGTGTCGTGTTGCTTTTGCGCCGCCGACATGCGTTTTCCCACCGAACGGCGGACGTCATTTTTCAGGCTCTGCAAGTCCACTTCCAAGCGCTTTGAAACGGCATTGATATAAATATCACGCTCCGACTCGGAGGAAATCTCCGCAATAATGCCAATAAGCGCGGCGACCGCCTTTATTTTTTCTTGCGGTAGCGTGACGTCGTGCGCTTCAAGCACCCGTTCCATGCGGTAATCAAACTGCGTGCGGCTTTCATCTAACACCGACGAAAAGCGTTTCGCACCGAATTTATGAATGTATTCATCAGGGTCCTTTGCGCCCGAAAGTTTCAACACGCGTACGTCAAGTCCCACCTGTTCCAGTAGGCGCATGGCTTTATCCGCCGCGCGTTGTCCCGCCTCATCGCTATCGTAAGAAATGACGACGGATTTTGTATACTGGCTCATAAGACGTGCCTGTTCTGCCGTAATCGCCGTTCCGAGCGTCGCCACGGCAGTCGTAAATCCCGCGGCGTGCATGGCAATCACGTCCATGTATCCCTCGCAAAGAATCATACGCTCTGCACAGTTTTGGCGCGCAAAATTCAACGCATACAAATTGCGGCTCTTGCGGAAAACGGGGGTATCCGATGAGTTGCGGTACTTGGGCTTACTGTCATCCATAACGCGACCGCCAAAGGCAATCACGTTGCCGCTAACGTCGATAATCGGGAACATAACGCGATTGCGAAAAACGTCGTAGATGCGTCCGTCAGACTCACTCTTACCACACAAAAAGCCCGTGACAAGTTCCTCGTCCGTATAGCCCTTTCCGCGCATATGTCGGTAAAATGCTCTATCCGTACCCGAGGCATAGCCGAGCCCAAAATGCTTGACCGTCGCCTTATCCAACTGGCGTTTGTCGTAAAGATAGGCGCGCGCCGCCGCGGCACCTGCCGTTTGCTCGTGAAGTTGTGCATGAAAAAACAGTGCCGCCTCGCGGTTCATATCAAAAAATCGTTGGCGGTTATAGCGGGGTTTTCCGCTACCGTCCTCTGTCCTACGCACGGTAATTCCCGCGCGCTTGGCAAGGAACTCCACCGCCTCTTCAAAATCGAGATTTTCTGCCCGACGGACAAAATTGACGGCATCACCGCCCGCGCCGCAACCGAAGCAATAGAAATTTCCATTGCCCGCGAAAACGGTAAAGGACGGCGTTTTTTCACTGTGGAAAGGACAAAGTCCCAAATAGTTTGCCCCTGCACGGCGCAGGCTAATATACGATGAAATCAGGCCGACAATGTCCGTGCGCGCGATTACCTCTTCTACTACACCGCGCTCAATCATGAAGTTGCCCCCTTCCACACCTTGGGAACAAAGAGGTCGCTGAAAGTGTCGATGGCATAGCGATCGGACATGCCCGATACATAATCGGCGACACATCGCGCAACACCGTCTCTGTCAATGTTGTTTTTATAAAGGGTGGGCATCTCCTCGGGGTGCTTGTTGAAATACTCATAAAGTTGAATCAAAAGTTCAACCGCCCTCGATTCCTCTGCCTTTGCAACCGAATGCGTATAGACGTGTGCATAAAGGAATTTACGCAAAGCACGGGTTGCCTCGCCCACCTCTTCCGTCATGGAAATTTCATTTTTTCCTTGGCTTGCCTCAATAATGGACATGACCATGCGGTTAATGCGGCCGCTATGCTCATCACCGAGCACGCGGCGAATATCGGCGGGGATATCCTCGTTTGAGAGAATGCCTGCACGCTTGGCATCATCTATATCGTGATTGATGTACGCAATGCGATCGGCAAATTTGACGATAACCCCCTCCAAGGTGGATGCCATATGATCCCCCGTGTGGTTGACGATGCCGTCGCGCACCTCGTATGTCAAATTGAGTCCTGCACCGTCGTTTTCAAGAACGTCCACCACGCGCAAACTTTGCTCGTAGTGGGCAAAGTCGGGCGAAAAACAACGGCGAAGTGCCTCTTCGCCCGCATGACCGAAGGGTGTGTGCCCCAAGTCATGTCCCATGGCAATGGCTTCCGTCAAATCCTCGTTCAAATGGAGGGCACGGGCAATGATACGTCCAACCTGTGAAACCTCCAAGGTGTGCGTCATGCGCGTGCGATAATGCTCGTCCTTCGGCGAGAAAAAGACCTGTGTTTTGTGCATCAAGCGGCGGAACGACTTACTGTGAATAATTCTGTCGCGATCACGCTGAAAATCGGTTCTTGTGGGGCAAGGATCACATTTCGTTGCGCGCCCTTTGCTATTTTTGCAAAGGCAGGCAAAAGGCGAAAGCGTTTCTGCCTCACGCATCAAAAAAACCTCACGGATATCTTCCATTCGAGTCCTCCCCCTTCATTTTAATCAATAGCGCATGCCCTATATTTCCAAGTCTTTGGGGCATTCACATATAATATAGTATCTTCCCTTTGATTTGACTTTTTTTCACAAAAAAATCTTGTTTTTTTATTATTTGCCGACAAAACGGTTTCCACGCACACAAAAAGAAGCGCGCCCACCCGTTGCATCGGAAAGCAGCGTGGCAAAAGAGGTTGCTCGCTCTTTGTCAACGGAAAACAAGACTTCGACATTTTCGCCAAAGTGAGTATCCTCGATGACCGCGCCCTCGTTTGAAAGAAGAGGCAGAACCTTTTGGTAATCACCATACCCGACACTCACAGTGCAATCCGTCATTTGTTGAAAGTGAAGGGTGCCTGCATTCGAAAATGCCCCCTGCGCGGCCGCCGTGTACGCACGGACAAGTCCGCCCGTACCGAGCAAGGTACCCCCGAAATAGCGAACGACGACGATGGCGGCATCCACACACTGTGATTTGCGAAGCACGTCAAGAACGGGCAGTCCTGCCGTTCCCTGCGGCTCTCTGTCATCGCTGTAACGCATGAGTTGACGCTCACGCAAGCGGTAGGCGTAAACGTGGTGGCGCGCATCGGGGTGCTTTTGTTTGATCGCCGCCAAAAAGGCTAACGCCTCGTTTTCTGTCGAAAGCGGACGGGCGTAGCCGATAAATACAGACTTTTTCTCCTCGTATCGCGCGCACCCCTCGCCTTTTAAGGACATATAATTATCTTCCATCATCAAGACTCCGAAAGGTACGCCCTATACATACCGAGGGTGCGGGCGTCCATCACGGCACGCACAACGGTGGCATCATCCTCGTAGGAAACGGAAAGCACGGTGGCATCACGGTAAAGCGCCGCCTGTGCCGCCCCTGCATCATAGGGAAAGCGCAGGGTTACGGTGCGTTTTCCGTTCCGCACGATATGCAAAAGCGCATCCAAAAGGCGGTCGATCCCTTCCCCCGTTTTGGCGGAAAGAAACACCACCGCATCCATATCGCGGTGTGTCGTGCATGGACGTGCGCCCACTTCATCACATTTATTATAGGCCAAAACAGTCGGCTTGCCCGATGCCCCCAGTTCCTCTAAAAGCGTGCACGTCACGGCAAGTTGTTCGTCGCACTCATCATCCGTGGCATCTGCCACAATTAAAAGAATATCTGCCAGTGCCGCCTCGTCAAGGGTAGAACGAAACGCCTCTACCAAATGGTGAGGCAACCGACGGATGAGCCCAACCGTATCCGTCAAAAGAACGGTTTCTCCTTCATCCAAAGTCAAACGGCGCGTCGTTGGATCAAGGGTGGCAAAAAGTTTATCCTCCGACAAAACACCCGCATCCGTCAGGCGATTGAGTAACGTTGATTTTCCTGCATTGGTATATCCGACGATAGCCACACGCGGTAGTCCGCTTCTGTCACGCGCCGCACGCATGATACTGCGGTTCTTTGCCATTTCCGCAATCTGCTCTTCAAGCGCATGAATGCGCCGATGCATATGACGGCGGTCACGTTCAAGTTGGGATTCACCCGGGCCGCGCGTACCGATATCGCCGCCCAAACGGGAAAGGGCGCCGCCCTTCCCCGTCAGGCGCGGTGCCGTATATTTCAGTTGTGCAAGTTCTACTTGTATCTTGCCTTCATTGCTCTGTGCATGCAAGGCAAAAATATCGAGGATAAGCATACTGCGGTCTATGACCGTGACGTCCCCGATGTCTTCCTCTAAATTTTGAATTTGCGAGGGCGAAAGTTCCGTGTCAAAGATAACCAGATGAATATCGGCTGTGGCGACAAGTTCTGCAATCTCCGACACCTTACCGCTACCGATATAGGTGCGCGCATCGGGTTTGTCCTTCACCTGGACAACACGGGCATATACGTATCCCCCCGCCGTATCCAAGAGTCGGGAAAGTTCGTCAAGGCTTCGTTCGCACGCCTCTACGTTCGCCGTCTGCGTGGCAACACCGACGAGAATTGCGCCCTGCTCCGTATCCTTTACGCCGTCCATCATCTCTCACCCCTTTTTAAAAACACATTGTAAAGTAAAAACGGCGTGACAGCGCAAGGCGCCGCCACGCCGTTTTTTGTTTGTTAGTTAAGACCTGCCAAACGCTTCTTGAACTTGTCAACGCGTCCGCCGGCATCCACAAACTTCTGCTTCCCGGTAAAGAAGGGATGGCACTTGGAGCAAATATCTACACTCATATCGCCTTTGACCGAACGCGTCTTTACGGTTTCACCGCAAGCGCACTTGATCACTGCTTCTTTGTATTCGGGATGGATTCCGTCTTTCATTTTGATACCTCGTATATTGGAATTTTATTTTCACATTGCATTATAACATACATTTTTTCTTTTTGCAAGTGTTTTTATAATTTTTTTTGAAGAAAGATGTTTTTATATCAAAAAACTTTATTTTTTCCTCTTACAGATCGTTTCGCACCAGATCCTCATAACTTTCACGGCGAAGAACAAGTCGATCGTCACCGCCCGACAAAGAAACCATGGCAGGACGAGGCAAACGGTTATAGTTGGATGCCATTGAATAATTGTAGGCGCCCGTTGTCAAAACCGCCAACACATCCCCACGGAGAGGACGCGGCAAACTGACGTTTTCTTGGATAAGGTCGCCGCTTTCGCAACAACGTCCCGCTATGGTGCATGAAAAGTCAGACGCCTCGTTCATGCGCCCTGCCGAGAAAACGGTGTAGGGGGATTCATAGAGGGCAAAGCGCGGGTTATCGGGCATGCCGCCGTCAATGGAAACGTAATTCTTGAAGCCGTGAATTTCCTTGACAGTTCCCGCCGTATATAAGGTCATGCCTGCCTCTGCGACAATACTGCGCCCGGGCTCCATGAGTATTTCGGGCATGTCAATGTGCAACTCATCGCAAACGCGGCGCAAGGCAACGGCAATATCGTTGATGCAGTCGCGGTAAGAGATATGCGGATGCTCGGGAATATACCGCACGCCGAGACCGCCGCCCAAATTCAAAACGCGCGCCGTAAAACGGTGCTTTTCCTTCATCTCTGCCGAGAAGGTGAGCATGATTTTTGCGGCGTCAAGAAACGGCTTAATGTCAAAAATCTGCGAGCCAATGTGGCAATGATAGCCAACCGTATCAATATGCGGCAAGGAGAGCGCCTCCAACACAAGTGCCTCTGCCTGTCCCGTTTCAATGGCGGCACCGAACTTGGAGTCAACCTTTCCCGTCGTAATCGCCTTGTGCGTATGAGGGTCTATGCCCGGTGTCAAACGCAAAATGACCTTTTGGCGGATGTTTCGTGATGAAGCCTCCTTTTCAATGGCGGCCAACTCATCCATGCTATCGCACACAAAGGTGCCGACGCCGCAATCCATGGCAAAAGCAATATCGGCATCCGTTTTATTATTGCCGTGAAAGAATGATTCTTCCATGGGGAAGCCTGCCTTATACGCCGTGTAAATTTCGCCCGGAGATACGACGTCAATGCTCATTCCCTCCTCGCGCATCACGCGATACAGATGACTGATACAGAGTGCCTTTCCTGCGTAAAGCGGACGGGAACGTCCTCCAAACGCACTTTTCATTGCGGACAAATATTCGCGGCAACGCGCCCGTACCTTATCCTCATCCAAAAGATAAAGCGGCGTACCGTATTTGTTTGCCAAGGAGAGCGTATCCACCCCTGCAAACATAAGATGCCCCAATCCGTTAACCGATACGTTATCGGCAATCAAATCTCTTTCCATAGTCCCCACTTGATTCATGTGCATATCCTTTCTTTTTACCGTCTTACCATCAAAGACCGCGTCGCAAGCGCTCCACCGCCTCTGCGGTTGCCTCACGTGAGCCGAAGGAAGTTAAGCGGAAGAAGCCCTCTCCCTGTTGACCGAAGCCCGCACCCGGTGTGCCGACGATATGGAACTTTGTCAGTAAAAGGTCGAAGAAGTCCCAAGATTTCATTTTGTTGGGGCATGCAAGCCAGAGATAGGGTGAGCATTCCCCGCCTGTAAACCAAATGTTCTTTTCACGGAGAAGGTCGGCAAGCATACGCGCATTTTCCATATAGTACGCAACGCAAGCGGCGCTTTCATTCATTCCCCTCTCACTGAGTGCCGCCTCTGCCGCACGTTGAACAACGTAGGGCACACCGTTGAATTTCGTTGCTTGCCGTCTGTCCCACATGTTGCGAAGCGATATACCGTCCACTGCAAGTTCTGTCGGGATAATCGTCCACGCGCAACGCGTTCCCGTGAAGCCTGCCGTCTTTGACAGACTGCATACCTCAACGGCACAGGTGCGCGCACCGGGAATTTCAAAGATAGAACGCGGCACGTCCCTTCTCTCTTTGGGAATATACGCCTCGTAAGCAGAATCAAAAATAATCAGTGAACCTGTTTTATTTGCATAATCCACCCAAGACGTCAAGCCGTCACGGTTATAAACCGCACCTGTCGGGTTGTTCGGCGAGCAAAGATAGATAACGGCGGGGGTATCATCCAAGTCGTCGGGCATGGGCAAAAAGCCGTTTTCCTCCGTCGCATTCATAAAACTGACGCGCCGTCCGCTAATCAAGTTACTGTCAAGATAAGCGGGATACACAGGGTCGGGGATACGCACCAGATTATCACCGAAAAGGTCGGTCAAATTGCCGATGTCGCTTTTGGCTCCATCGGAAATAAAAATCTCGGAAACGTCCAGGGTAACGCCCTGACGACGGTAATAAGCGGCAACCGCCTCACGCAAAAAATCATAACCTGCCTCGGGCGCATAGCCACGGAAACTGGATGCCGCGCCCATTTCGTCTGCGGCATTCTTCATTGCGGCAACGACGGAGGGGGTCAGGGGCAAAGTAACGTCACCGATACCGAGGCGGATAATCTTTGCCTCGGGGTTCTTTGCACTGTATGCACGCACGCGCGCGCCGATCTCCGAAAAGAGATAGTTTTGCTTCATTTCCTGAAAATGACGATTGATTTGAATATTCATGACACGATGATTCCTTTCAACAAATAACGTTTGCACGCCGTATACAAAAGGGTTTAGCGAGTTTTATAGTCGTACACACCGTCGTAAACAGTTTCGGCTTCCCCTTCCATCAAAATGGTCATATCCTTTTTGCAGACAATGTGCAAATCCCCACCGCGAAGACGAACGGTAATTTCCTCCTCCATAGGACAAAGGCCATTCAAAACCGCCGCCGCAACCGTGGCGCAAGCACCCGTTCCGCAAGCATAGGTTTCGCCGCTTCCGCGCTCCCATACGCGCATGCGGAGCGTTTTGGCATCCTCACGTATAGCAAATTCCGTATTGACGCGCTCGGGAAATAGCGCATGATGCTCAAAAGACGGGCCAATGGCTTCAAGGTCAAGACCGTCGGGATCCAAATCAAAGCAAACCGCATGGGGATTTCCCATGGATACT
>JAZSOK010000100.1:0-14186 GCA_045536865.1 Eubacteriales bacterium
GTGCTATCGCACACCTGCGCCATTGATGCACGGCGTAAAAATGTCCTTGCAAGCAAACATTTTTACTTGTGATATAATAAATATATAGACTGTATAAGTGAGGAGGACACACATGCAGAAAAACGATATTCACAAAGGAGATTACGTGGTTTACGGGACAAACGGAATTTGCCGTGTTGAGGACGTTTGTTCCATGGTCTTTTCACGTGGAGAGACACCGCAGGAGTATTATGTCATTTGCCAAAAAAATCATCCTGCATCAACCATTTATGTTCCTGTGAATAACGACGTTTTGCGTAACCGTATGCGTGCCATCCTGACACCGAAGGAAATAGAAACTATTTTTTCCGAGAAGGATAAAGAGGACAGGGAATGGATTGCCGACCGCAAGGCACGGTGCGCTATTTTCCAAGAACTTTTTTTACAGGGCGACAGAAGAGGCATACTCGTGATGCTCCGTTGCTTAAAGCGCCGTCAAGTCGATTTGCAGTTAACGGGGAAAAACTTATCGGTGACAGACCATGAGTTTATACAGACGGCGGAAAAGATGCTTCGTGAAGAAATTTCCTTTTCGCTCGGGCTTTCCTATGAGGATGCCGATGTTTATTTGAAACGCTATTTTGATGATATTCAATGATTGATACAGAAGCGAGGGGCGCGGATAAATCCGCGCCCCTCGCTCGTTTATTGTAACATATAGAAAGCCAAAATATCACGGCGTTCGTTTAGGCTTGCAGTGCGTTATGGAACAGCCTTTTTACGAAAAGCCCTTTGGCAAAAGTGAGCCGTCATTCCAAAAACGGCGGAGCAGTTCTTCAAGCGCTTTTTGGTTGCCTGCGAAACGCAGATGGCGAAAATGCGTGGGAATCATCGCACGGTAAAAGGGATCGCGGAAACGATCGTCGATGAGGACGAGGACACCGCGGTCTTTTTCTGTGCGGATGACGCGCCCCGCGGCTTGCAGTACGCGATTCATACCCGGGTAGAGATAGGCGTATTCCCGTCCGCCGTCACAACGCTCGTCATAGTAGGCGGCGCACGCCTCGCGTTCTTCGGACGGGCCGGGCAAGCCAACGCCGATGACGACGCTACCGACAAGCCGTTCTCCCGTCAAGTCCACGCTTTCGGAAAAAACACCGCCCATTACGGCAAAGCCGACGACAGGTACGGTTGCATCGGGGGTGAAGTTTTTGAGATAATCGGCACGGTCGCGCCTTGTCATATTGGGCAGTTGCCGCAATACGCGCACCGTTTTCATTTGCGCCTCAAAAAGATTGGAAAGCGCGTCTAAATATGCAAAAGAGGGACAAAAGATAAGATAATTTCCACGTCGCGCGTTGACGGTACAGATAACGGCGCGGCAAATATCGGATAGCGTACTGCCCCGGTCGGCGTAGCGAAGGCTAATGCCGTCCATAACGGCAATGCCCAAATGTTCTTCGGGGAAGGGGGAGGGCAGGGAAAGTTCCATGCTTGTCCCGTCGGCACCCAGCACGCTTTTGTAGTAATGGAGGGGTTCGAGTGTTGCCGAGAAAAGAACCGTGGCGCGCCCTTTCTCCATGCGCTCTACAAGGCGTTTTGCAGGGTTAATGCAGAAAAGACGCAACCGATAAGTGTCGTTATCACGGGAGAGGAGCGACACGCAGTCATCGTCATAGGTGGCGGCCTTGGCGGCAAAATCACGGAAGGGGGAAAGCGCATGCCGTAACTTTTTGCGGACATTTGCATCAAGTTTACTGTGCTTTTCAAGGGTTGCCACCGCATCGAGCAGGGCGTTCACTTGGCGGATAATCTCCTCTGGGGGCAGACGGCGACGGTCATAGGCATAGACGTGCCCATCGGCATCCTTTTTCGTGACGTCCTCTAATTGCAGTGAAAGTTCCTTTTGGAAAAATGCATGTGCCTCATGGACGGATGCGGAAAGGGGTGCACAATGCTCGTCGGCAATAAGGCAAAGGTCGGTAAAATGGGCGGTGCTTATAGCGGCACTGTACGTGTCGCGTCCGCGGTCGATGAGATTATGCGCTTCATCAATCAAGAAGGCGTATTCGCCCTTTTGGGAAAAGAAGCGTTTGAGGGCAATGCGCGGATCGAAAAGGTAGTTATAATCGCCAATGACAACGTCGGCAAGTTCGCTATAACATAGGGATAATTCGTGCGGACAGACACCGAAGGCATCCGCTATACGAGAAATGGCGGAAGCATCGACAACGGGCAAATTGAGGGCGAATAATGCCTCCACCGCCTTTTCGCACCCCTTGCGGCTACGGACGAAGCGAGGGCAGGCGGTTGTATTTTCGTGACAGATGGTGTCGCATTTACAGAGTGTTTCTTTGGCATATAAGCGCACGGCACGGATGTGGGCGCCCTTTTTGCACAAATGCTCAATGGCATCGGCGGCGGCCTGTGCAACCGTGCTTTTCGGCGTGAAATAAAATATTTTTTCAAGGTGTCCTTCACCCAATGCGCGCACGGCAGGGTAGAGGACGGACATGGTTTTGCCGATGCCTGTCGGCGCGGAGGCATACAGGCGTCCGCCGCGGCGGATGGTTTTATAAACGGCTTGCATGAGTTCTCCTTGTCCCATGCGCCGTTCGGAAAAAGGAAAACGGAGCGCCTCCATGGATGGCAGGCGCAGGGCGGATCTTTCCGAGGTGGGACGTGCATACCCCGACAGTGCTTGCGTCGTTTTTTGAAAAAAGGCATCCAGGGCATGGTCACTCGGTGTTTCATCCTCGGTAAAAATAGTCATGCCGAATTGGTCGATATATATGATATGTAAGGAAAGCGGGGCGACCGCTTTCTCGGCATCGTGTTGATGCATTTTGCGGTAGCAATAGGCGAGGAGATAGGCTTTTCCACGCGCACGACGGCGCACGGCGGCAGAGACGGGTATGGGGGCGGATGCGTCCTCTTTTTCATTTTGTATCATATTGGGGGATTTTTCTGTATGAACGTCCTGTTGGTGAGGAGCAGGCGCGTATGCCAAAAGGAAAAGGCCGTCCTCCGTTACGCGGTCGGCGGTGCCTTTTAAGGTAAAGACGCACGGGCCGACCGACCACGTGTGCGAGAGGGATAACGGCATGCCCGCAGGAAGCGACGGGTGATTTTTTAGAAAGATATCATTGTCTACATCATCTTCGCGCTCGCTAAAAAAATGACGGCAAAGGGAAAGGGTGATCAACTCGTCCACGTCCAACGTGATGGTGTTGTTTTTTGTTTTCACGGCGATCTCCCTCCTTTTCTCTTTATGATATCAAACCATTTTGAATATCTTATCTAAAAAATAAAAAAAATTACAAAAACCCCTTGCAAAAAGAAAAAGTGTGTGTTATAATACATATGTTCGTTTCGCGTGGGGATACGCAGACGGATGGGTGTATATCTTGGAGGCATAGCTCAGCTGGTTAGAGTACTTGCTTGACATGCAAGGGGTCATTGGTTCGATTCCAATTGTCTCCACCATATCCTCAAAAAGTGCCGATCAAACGGCACTTTTTCTTTTTTGTCTTTCTTCCGTGCTTTTTTGTGGCAATATTCCTTTTGATGAAATTATAGCACATTACAAGAAAAATAGCAATAGGAACGGAAAAGAACTTCACATGGGAACGGAACAGAACTTTAAGTATGGTACAGTCCTTGACAAAAAGACGGTACTGTGCTATAATTTTTCCTGTTGTCAAAGTCCGACTTTTTTTAGAGTTTTACGGTGACTGTACAATCATACATCAGTGAATACATCTTGCGTGTGGCTGCTCTTTTTTAGCGTGGGTGGCAGAAAGGATAGATTATGCTCAAAGAACGGCGTTCTCTTATCGGTAGCGGCATTCTCTTGCTTGCGGCTATCATTTGGGGATTTGCTTTTTCGGCACAGGATGCGGCGGGTGAGGCGTTGACACCGTTTGCCGTCAATTCATTACGCTTTTATATTGGTTTTTTGACGTTACTTCCCATTATTTTTGTGGCGGATAAATTGCGTGGCAACGGACGGCATCTTTTTTCTCGGAAAAACCGTTACTTCATTGGAATTTCACGTCGGGAACTTCTTTTTGGTGTTGTATGCGGTCTTGTTCTGTGCGTGGCGGCATCCTTTCAACAACTTGGCTTACAGGAGGCAGGCACGGGAACGGGAAACGCCGCCTTTATCACTGCCCTGTATATTGTGATCGTGTCTATCCTGTCGCTCTTTCTTCGTAAGCGGCCGGGGGCACGCGTATGGGCGGGTGTTCTTTTGGCGGTTGGCGGCTTTTACGTGATGACGGCAGAGTTCGACATGCAGGGAAGTGGGGTACTTGCATTTTTCAAGGCTTTGCCGACGGCGGGCTTCCATCCCGTCCGCGGCGATTTGTACGTTCTTGCCTGTGCATTTGTTTTTGCCATTCACATTTTGGTGATTGACCATGCAAACGGGGCGGTTGACGGGTTTCGGCTATCCATGCTCCAATTTCTCGTTGCGGCAATCGTCCTGACACCCGTTATGCTCACCGAGAGTTTTACCATTGCCGACGTGCAAATAGCGATGCCCTCTTTGCTTTTCCTTGGCGTCCTCTCGTGCGGTGTGGCATATACCGCACAGATTATCGGGCAAAAGTACACACAACCGACGGTTGCCTCGATGATTCTCAGTTTGGAGTCCGTTTTTGGCATGTTGGGGAGCATCCTCTTTCGACATGAGACCATCACGGTGTTTGAGGCAATCGGGTGCGTCCTCGTTTTTGCCGCCATCATATTGTCACAACTCCCCGACAGGAAGAAAAAGAACACCTGTGAAGGGTAATTTCTGTATTAAAAACGATTAGAATACTTTGCAATAAAAACAGAGGATTTGAATTTTACATCGTGTAAAATTCAAATCCTCTGTTTTTTGTATGCTTTTTTCAAAAATGCACGCAACTGCAAGATGGCTATTCATTGTATGAGCATCGCATCTCCAAAGGAGAAAAAGCGGTAACGTTGCGCCACGGCTTCATGATACGCCCGCATGATCAGTTCTTTGCCCGCCAAAGCAGACACCAACATGAGAAGGGTGCTTTCGGGCAAATGAAAATTGGTGATGAGTGCATCAACGGCACGGAAGGTATAACCGGGGTAGATAAAGATACCCGTATCCCCTTCCATGGCGCAAATGCGCCCCTCATTGTCTGCAACACTTTCGAGGACGCGGCAGGAGGTTGTGCCGACGGCAACAACGCGCCCGCCCGCCGCGCGGCGGTGATTGATTTCATCGGCGGTCTTGTCTGTAATGCAGAAATGCTCGGTATGCATCACGTGGTCGGTGATTTGCTCGGCCTTGACGGGGCGAAACGTACCCAACCCCACGTGCAGGGTAACTTCCTCGTAGCCAACACCCATGGCACGAATATCGGAAAGCAGTTCGGGGGTGAAATGCAGGCCTGCCGTGGGGGCAGCGGCGGAGCCTTCCTCTTTTGCATACACCGTTTGATAGCGGTTTTGGTCGCGTAGGCGCTCTTTGATGTAAGGCGGCAAGGGCATTTGCCCTACCTCGTTCAAGACCTCGTAGACGGTACGGAAGCGACTGTGGTCGTACTCCAACCGAACAATGCGGTTGCCGCTTTCCAAGACAGAAAGCACGGTCGCGGACAATATATCCCCAAAGGAAAAGGCGGCGCCCACCTTCGCGCGCTTGCCCGGGCGCACCAAGGTTTCCCAGTTATCACCGTCTGTCCCTTTCAAAAGGAGAAGTTCCATGGGGCTTTTCGTATCGCTTCGCACGCCGATAAGACGCGCGGGGATGACCTTTGACGAATTGACGACGAGGATATCCTCGGGGCGAAGAAAGTCTTTGATATTATAAAAATGATGATGGGAAAGACTGCTATTTTCACGGTTGACGACGAGCAGACGGGAGGTGTCGCGCGCGTCAAGCGGCGTTTGTGCAATCAGTTCTTCGGGCAGGTCGTAATAAAAATCCTTCGTTAAAAGGGAGGTGGGGATGCGTTCGTTTGTGATGAATGTTTCTTTATTTTCGGGCATAGGGGGCTTTATCCTCTTTTCATATCTTTTCATATACTGATGATAGACACCGAACGCAGATGCGGTCGGAATACATATTGAAAAAGAAAGGTACGTATTTATGAGGCATTGTAAAAAACCGCTTTTCAAAGGTGTTGCGACGGCATTGGCAACACCGTTTTCCTGTGGCGAGGTGGACATAGCGGCATTGCGCCGTATGCTCATCCATCAGGTGTCAAGCGGCGTTGACGCCATTGTGTTGTGCGGAACAACGGGAGAGGCTCCTACCTTGACGGAGGACGAGATGATCGCCATACTGACTTGTGCGCGGCAGACGGTGGGGAACGATTTCCCCCTGATTATGGGAACGGGGACGAACAGTACGGCGGTGACGGTTCGTCGCAGTCGGGCCGCCGAAAAGCACGGCGCCAGTGCCTTGCTCGTCGTAACGCCTTATTATAATAAAGGTACGCGAGAGGGACTTGTCAAGCATTATTTGACCGTTGCCGACAGTGTTGATATTCCCATCATCGTTTACAACGTGCCCAAAAGAACAGGCGTGGATATTTCACTCGATGCCTTGAAGGTATTATCGGCGCATCCGCGCATTGTGGGCATCAAGGAGGCAAGCGGTGATTTTGATAAGATGGCAGAGTGCATGCGGCAATTCGGCGATCATTTTTCGCTATATTGCGGCAATGACTCGCAAATCCTGGCAACGCTCGCGCTTGGCGGCGCAGGGGTGATTTCCGTTGTATCAAACGTTCTGCCGCGCATGACGGGCAAGATCTGTCATGCCTTTTTTGAGGGTGATCACCAAGGGGCGCTTGAAAAGCAACTTGATTTACTGCCCTTTATCCGTGCGCTTTTTGCCGAAACAAACCCTGCGCCCATTAAAGCGGCGTTAGAGGCCTCTGGACTGTGCGACGGCAGTTTGCGATTGCCGCTTGATGAGGTGCCGACAGAGTTGAAAGAGTTTTTACGGCGGGAACTTTCTTCCTTGCTACAAAAGGAAAAAAGTATATAGGAATACGCTTTTGACTTGGGGGTTGCCACGCTTTGCGTGGCAACCCCCAAAGGTCTATGAGTTGTGCGGCGACTTCCTTAAATTTTGCGGAAGAAACGAAGGAAGGATAAAACAATGCCGACCAATACGTATACTTCAATTGCCAAGAACAAAATGGAGAGGAAGGGGAGGATTTTATTGACAACACCTGCCGCCCAAGCCAATACAGAGCCGAGAATCAAGTAAGCAACGATAGAAACGATAAGCAAAAGAAGAGAAGTTGCAATCATGCTAATGGGGAATACACCCGCGATGCCACTGTTTTTTTGTTTTCCTTTTTTGGTTGCCATAACAAGTACCTCTTTCTTTTAGTTTTATATCTTATCAAAGTGATAAGCGCATGAAATTTTTCTTGCCGCGACGGAACGTTTTTCCTTCGGCAAAGTCCTCGCGTGCAAAGGTTTTGCGGATGTCCGTTACCTTTTCGCCGTCAACGGATACGCCGCCTTGCTCTACCGCACGACGTGCCTCGGATTTACTGGGAACAAGCCCTGCACGAATGAGCGCCGTCAAAATGTCAATCTGTCCGTCCTGAAAATCGGCATCCGTCAAGGTGACGGTGGGGGCGGGTGCATCGCTTGTACCGCCAAAGAGGGCACGGCTGCTTGCGCGGGCTTTATCCGCTTCCTCGGTGCCGTGGACAAGTTGCGTCAATTCATAGGCAAGGATATCCTTTGCCTCATTCAAACGACTGCCTTCCCAACTTGACATGGCGTTAATTTCTTCAAGCGGCAAAAACGTCAACATACGCAAGCATTTGAGAACGTCGGCATCCCCGACGTTTCTCCAATATTGATAGAAATCATAGGGGCTTGTTTTTTCGGGATCGAGCCATACTGCACCCGATTGGGTTTTACCCATCTTCTTTCCTTCGGAATTGAGAAGCAGGGTGATGGTCATGGCATAGGCATCCTTGCCCAATTTGCGACGGATGAGTTCAGTGCCGCCGAGCATGTTGCTCCATTGGTCATCGCCACCAAACTGCATGTTGCAACCGTACTTTTGATACAATTCAAGGAAGTCGTAACTTTGCATGATCATGTAGTTGAATTCAAGGAAGGTCAATCCCTTTTCCATGCGTTGACGGTAACATTCTGCCGTCAACATACGGTTGACACTAAAACATGCACCGATATCGCGCATGAAGTCGATATAATTCAAGTTGAGCAACCAGTCCGCATTGTTGACCATGATGGCGCGCCCCTCTGAAAAATCAATAAAGCGGCTCATCTGGCGGCGGAAGCATTCACAGTTGTGCTCAATGATTTCGGGCGTCATCATGCGGCGCATGTCGGTGCGCCCCGAGGGGTCACCAATCATGGCGGTACCGCCACCGATCAACACGACGGGCTTGTTGCCCGCCATTTGCAGGCGCTTCATCAGGCAAAGGGCCATAAAGTGACCGACGTGTAAACTATCGGCCGTCGGATCAAATCCAATATAAAAAACGGCGCGCCCCGCGTTGACCATATCACGAATTTCTTTTTCATCCGTGACCTGCGCAATAAGACCGCGCTCAATAAGTTCCTCGTAGATGTTCATAGATTAAAGACCAAGCCTTTCAAAGAGAAATGTAGCATTCATGCCCCTTTTCGGGGGACGGTATCTATTCAATATTATATCAGTGTCGGTGCGCTTTGTCAAGCCTTTGCCATGCTTTCACGGACGAAAAAAGCCGAAAAACGAAAAGGAAAGCGAGGCAACGCGGACGTTGCACGGCAAAGGTTATATGGCGCGCGAAAATGACGTAGGGCAGATGAAGGTTTTTACTTCCTTGTCAACGCCCTCGATCAGCGTCGCAAAGCGCTCCGTGATTTCTTTTTCACTATATCCATGTCCTGCTTCAATGACGGTCATGCCGTCAAACGAGGCCTCCATTGCGCGGTGGTAGCCGACGTTGCCCGTCACGTAGGCATCCGCACCCGATGCGCGCGCAACGGCAACAAAATCACCACCCTCGCCACCCGAAACGGCAACGCGGGAAATGGTAGGCGCATTTTCTTTTGCAGACAAAAGCACCCTATCTGCGCCCAGCGATGCCTTGACGTGGAGGGCAAGTTCGTTTGGCGTCATTTTCTTTGGAAGAGTACCGATGCGTAAATAAGGACTGCCTTCAACGGCGACGGGGGATATGTCCGAAAGGGAAAGACGGTGTGCAAGCAAATCGGAGACACCGCCATCGGCAACGTCGGCACGGGTATGAAAGGAAAAGAGTGCCACACCTTGCTCGCAAAGGCGCGCAAGGCAACGGGCAGACATGGTGTCCTCCGTGAGTGAATAGAGAGGGCGGAAAAGAAGCGGATGGTGAGATACGATGATATCTGCTTGACAATCAAGTGCATACGATACCGTATCGTCCGTCACGTCAAGCGCGCAACAAATGCGGCGAACGGGGCGATTTGGTTGCGTCATGCATTGGATGCCGTCGTGATCCCATTCTGCTGAGAGCGCGGCGGGGAAGAATTCTTCAAAAACGCGGTACCATTCTTTGACGGTCATAATCTCAAATTCCTTTCGTCGATGCCTTTTTTTCTTTTAAATACGTTTCGAGCGCGTCAATGAGTTTGGTTTCAAAAACGAGCGCGGCATCGTTTTCTTTATACTTTTCACTGCTTTGCATTCCTTGTAAGCGCCGTTTTGCCGACAAAAGGCGCGCCGCTACGTAGTTGTATTCAATGCCGTTCGGCGCGCGGTGAAGAAGCTTTTGGCCGCATTCCGCCTCGGCATCCGTCAGTGAATAGGGCACGCCCGTATAGGAAACACACAGACAGGCATAGTGCTTTCCGGACGAGGTGCAAATGGTTTCATCGTTGACGGCAAAGCCTTCCTTTGCCAAAAAACGGCGCAGGTGTGCGGCGCGGCTCATGGGTTGCAATATAAGGCGGATGTTCTTTTTACGTACAAAGGGAGCAGATGCAATGATTGAGGCAATCAGTTCACCGCCCATACCGCAAATGGCAATGTCGGTGAGAGGGAGGTCGTCCATGCCCTGTAAGCCGTCTGTCAAGCGGAAATCAATACGGTCGGCAAGACCTGCCAGTTCTGCATTTTTTCGTGCAACGGACAAGGGACCTTCGCGTACGTCTGCCCCAACCGCTTCGCTTATTTTACCGTTTTGCAACAAAAAAAGCGGCAGGTAGGCGTGGTCTGTGCCAATGTCGGCAAAAAACGCTCCCTCGCGGACAAAAAGAGACGCCGCGGAAAGCCGTGGATCGAGATGTTCCCATGTCATAGTTTTCACCGCCCTTGATGATAAGGGCGCCCTTTCAATGGGGCGCCCTGTCTTTTTTATTTGCCTTCAACGAAAGCGTTCAACTTGGCAACCAATGCATCGGCATCCGTGCCGTGCACGGCACAAGCCTGTGCAATGCTCTCGCCGCGTGCCGAGGGGCAACCGAGGCAATGCATGCCGATTTCAATAAAGAATTGAGCCGTTTCTACATCGTAGTCAAGTACGTCACCAATTAAGGAGTCTTTTGTAATTTTCATGTTTTTCATCGCGGCAAATGCCGCGTCCTTTCTTTTAAGTGTATTTTTGCTTGAAAAATTCAAACTTTTTTATCATTATACCATGCGTAGCGGTGCTTTGTCAAGATAAAAACAATAGGTAAAAGTATAAATTTTGCCGTTTTTTCCATCCGCGCGGCAATGCAGAAAATTTACTTGACTTCGACAGAAAAATATGGTATACTGTCCGCAGACTCTTAAAAATCACAGGGTAATATCTTGTTGTTTTTATTGAAAAGTACGATAGGAGAAACGATATGGATGCCATTGCAGAATGGTTTGGTAATACACTCGGGCAATACGTACCTGCGGAATTTGTGACGTTTATTGTATCATTGATGCCACTGCTTGAATGCCGCGGCGGCATTATTGTCGGCCGTTTGTTGGGGCTTCCGCTAATGAGCACGATAGTTGCTTCCGTTATCGGTAATATTTTGCCCATCCCGTTCATTTTATTGTTCATTAAGAAAATATTTTCATGGCTTCGTCCTACCAAATTGTTCGGTGGCATCGTTCGCAAATTGGAAGACAAGGCAATGAAAAAGAGCGATGCGTTGCAAAAAGGGGAGTTCATCGGCCTTTTACTGTTCGTTGGTATTCCCCTGCCCGGTACGGGGGCATGGACGGGCGCGTTGATTGCCTCTCTTTTAGGTATTGATATCAAAAAAGCATCCCTTGCGATTTTGGGCGGTATCGCCATGGCAACAACCATCGTCAGTCTTATTATGTACGGTATTCTGTAATGTCGACGTTCTTAAATGGTAGTTTTATCATCAAAAAAACAAACATCTACCGACAAAAAAAGGACAGAGAAAACTTGATTTTCTCTGTCCTTTTTTAATGAAACGTTTTATTTAACGGTAAAAGTACAATTGCAAAAGATATAAGCGTGTTTTATTTATATCTTGGCTTGCTTTTCTTTATATAACTTGCGAAGAAGCGTTTCTTCTTCGGCGACGACGAGGCCTGAAAGGGAGGTCCCCTCTATGAGCGCCTGACGGAGCAGGGTTGAACTTATTGCACAGGTTTCGGGGGCGGCAGGCAACAAGAGCGTTTCTACATCGCCGTGCAGTCGATTGTATTCCGCCATGGCTTTTTCGTATAAAAAGTCCTTTTCATCTCGAACGCCCTTGACAATCATCGATATGTTGTGGCGCTTGACATAATCAACCACCATGCCGTTATCTATGTCAAGGACGATGCGTGCGGCAAGGTCATCTCCAAGCGATTTGCACGCCGCCTTCAAAAGTAGTAGGCGCTCCTCTTCGGTGAAAAGATAGGTTTTGGTAGGGTTGACGAAAATGACAACGTGTAGTTTTGAAAAAAGGGAAGCGCACCGCCGAATGATCTCCAAGTGTCCCTCGGTTGGCGGATCATAACTGCCGGGGAGAAGAACGGATGCGTTAGTCATGGCACTCTCCTTCCTCCGCCTTTTGCGGTGCATAGGTCATGATATGCACGTAAGACGGACCGTATTTCTTTTGTCGAATATCCGTAAAGTGTTCGGCAAGCGCCGTATCACCGCCGAAAATATCTGCTTCCGCGCTTTCCGTAATGACGATAGCGCCGATATTCAAAAGATTTGCGGCATGCAGACGGCGCAGTGCATCGGGGACGGCAGAGAGGGCGTAGGGTGGATCAATAAAGACGAGGTCATAACGTTTTTCGTTTGCCGCCTTGCGGATAAAATTGCGATAATCGCTAACGAGGAAGCGCGAGGCTTCAAAAAAACCTGTCGCCTTTGCATTGCTTTTGACACAGGAAATGGCATCGTTTGAGGCGTCCACGAACATGGCGTGGCTGGCACCGCGTGACAGAGCCTCCAAGCCAAGTTGACCGCTTCCTGCAAATAAATCGAGAACCCGCCGTTCTTCAAGGTCAAATTGAATGGCGGAGAACATTGCTTCCTTCATGCGTTCGGACGTAGGCCGCGTGGCATCCCCTTCAAGAGTGATTAACTTTTTGCCTTTGGCGCTACCTGTGATAATTCTCATATTGATGACCTTTCTCTGCTTTTTGGTTAATTGGGTGTTTCCGTATCGTCGTTTTCTTTGCTTTGTGGGTGTAGGGCGCGGAAAATCATGCGCGCATCTGCCTGGCGAATGCCCTTGACGGTTGCAAGTTCTTCTACGGTGGCGTTTTTCATGCGTTTTAGGCTACCAAAGGCAGTATAGAGCCGCTTGACCTTCACGGCACCGATGCCGGGCAGATCTTCAAGGACGGAGTGGCGCAGACTTTTCTTCTTTGCCGCCGTCATGTTTTTGACGGCAAAGCGATGCGCCTCCTCCTGTAATTTGTAAATGAAAATATATACCGCTTGGTCTTTTACGATGCGGATTTCGTGTTCGCCGTCCGTGATGGCGCGCGTTTTATGAAAATCGTCCTTGACCATGCCGAAAACGGGAATGGATAAACCGCGCGCTTGGAGCAAAGGGCGGACGGCATGCACGTGGCCAACGCCGCCGTCAAGGAGGATTAAATCGGGTGCTTCACCAAAGGAGGGGGAGCCGTCACCGATGTGGTCAAGGCGGCGTGCCAGTGCTTCACGCATGGCGGCGTAATCGTCAGCACCTGCTTGTCCTGTAATGCGGAAGTAGCGATAATCGGGCTTACTCAATCGGCCGCGTATAGCCACCGCCATGGATGCGGTGATATGCTCACGCCCCCAGTTTGAAATATCATAGGCCTCTATTCTGTCGGGGACGGTTTCAAGGGAGAGAAGTTCTGCCAGCTTGATTAAGGTTTTGTCCTCGCGAAGCGTTTCGTCCGCATAGCGACGTGCGCGTTCCTTGGCGTTTTCGTACGCCATATCGCAAAGACCGCGCCCCTGTCCGCGCTTTGGAATACGAATGTTGACGCGATGTCCCGCGCGTTCTGTCAGACAATTTCCCAACACCTTTGCCGACTCTTCATCGCCATCAATTCTCAAAAGGAGTGTACGGGGAATGTCGGCGCTTTCTTGATAATAGCCGAGAATGAAGGCGTAAAGGCTTTCGTCATCGGTGATCTCCGTAGCACCGAAAAGGAATTCATGCTTGCTTTGAAGTTTACCGTTTCGTATGGATAAACAAGCGAGAACTCCGATGGCATCATCCTCATAAAAAGCCATCACGTCGGCATTTAGGGATTCATCGGAAACGACCTTCTGCTTTTCTGACAATCTCCGTAATGCAAGCAGACTGTCACGAAAATAGGCGGCACGTTCAAACTTTTCTTCGTTTGCCGCCACGCGCATGTCTTCTTCCAATTTGGCGGCGGTGGCGGCAACGTTGCCCGTCAACACACCTTCTGCACGATGAATGACCTTGCGATAGGTTTCTTCATCAATTTTGCCGATGCAGGGACCTGCACAACGGTCCATTTGCAGGTAGAGGCAGGGACGCTCCTTGCCAATGTCCTCGGGGAAGCGCCGCTTGCAAACGGGAAGTGCAAACAGGCGTGTCACCGTTTCGCGCACGTTGTTTGCCGCCGCCATACCACTGTAAGGGCCGAAATATTTGCCGCCGTCGGCCTTTCTTTCACGCGTAATCAACAAACGCGGAAACGGCTCGTTTGTCAATTTAAGGTAGGGATAGGACTTGGCATCCTTCAATTTGATATTGTATTTTGGCGAATGCTTTTTGATAAGCACGTTTTCAAG
>JAZSOK010000078.1:0-9246 GCA_045536865.1 Eubacteriales bacterium
AGCCCTGCAAATGGATACGTTTGCGCAGATAAAAGATTGCGGAAAGAAGGGATAGGGGCGCAAACGAGGGTTCGCAAGTCCTTTCAGGCGCACCAAACAACAAACATGCCAGCCTCGGCGAACTGCCCCAATTTGTGCGTACGGCACAAATTGGGGCAGTTCGTTCTGTGATAGTGCTTATTTTTTACGCAGATCCTTGATGTATTCGCTTGGGGCTTTGTGTGTGTGCTTTTTGAAGACGGAGGAAAAATAAAAAGCATCGGAAAAGCCGGAAAGCAACGCGATGTTTTTGATCGAATCAATTCCGTTTTCCATCAACGAGATGGCATATTGGATCCTTGTGTTTTGCAAATAATCGGAAAAGGGAATGTTCCTCTGCTTCACAAAGATATGGGACAGATATTTGGGGTTGTAATTTAACAACTTGCCGATCGCGGAAATATTGAGCGTTGGGTCTGTAAAATGCTTTTGCGCCAGGGCTATCATTTTACTACTGAGGGAATCATCGGATTGTTTGGGGCAGTTGAACTGCGAGAAGGCATAGAGGAGCATGCTTTCGGCGATCAGATCCAGATTTTTTTTGTCGGCACGGATGAGGGATTCCTTCCATATGGGCAGTATCTTTTCAAAACCTCCGAACAGGCGGTTGTCCTTCGAGATGCCGAAACGCTCAAAAATACCATCACTTCGATCGCCGGAGAAGCAGATGTAAAAATAGGTCAGGTCACGGGCGTTTTTGATAGTCATGACCTCACCCTCAAAGCCCAAAAGGATATTTCCAAAGGAGGCGTTGACGACGGAGGACGAAAAATGGAACTCGCTACTGCCCGATGCCACCAAAATCATGCGATGCGTATGCAACTGATAGGGGTCGGAAAAAATCGCCTCGTTTGTTTCGTATACAAAATTGCTTGTGGTCAGATTTTGAAAGTTCTCGTAAGGAACAAATTTGCAGATGTTGTTTTCGTTCATATTTCATCCCTCCTTATGGTATCATTATAGCATAAAGTGAGAGAAAAATCAACGTTTTCAAACCAAATCACATAAATATGTAGAATATTTCTATTGATAAAGGCGGTTTGGCACAGTATAATGGGGATGAAAAATGCGAACGCGCAGTGATGCTTTTTTCATAAAACTCGGTCATCGTGGCGTTTATCGGTTTGTTGGCGCTATATGCGCTACCAATATAAACAAGAAAGAAAGGATGAATAGAAAATGAAACGGATTAAGGTCGGTATTTTTGGCATGGGCGTTCGCGGACGCACTCTGGCATCGGATTTTATGTTGCAAAACTGTGACATCGTGGCAGTGTGCGAGTGCCGCCCCGAGGTAAGAGAAAAGGGAGAGCGCGTCGTTGGCAAAGACTGCGCTTGGTATGAGAGTTTTGACGAATTTATCAAGCACGATATGGATGCGGTGCTATTGGCAAACTTCTTTCCCGAGCACGCCCCCTATGCCATCCAATGCTTGGAGAGAGGCATCCACGTTCTTTCGGAATGTCTGAGCAACGGCACGATGGCAGAGGGCGTCGAGTTGATCCGCGCGGCGCAAAAGAGCAACGCAATTTATATGTTGTTAGAAAACTATCCGCAGATGGTTTTCAACCGAGAAATGCAGAGAGTCTGCCGCGGAGGAACGCTTGGGAAGATCCTGTATGCGGAGGGTGAATATAACCACCCCGGAAATCCCGACGATATTACGTTCAGAAAAGATTACACTTACTTTGAAAAGCATTGGCGTAACTATTTGCCCAGAACCTACTATATCACGCATTCCTTGGGCCCTGTCATGAGGGCTACGGGCGCTACGCCCAAAACGGTCACCGCCTTTGCGGTGTACGATCCCATTCCCGAGGATAAGCCGTCTGCCTCCTTCAAGGGAGATAGCGTTGCAATGATCACCACGCAAAACGACGACGGCTCTGTGTTCAGAGTTTGCGGTTGCGGCGCCATGGGCGGACACCATAACAGTTACCGCATCTGCGGAAACAAGGGACAGATCGAAAATCTTCGCGGCACCAAAAACGTCATGCTCCGCTATAACAGTTGGAACTTGCCGGAGGGTATGCAGGAGATTAATATGTATGAGCCTGTGATCGAGGACAAGGACAACGAACTGATCCAAAAAAGCGGTCACGGCGGTGCCGATTTCGTCACCATCAGAATGTTCCTCGACTGCATCCGAAATAACAAAAAGCCCGAACATCCCTTTGACGTGCATTCTGCCGTGGCTATGGCCTCTGTTGCCATTCTCGCTCACCGTTCGGCATTGGAGGGCGGTAAGCCCTACGAGATTCCCGATTTTCGTGAGGAAAAATGGGTGAAGATGTACGAAAACGATCGGCTCGCTCCCTTTTACGGACCTGACGGCAGTGCCCCCACTCTCCCGTGTTGCGTGGGAAACCCTAATTATGCCCCCACTGAAAAGCAGTTGGAAATGTATCGGGAGTCGCTCAAATAATCGACGTTCTTTATAGTTCCCAACAATAAAAAGCAAGGGCATATAGAAAAGAAACACCTTTTGTCTTTTGGACAAAAGGTGTTTCTTTTCAACTAAATCCGTCCGCAGTTGGCATGAAAACTGCATCGGACAGGGATAAATCCCACTCTGTGGGATGAAATCACTTCGTGATGAAATCCAACTTCGCTTTGCGGGGGACGGATTTCATGCACCTATCAAACTTGAACCTTTTTTATTTGTTTTGCAAATGGATGCGTTTGCGCTGATAAGAATTGTGATAAGAAAGAAGGGAAGGGACAGGTCTTTTTCGAAAACTTCATTTGCTAATCGCCGACCGAGAGTAGCATTACTCTCGGTCGGCAATATCCATTGATATATCAATTTTTAGTTTTCTTTTTCTTTTTTACTACGAAAATGACGCCGAAAGCAATGGCAAGGGCAATCACTATGCAAGCGGTGATGATAAGGATATTCTTGATAATTTTCGCATCTGCTCCTCCTTGCGGATCCTTTTCGTTTTCGGAAGTCGGAGCATCAGGGGTCGGTTCGTCGGTCTTTTCGGGTATGATCAACTTTTTGGAAACGATGCTTATATCGGCCGCCGTAATATCAAGAGATCCTCCCTCGATCGTAACGGTTCCGTCGGATTCAAGACCGTCGTCGCCTACGTTCATCACTATCGCGCCGCCACTGACGGTAATGGCTCCGTTTGCATCTACGCCGTGGTCATAAGCCGTGATGCTCAGTGTGCCGCCACCAAAGGTCATGCTACCAACGTCCAAGTCGATACCGTCATCGCCGATATCCACTCTGCTCTTGACCGAGCCGTCGGAGTTATATTCAATAGACCCCAAGATGAGCGTGCCGCTTTCCATGACAAAATCACCTTCGGTTATCTGAATTCCGTCATCGGTTGCATGGATTGTCAGACTGCCGTCGCCCGTCACTGTGATCTTGCCAACCGACGCGATTCCGTCTCCGTAAATGAAGAGTTCATCTTCTTCATCTTCATCGCTTTCTACGGTTTTAGCGGTGCTTGAAAGGCGGTTCTCGCCCGTCAGTTTCAAAACGATATCCTTCGTTGTAAATATCGGAGAGTAGGATTCAAAGCCGTCGCCCTTCTGCCATAGTATACCCACCCCCGTATAGGTGAAGCCGTTCAGTTCGAGGGTGCCGTCCTTGTAGTAAGCGTACCCGCCCTTGGGCTTGCTTGCGCTCACCTTTAAGTCTTTATTTATATACTGACCGTCCTTTAAGCCAACGCCCCCGACGTAAACGTCAAAGGTTTCGACTATCTTATGGCCGCATAACTCGCAAACACCGTCTGACGCCTTGTGCGGTTCAAACTTTTCCATATAACAATGGTCACACGCAAACCAATGTCCCGCGGCGGAACTGCCTGCATAGTACTCTTCCTTATAGACGTGCGCATTCGTTGCGCCTTTGTACCCGCAGATGCAGGTTTTGATATGCGCATCGGCGGACACTATATAGTAAATATCGGAATAATTAGAAAGACATCTAACAGTTACGTTTTCCGAACATATTTCGCAAACACCCGAATGTGTGCCGTTTTTGTTGTTTACAGCGGAAGGGAGGAAATGATAACAACAGTTCTCTCCGCATTCGTCGCAGAGATAGTCACCGTTTTCGTCAATACAAACTTCAAGCATGTGACGCGCGCATTTTTCTTCATCACAAACGTGGTCATCGTTTGTGTCGGTGCACTCCTCATACATAAGGACGATAGCGCAATTGTCTGCGTCACATGAATGGTCGCCGTTTGCATCGGTACATAAATAGTTTATTGGCTCGTCGCAAACGTCGCACACGTGGTCTTTGTTGCTATCTACGCACACCTCGCCACTGCAAGTTTCGATATCGCAGATACCATCACCGTTTTCGTCCACGTGGGGCGCATGCTTTTTGTATCCGCAACCTTCACAGTAACAGTAGTGTTGATTTCCGCTAGTGCCAAACCAGTCCGAAAAAGAGGTGTGTGCTTTGCGGGGCTCTTCCTCCACGTAGCCGCAATCCACACAAACCCACCAGTGTTCGCTTTCCGTGTAATCCGGGACAAAAGAGTGATTTTCCACAATGTCTTTATCGCAAGAAGAGCAATGACCTGTATGATGACTACCGTACTCGTCGGTGAAAGCGGTCCACGTTTCTACCGTATGGTTCTTGTAGCCGCAGTTCTCATAGGTACATTCACAGTCGACCATGTTATGCGGCTCTTCAAATATGAAATTATAGCAATGTGCACACCCCGTCATATGATTTTCGTCGTTCCACGTGTCCCAATCAAACGTGCAGTCCTCGACCACTTCCTCGCCGCAGGAACAGATATAACTGTGTGAATCGCTATCCACCGTCGTATAATCGCCGTCCTCGCAACTATGCTCGTGCGCCTCGGCCGCAACCGTTCCGAGGGGAAGAATGCCGACTACCATGACTATCGTGACAAATAAAGCAAAAATTCTTTTTTTCATTTTTCTCTCCCTGTTTTAATTAAATTTTTTGAGGTCGTTTTTTATCTGTAATTTTTTATTTTCGTGTGTTTTAGCACCTCTTCAAGTGCGTGCTCGTTCGTTTCGGTCACGTAGCGCTTAAAATCCTCGTAGACCTTTTTGCCAATCGTCCGATAATCCATGGCAAGCACCTTTGTAATCGTTGCCGTGCGTGTCTTTTCGGGAACGCCGAAAAGGGACATGATGGTATGCAGTACCCTTTCTATTCTATACGGAACGGAGGCCGCATGTTCCACGGGCATCAAAGTAGCACACTCGATCCCCGAAATGATGGCTTCTGTCTCGGAAAAACGTGCCTCATCCCAGTCCGCCGTATATTGTGCAAAAACGCGTTTGATCTTTTCTTCGTCGTTCGTGCGTATGAGCGCAAGCGTCATCGGATGTGAATAGGCCGCCACGAGAAAATCCTGCATTTGGGGCACCTCTTCACTGACGGCGACCATGCTCGTCAGTTCAAGACAGTATGCAAGGAGAGAACTTTTCCCCTCGTCGGTGACGCTTTCCATCTCCCGCCATTGAAAGTCTATCATCATTCTAACGAGCACCGCAAGGATATGTTCTTTCGTTTTGAAATAGAAGGTCAGGTTTCCTGCACTGATTTCTGCCTTTTTGCACACCTCGGTAGACGTGGTCTTGGAAAAACCGTTTTCAAAAAAAAGTTCCGAAGCAACCTTTATGATCACCGTTTTCGTCGGTGTCGGCTTACGGTTTCTTGCCAAAATAAACTCCTCCTTCTTTATTTTTGTATATGTACTATTTAGTATCTATCCTATATTAACACATACATGTTCATTTGTCAATAGTTCTCACAAAAAATTTTTTGCCAATTGGGAGATTTTTTGCATCAAAAAAGCCTTGAAAACAAAACGTCTTCAAGGCTTTTATTTGTTTTTACCCGTGCTTTGGGGAATATAGAAAGCGCCGAAGTGCCCCTGACAATAAAAAAACGTGATTTATCGTAAAGGAAATTCGTTTTTTAGGTGCGGCAGGTTTCGGCAATCAGGCGCTCGATGCCCGTAAAGGTATCGATGCCGCCGTCGCCCTTTGCCGCCAAGTCAAGTTCACGGCAAGCGGATAGCGCACGGCGCAGGTCCTCTGCGCGCCGCCCTTGCAGGGCGCGAAGCGTGACCGACAGACGGTATTCGTGCATGCGGAGTTTTTTGGCGATATCTACGGGGGTGCGCCCTTCATCACGCAACTCACACACTGCCAACATTTCACTGTAAATGCGTGCCACGGAGCCGAGCAGCATGGTTGGCTCTACACGGCGGCGGCGAAGGTCGTTTAACTGTTGGTACGCCGCCTCGCCCTGACGGGCGAGAAGGGCATTTGCCAAACCGAAGGCATCGTCGCCCGTGGTGACGGAGGTAATCGTCTCAACGTCGGCGGTGGTAACGGTATCACGCCCGTTTGCCAACGCGTGGCATACGAGTTTATCAATTTCCAAAACGAGCGTATTCATGGAGGCGCCTGCCCGTTCAAGCAACAGGCGCGGAACTCTATCGTCAAATTGGAGGGTGGCGCGCGCAAAGTGACGGCCGATCCACGTGGAGAGCATGGCATCCTCTTGGGTGGGGAAATGAACGACCGTCATGGCATCCGAAAGTTGCTTATAGCGGCGCGAGGGGCGCTTGGGTAAGACGCCGACGTCGAAGGCATCGTTATCGACGTATATAACGACGGTTGCCCAACCGACTTCGGGGAGCCTCTCCGCAAAGGCGCACAGTTCCTCTATTTCCTCATCCTTCATACAATCAATATTAAAAAAATACCACTCAATTAACTTATAATCCGCCATCATGGGGGGCGTTTCAATGGCATCACGCAGGGCGGGGATATCGATTTGCGGCCCTTCAAAGCGGACGTGATTGAATACCGCCAACGTATCGTCGACAATGAGGGCGTGACGAAGTTCGTCAAGGTAATGGTGCTTTAAGTAGTCCTCTTCGCCGCAAAACAGAAAGAGATGGCCGTAATCCTTGCGCTTTAAGGCGGCCTTCAATTCATTGACGGTCATAGGTCTCTCCTTCCTTCGTTTCGTTCTTTGCGGTTTCGCCCTCGGGGACGGCGCTGATTTGCAGATGAATTTCACGGGCGACACCGCCCATCGTCAGGCGGTAGGAGAGAAAAAGCGCGCCTCCCGCCGAGGAAAGGTTTTGCGTTAGTGCGAGTGTTTCGGTACGTGCCTCCCACGATGCGGGGAAGGCGCGATACAAAAAGACGTCCGTGCCGTTGACCGTAAAGCGCGCGTTGTAGGAAAGCGCACCTTGCCGCGAAAGGGAAAGCACGCCGCCGTCACGTGAAAAAGTGAGGCGCGTGACCGTACTGCCGTTTTCATCCTTTTCTCCATACGAAAGCGCCCAACCCTCCGAGGTTTCTCGGAAGACGGCGCGCGCGTTGGCGGTGAGTACGTCTTCCTTTTCAAGTCGTCCGTTTTCGGCATACTGAAAGGTTTCTGTTTGTAAGGTCAATGTTAGATTTGACATAACACGCTCCAACGGTTTTTTGGGGGATGCCGCATTTGTGCAAGGCATCCCCCGAAAGCATACAACAGGTGTTTTTAGTTAGGCTCGATTACGCGTGGGTCTTCTGTTCGCGGCGGCGACGGTTATATTCGGAGCGCGGATTGATAAATTCGCGCCAGTCAAGCGCGCCGTTGTCAAGCGCCATGACGAGCGTTTCTGCCGTGGCAATGTTGGTGGCAAACGGAATGTTTCTGACGTCGCAAAGGCGTAGTACGTCCTGGTCAACGTGGTCCGTATGCTCCACCAAGGGATCGGTACCGCGGAAATAGAAGAGAAGATCAATTTCGTCATACGCAATGCGCGACAAAATCTGTTCGCAACCGCCACTCCCCTGCATGAGAAGTTCAATATCCAAGCCTGTGGCATCAATAATATATTTTCCCGTGACCTGCGTTGCATACAGGTGGTGACGGGCCAAAATGGGGCGGTAAGCAATGCAGAATTGCGCCATCAATTCTTTTTTTGTATCATCGGCAACAATGGCAATATCCATGGTGTTCTCCTGTAATCCAAATGTTATGAATGTAAAATCTCTTTTATCGCAAGAGAAGTCGGCGGCGCCAATCGCTCATGTGTGAAAAACCGTCGAAAAGCGGCACCGAATCGCCAAGGAAGCGGCGAGCAATGTTCCTAAACGCATAGCGGCAGTTGTCGCGCTTGTCCGCATCGTAAATCAGACGGCCGTACTCCTGCTCCTTCGCCAAATAATCGCTATGGGGAACAAGACCGATAATGGGCAACCGTGTACGGTCAATGATGTCCGAAACGGCGGCAGTGTCCTTCTTGAAAACGGTTGTGTGAAAGCGATTGATGACCAACCAGAGTTTGTCAACGCCCGCCTCTTGCAAGGCAAGGGCGGAGGATTCTGCGGCGCGCACGGACACCGCGCTCTCCGTACTGACAACCAATGCTGCATCCGAGAGGCGCGAGGCAATTTTGGCAGAGCCGTCCGCACTGCCCGACGTATCAATCAAGACGACGTCCGCGCGGGTGTATTTTTCCGCACGGAGCAACGCCGCCTCAAAGGATGCGCGCGACGGCGCACGCTCAACGCGCGCGTAGCCCGGGATGAAAAAGAGGTGGCGGCTACGGCGGATGATGACGTCCTTCGGCGCGGCAATGCCACTGATAAGATCGCCAACGTCGTACAGAACGCGCGTATCACAACCGAAAAGCATGTCAAGAGAACGGTTGGAGAGGTCAAAGTCGACAACCAACGTGCGAAGACCGAGGGCGGCAAACGCATAAGCCAAATTGGCTGTAACGGTCGATTTACCAACTCCACCCTTACTACTGGTGACAAATATACGGCGATATTTTACGGACAACGGTGTTTTCAAGGGTGACATCCTACCTTTTTCTTGTCGCAAAGGAAAAGGTCTGTTCCTTTGTCAACAATTCCTACTGTTATTATACACGAAAAGCACGCCTTTGTCAATCGGCAATCGCAAAAAAACGGTCGCCGATTGCATTTTTTATTGGGCAAAAATACTCCAATTTTATTAGAAAACAAAGGGGTTTTGTGCAAAATGCACAAAAAACGGGCGAAATATTCTACATATCTAACGGAAACGACCGCGTTTATACACGCTTGACGGAGATGCGTACAACTTCGCCGTTGACGTTCCATTCCTTTGCTTCGTCATTTGCCGTGTACAGCACCTCGTCTGCCAGGGTATCCTTGGCGATGCGCGCTTCGTTTTTCTGCAAAATGGCGGTGATAGCAT
>JAZSOK010000026.1:0-13826 GCA_045536865.1 Eubacteriales bacterium
ACGGTCAAGCACCGTTACCTCGTCAGGCTTTTCGGAAACGGTCTGCAAAAAGCCTTCCCAAACACCGTTTACGTCGCAAGAAGAAATATTTACCTTCGGGAATATTGTCTGCATATTGGTCGTGAACATCTTGCTTTTCTCCTTTTTGCTTGTAAAAATCAAGGCTTAACGCGCCTTGTGCGCTATCAACCTGATTTTTCACGCATTTTCTGATGATGAATGCTTCGCAGTGGCTTGTAGCCATCTTTTAGACATGGATAAAGGGGCGGGAACGCCCCTTTATCCATTCATGAGAAGACGTTATTTCGCTTTGACGAAAATAGTAGAACCGTCATTGAATATCAATCGAATGATATCGTCTGACTCAAAGAGGCAATCTTCGACGTGCTTGTCAAACGTACCTATTACCTCACCGTTATTAGCATATAACGTATACAAACGGTCCCCCTCGTCATCAACACGTACCACCGTAAAATAACATTCGGTGAAGTTTACCAAGTAACTATTCTCGTCATTATACAAAGGAAGCGGCGTGTCGGATTGGCTATCGAAGTAATACGCGACACCTTCTTTTTCGAGAATGAGATAGTTTTCACAAGCGCTCACCAAATCATATCCGTTCTTCTCGATATCCAAGAGAGGCTTCATTGAATAGTCGTAAACAATATTGTCTACAAGTATGTACGTATCGTACCAAAGCGCCGTATTTGGCACGACAGAAAGTTTTTTACCCGTTTCGTCGTACAGGTAATCGATACTGGTAAACTCATCCAGATATACAGTCGTGGCAAAGCGGTTGTCGGCAACAAGCACCATGTCGTCCCCCATCTCGGGAACAAATGCGCCGTAATCAAAGGAAATATCCAGTGCGTTTGTCACGAAAAGACGCATCAGATTGTTCGTGTCCACCCTGCTATTGACAATGGGATACACCTCAAAATAGTTCTCAACCTTACTCGTGACACCGAAAAGCGTCACCATATCCTTTGTCATCGCTTGGACGTCCTGGATTTCATAGCCGAATTCTACCGCCGTTGTCGTCTTATCCTTCGGATTGATCATGATGTAATCAATATTATACTTGTCGCCATCGGAAAGCACGTCATAGGAAACGGCGTTATCTGCCAACTGAACGTACGCCTGCAAAAGCACGTTGCCGTTTTGAAGCATGAAGGTTGCGACTTCCGTATAATATCCGGGGATTTTATAACTGTAAACGCAATCCAACCACTCGGCAAGGTTATAGATATATACCGCATTGTCATTCAAAATATAAGCGTAATTGTCGCTAACGCCGTCAAAGGCAGGACGCTTTGTCAAGAGGTTTTTGTCCGCACCGCTGACGATGACTTTGCCACTAAAAGCATCAATCACGTACATCTTATCTTCAATTGTGACGTAGCAAAGATCGCTTTCATCGCTATCGTCAAAATATACGTCGGCAGGCGCGTCGAAGGTTTCCAATATTGTGCCGTTTGCGGAATAATAGACGTATTTGCCATTCTTTTCGGCACCAAAGACAACCATCAAACCGTCTTTGACGTACGTATCAATATCGGTTTCGTAACCCGTATTGGTGTTGGTAAAAAGAACCTTTTCTAACGCAGGATTGACGATCTTCGTTGTGTAGCGCGTGCTCCCCGTCCATACCGTATCCGTTGTGACGATGCAGAGCAAATTGCCACCAAACGCACGCACCTCTCCACTCTCAAAGACGTTGTCCTTGTCGGCGGTATTAAAGGTCGGTATCCAATTGGTATATTTTACGTTCAGATAATCCTTTGCCTTTGCATTAGTCGGCAAGGGCTTGACAATCATATCGACAACAGGCTCATCCGTTTCTTCTTCCGCCGGTTCTGTGGGCGTTGCAACAGAAGGCATGGCGAGTTTACAAACATCGCAAACCTTGTCGGTATTTTCGTCCTTGTGTTGAACGCAAGGCGCACTCGTGGGTGCTTCGGTAGGAGCATTTGTCGGCGCATCGGTATCTTCACCGTCACCGCAGGCAACCAAGGAGATGAGACATATCGTTGCCAAAAGCAACGCAAATAATTTGTTTTTCATCATTGAACTCCTTTACTTATTTTACGATATAGTAGGTGACGTAGGACAATTCCTCGGGCGGTTCGTACGCCGATTCCCCATCGTCTCCATCATCACTGCTCCTTGTGAGGGTTTCATAACAGTGAATGATGATGCTACCGTCTTCAAGATCGCTGAAATTGAAGAAATATGCGGAATCGTAACTATACTGCCGTGCGGTGCTACCCTTGCCCGTCAAATCGAACTCTGAAAATTGCCTTTTACCCGCTTGAACGCGCAAAATTTCTTTTCCGTTTTCGTCATAGAAAGCATCGTATTTTCCTGCGTAGTTCTCGCCGACGTACCATATCAGATCTTGATTATCGAAGTAAAAATCAACGCTATCATTGTACGTATCACTCAGATGAACAACGACCTTTTCTTGATAGGCACCGCTATCGGAAATGCTTGCTATAACGATTTCGCCGTCCTCATTCGTGTAATACACCTTGCCGTTATCGACTTCGACAGGAGAGAAAACACCCTCCTCTACAAAATTGCAAAGCAACTTCCAATTTTTATCGTACATACCGCCTTTATAGTAGTAGCCGTTTGTCAAAACCTCGAAAGACTCCGTGTTCTTGATAAACAAATCAACCTCATAATCGGTAAGAGAGGCAGTATAGAAAATCGAATGATCGCCTGCGGATTTCGCCGTAATGAGCATGGTCTTTTGGTCAATAAATCCAACGTAGCCGAACTGGTTCGGAACGACCGTAGGCAACTCTGCCACGATATCCAGTGTCTTTTCGTCTATGACGGCAAAGATGACGTCATTGCTCAAAGCCTTGCCCTTGATTTTTTGCACCTCGGCAAGAATGTACCCATCCTTCACAAGAGAATTTATGCCTGTGGGACTGTTCGTGACACTGATTGTCGATAAAAAGGACTTGATATCCTTTGTCGTGTTATTTAGCGGCTTTGATACCATGTAGTCTTTGTCAAGCCGTTTGATCTCACCCGTTTCAATCTTCAAAACCGTATGGAGAACGTTGAATTTCTCCTCTTGCATTTCAAGATCGTATTCCGTTGCGTTTTTACTGAGAAGTTCGTATTCCGAAACGTATACGTCGCCGTTCGATAAAATCGAATATCCCATCGTCGCATAAGAATTCGTCTTGTACGTAGCACATACGTTGTAATCCTTATCAAACACAGTCACGCTCATGCCGGGAACGGTAAACATGGTGAAATCACCGATTTGTGTCAGGGTATACTCTTCCTCGTCAAACATATAAGTGTACTCACCGTATTTGACAAACGCATATGCCCCTGGCGTAAATGCGCCGTAATCAAAATTCGGGATACTGTACTCATGTGCGCGCTCAAACACGGCAAGAATGCTACCGTCGTCTGTGGAAAGCACGTAGGTCTTGTCGGCAACGTATACCAAACTTTGATTTTGCATGTCTATATCGTTTTGGGGTGCGTAGACAGTGGCAGGTTCATCCAAGTTGGTGGCAATAGCCATACCGTTTGACGTATAGTAATTATACTGTGTCTTTAACTCGTAGACGGGCTCATCCGCCCCATCCTCGGAGACGTCCACGTAACTTTCACGCTTGACCTCGTACATGCCGCGAATAAAATGCAAATCAATTGTGTAGGTGACGTTTTTCGCATAGTCTGAATCACTCAATATGGCCGTATGGGTAGAGAGGATTTTAGCATCCGTATTGTAGATAGTGTAAGTGGTTTCTTTACTATCCTCTTTCACGGTGTCCGTTATCTTGCAAAAGAGGTCGTTACCCTGCATGATATCCTCGACAAAACCGCCCAGAAAAGGCTTGCTTGCGGTAAACGCGTGCGTATCAAGCGTCGTTTTATCAAAGGAAACGTATTTCGCCCATTGTTCGATACTCACCTTGTAATCAAGCGACTCATTGGCAATGGTTTCCGTTTCACCACCCGCAGAATGTCCCGCATCGGTCGGTTTCTCGGTTGGCAACGTCGTCGGTGCCGTTTCATCTCCGACTGTCAGAAGACCGCAACCGACAAGCGTCGTGGAAAACAGAAGAAGTAAAGCAAAGAGCAGAAGTAAATAAGATTTTGATTTCATTATTCAACACCTCCTGTACTTTCTTCCGTATCATTTGGCATTTTGGCCGTTAATGCAAAATAGATGAGTTCCCCTTGATAATAGGTCTCTATAATGCAAGCATTGTCGTATTCTTCAACGATAATGGGCTCCGACGAGGTATACAGAGCGTCAAGTTTTGCATTGTAGAGCGTATAAAGCCCCTTTCCCATATCGTTGAGGACAATATAGTTTTCTGTGATTTGCACAATTTGGCAATCATTAAAGGTTTTCACGCAAGTAAAGAAAGCACCTTTAAGATTGAAGATTTTTATATCGTTTGTGACAACGGTATCATAGACACCGGGGGTATTCTCCACCAAATCGGTATCCATCGACGCCGCAATCAAATAATGACCGACGACACCTTCAAAAGTACTGATTCGATCGTCATCTTCTTCAAATCCGTCCCTGATATCGTAGAGTTCTTGGAGGTCCAGATCATATACCCTTCCTTCAAAAACGATCTTATCGTAAAAGACGGTGGCACCTTCGGGCAAGCGCGCACGGAGTTTACCGTCCGACTTCACGACTGCCATTTGACCGACACCGGAGCCGAGTTTCACCAAATAATCTCCCGTAGGCAAAACGCGCATATTGAGCAGTTCGTTCACGTCCTGCTCGGGATGCAACTCATTATAAATATGCAAAAGTTGCATCTTATTATCGAAGAAAAGGACCTTTTGTGTTGCGTTTTGATCTGCTCCCGCCTTGTCAAACGGAGTGGCAAGGAAAACGTTGAGCGCGTTTTCCGTCACGTGTGCACCTGTCGGATTTCCTTCTGCCTCCATCTTCAAGAGGTCTTCTCTTGTGTAATGCGCGCTCAAAAGATAGGACAAATCAACCGCCTTTGCATCATTCTCGGAGACGTCAATCAATACGGTTTGTATGTCCACCTTGATGCCACCCGACCACAGAACATCGTAATCCTTCGTCTTTTGGTCCAGGACGATCAAACTTTGGGTAAGAACGTCCCCGTTTTGAAGAACGTATGCATTATTAAACAGTGCATCTTCGGGATAAAGATATTCGGTCACGAGAACGTCGTTTTTATTGAAAACCTGCACTTTTGCGCTATTGGCTAACGCATTGACGGACCAATAACGCACGTTGCAATAATACTTATACGCATCATTTTCATAATCGCAATCATAAAGCGGCGTGTCCGTCATAGGATTCCAAGAGGAAATCATGGCGCCACTCTCAACGTCCATAAGACAGGCAACGTCTCCAAAAGCCAGGGCAACCTTTTTGCCGTCTCCTCTCCCCCATCCCAACGTGCAAGGAGCTGCATCAATACTGGTGCTCGTAATCTCCGTTCCCTTGACGTCAAGGTATGTGACAACGTAGTTTTCGATATAACTGTTTGCCAATGCATTTTCCTCGATAATCTCATCGGCAATTCTTGTGCGAGTCACCGTCTTGATTTTTATGTAAGGAATACGGTCGGAAGCCAAAAGACCAATGTCAACGGTGACCTCAACGGGCTTTTTCTTTTGATTTCCAAAGTCATCCGTCGCTCCGTAGTTGCCGTCCTCGTAACTAATCGCATGCGTTTTGAAAACAGCATTGTCTTTTGCGGAATAGAAGGTGTACGTTTCCGTTACAATATTTTCAAAGTTTTTGGTGATCTTTCTGAAAACGAAGATGCCCGCCTCGGTGGTAATCGGCTTTCCGTACAACTCCGTCAAATTGTGAATTTCTTCATAGGCGATTTCGTTTTCTTCATACTCATACGTAATGAAGTCGTCGTTTTCAGGATTTTCGATAGGCTCCAATTCCGCTTCCGTCGGCGCCTCCGTCGGTGCTTGTGTGCTTAGTGTCGTTCCCGCCGCGGTCGGGGTTTCACCGTCGCCGCAAGCAGATAGCGAAACCGTCATACAAAGCAAAACAGAAAGAAGTAGTAATAAACCGTATTTTTTCATACTCATTCTCCTTTCTTATTTCGAAACGGCAGTCGCCGTCTTTGGTGTAATCACATACACAAAGGGCGTTCCGTCCACATGTGCATTGACATACAAAATCTCGTCTGCCGTGATGAAATCCGTCAAACCGTTCACGATTTGGTCGTCTTGGATGCGAAGCAAGGTCTTTTGGTTTTCATTTATAACGGAATAAGTACCCGTTTCGCTATTATAATGAATGGCATATTTCCAACGGAAGGTATAACTTTCTTTTATGCCGTCACACAGAAGCATCGGTTGCATGATATCCTTCTGCATGATGTATGTTTCCGTGGCGCCTGTTTCGTAGTTATATCTTTCGAGATACAGATCGTCGCCCCAAACGAAATTGAAAGGAACGCTTTCAGGAGAAGCGAACATGGAGGTTTCAAAATCGTAAAGACATTTGCCGTCTGTATCAAAAATACCGTAGTTCGTCACCACGTAATCATTCCAACGAAAGAGAAGGCCAAAAGCGTCAGGGCATTCATAAAGAATTTCGCCCTCATAATTGAATCGATAGCGACGGTAAGTGTTTCCATGCTCCAAGAAAGCGTAATACCCATCTTTATCGGGGATGATCGTTTCATACGTTGCCTTCTCTTGCAAATAGCGATTGGGAAGCGTATACTTTACGGTCATCGCATTGTCAAGCACGACATACTGTAAACTGTTGTTGACTTTTTTGTTTTCGAGTTTTGCAATGAAGGCCTGGTTTTCATACCCGGGGGCAAGACGGAAACCAAATTTGGAGTTGTCTTCCTCTCGCGCGTAATCGGACTCAAAATCGAAGACCATATAATCAATGTTTAATACTGTTTCCTCACCGGTCTTGAAATCCAAAATTTTGGAAACAACGTCAAACTTTTGATTAGAATAGAGGAGGTCGTATTCCGTGGCCTTGTCGTCAAGAAGCAAACATTCCTGAACAAATACGTTACCGTCATTCAGAACGAAAATTTTAGGTTGAAGAATCTGTGCCACATCGCCACCGACCGTCAACGGATCGTGATTGTACTGTACAATGCATTTTCCTTCTTTATTATACACGAGGATGGTTTTGCTGAGCTCCGTATACTCCCACGTGTAGAGATAGCCGTAATACTCGGCATCAAAATTGAAGAAATGTTCTGCATCGTTGTTCCCCAAATAGGAATCAACCAGAACCGTCTTATCGGTATGCAACACCTCACCCGTGCTACCAATCCAGTAGGTATCATCCCCCAAGGTGCAGAGGTACACACCGTTTACAAGTCTCACGCGAAAATCTTCATTTTGCGTACCGTTGACAAGCATCTTTGCCTGATTGCCCACCAAATAGTAGGTGTATGTATAGTTATCCACGTAGATGGGATTTCCGTCATCACCCGTATTTGTCTTTTGCTTGTTTTCAACTACGCGAATGATAGGATAATTTTCAATAGAGACCGTCATGGTGTTGGCAGGAGCATTGACCGAGCCGTAGGGAGTTTTTACCGAACGACTGAAAATCTCCTCCCCCGTCGTAAGATCGTACACAATAACCGTCTTTTTCTCCTCGTTGCTGGGCAAAAGCGACTTCTTTTCCACGGCAACTAAATTGTGAGCATCGTTTTTAGAAACAATCCTTCCTTCAAACTGATAGATATCCGTCAAAACGGTATTCTCTTCAAGCATGAAGCATTCGGGAAATCTCGTTGCCTCGGTCTGCGCTTCACCCGTCGGTTGCTCGTCTGTCTGTCCGCCGTCCTCGGTCTGACATCCAATCAAAGCAAAAGCAAGTAGAACAAGCACAAACGACCATAAAAATCTTTGCTTTTTCATGTGTTTCTCCTCTTACATTTTTTTGCTGACAATACGCGAGGGATTATGCATTGTCTCTCTGTTTTTATTATACTCTTTTTATCCTTTTTGTCAATGCTTTTATGGGCTTTTTCAATGCCCGTTCGGTTAAAAAAATCTTAATCATAGCGCTTTTAAACAAAAGAAACTTGTCCTTTTTAGTGATAATGTACAAGCGAAAAAATCCATTGAAAAAAAGGCGGTCATACCGCACTCAAATGAGAAAGAAAAAGAACAACCTGCGGCACTACCCTTTCGCAGGTTGTTCTTTACTCATACTTCATAACCGTATATACGTTTTTCAAAAAAGGTAGCCGACGAGGAAAAGACGATAGGAGAAAAAAGTCCGCTTTCTTCACCGCTTTCTTCACCGCTTTCTTCGCCGATGTCTATCCCTCAATCATGCAAAAAGGCCGAGATGTTCAAGGAGAATTTTTAATCCAATAAAAACCAGAATGACACCCCCTGCAACCTGTGCCTTTTTTTCGAATTTTCCGCCGAATACACAACCGATTTTCACACCGACGGCAGAAAAAACGCACGTTGTGGCACCGATGAGCGATATGGCAAGAAAGATATTGACATTGCCTGCCAAGGAAAGGGATACGCCAATGGCGAGCGCATCAATGGATGTGGCAATAGCCATGGTCAACATGGTGGGCACGGAAAAGGCACCGTCACCGCCCTCATCGTGTTTTGCATTGCCACCGCTACCGCAGTCGCAGCATTCCTTTTCTTTTGAAAGAGCCTCTTTCAACATGTTTGCGCCGATGACGGCAAGCAAAATGAAGGCAACCCAATGGTCAAAGGATGTAATCGCATCGGCAAAAAGGCTACCAAGCGAAAAGCCGATAAGCGGCATAAGCGCCTGAAATCCGCCAAACCAAAGACCGCATTTCGCCATATTGACGGGGCTTGCACTTTGTGAGTGCAGACCTTTGCAAATGGAAACCGCAAAGGCATCCATACTAACGCCGACCGCCAAAATAAATAACTCTAAAATCCCCATAGTTAAACTCTGTTTTCTTCTTCCTTTATTTGTTTGATATATGCCGTAAGCGCATCAAAATCACCCGACGGATACGCCGAAATATCAATTTTTTCCTTGTTGATCAGGCAATCCGTAAGTAAAAACACCTTCATGCCAATCTTTTCCGCCGCCCTGTCTTCCGTAGCGTCGTTGCCGACCATCAGACACTCCTCGGGCAAAACGCCGAGCGCTTTCGCAATATCCTCGTAATACCTTGGATTAGGCTTGCAGTGATAGGAATTTTCAAATGACGTTATCAATTCAAAGTCCGTTTGTGTCAAACCCGCCCACCGCACACGGCTTTCTGTGGCAACCAACGGAAATACGGGGTTTGTGGCAAGGGCAACGCGAAAGCCAAGAGATTTGACAAGAGAAATGAGTGCCGCGGCTTTTTCCGTATAACCGCAAACACCTTGCACACATTGAAATTCATTCCGATAAAAATCGTCAAACAAGGGCATGCAGAGGGCAAATTCATCGCCCGTCAACTCAAAAAAGCGCTTCCAAAAAACACTTTCGTTGCTTACTTGTCCTTCGTTGCGGATCATGGCGCCCGTTCCTTCCCATACGGCAGAAATCAAGCGCTTTCTTTTGGCCATATCGTCTTGTGCAACCTTTTTGGCAATGCCTTCAAAATAGGCCTTGACGTACTCGTCTTGGTCCATCGGCAAAAGCGTTCCGTCCAAATCAAATAAAATAACCTTTATCATAGTCCTTGTCTTTCTTTTCGTCCTTTTTACTTCAATTCACCGTTATGTAAATATAGTTTTTTCTCACAAAAAGGTCTTTCCCCTTTTGAGAACATCAACCCGATATTCTATTATATAGCAGGAACTTTCAAATGTCAAGCGGCATTCTCATGCTTACTTTGCAAAGTCAACATTTTCTTTCCGCATTTTCAAACACTGTGCTTTGCGACGAAGTTTTTATGTTGCTATAAGTTTACATCAAAAAAAGAGAAAAGCTTGATGTCGTCAAGAAAATCAATACCTTTTTTTCATGTGCGAGTATGACAACGCTTTTGCACCACGTATGTTATGAACGGTATACATTACCATGTGAGAAGGAGGGTGCTAAATGCACCCTCCCCTTTAATTATCTGCCCTTTTGAGCCTTTCTTCTCTGAATGGCCTTGACACACTCGACAATAGGGAGAACGAGCGCGCCAAGCGCGATGGCGACAAGATATTCCGAGATGCCGACACCGACGAAGCCGAAGGCATTTGCAAGGAAGGGCACTTCGCAGACGAGCGTTGTGGCAACGAGTGAGCCAACGGCGGCAATCCACAGAGTCTTGTTGTGCGAGTGCAACGAGAACATACTGCCTCTTTGCGAACGCATATTAAAACTGTGGAAGATCTCTGCCATCGACATGGTGAGGAAAGCCATGATCATGCCGTGTGCGCTATTGGTAATCACCCAAGCGCCCGACTCCATGAAGTGTCCGATGAAATACGAGGACAGGGTGAGGATGGTGACGAGAATTCCCTGGTAAGCAATATCAACACCCATGCCGCCCGTGAATATGCCCGATTTGGCATCACGAGGCTTACGCTTCATAATGTCGGGCTCCGCCTTTTCCATACCGAGAGCAAGGGCGGGGAAACAGTCGGTGACAAGGTTGATCCACAAAAGGTGTACGGGCTTCAAAATGGTAAAGCCCATAAGCGTGGCGGAAAAGATGGAAAGCACCTCGCTCATGTTTGAACCGAGCAGGAACTGAATGGCTTTTCGAATATTGTCATAAATGCGGCGTCCTTCCTCGACGGCACCGACGATGGTGGCAAAGTTATCGTCTGCCAGCACCATGTCCGCGACGTTTTTGGTAACGTCCGTACCCGTAATACCCATGCCGACGCCGATGTCGGCAGATTTAATGGAGGGGGCATCGTTGACACCGTCGCCCGTCATGGCGGTCACGTAGCCCGCACTGCGCCAAGCGTTGACGATTCTTGTCTTATGCTCGGGTTGCACACGGGCATAAACACTGATGTCCATGAACTTCTCGGCAAATTCCTCGTCGCTCATATCGTTCAGTTGTGCGCCCGTGATGGCGTAGGTGCTTTCGGTAATAATGCCAAGTTCTTTGGCAATGGCAACGGCGGTATCAACGTGGTCGCCCGTAATCATAATGGGACGCACACCCGCGCTCTTACATTCCACGATGGCATCCTTTACCTCGGGACGAACGGGGTCAATCATGCCGCAAAGACCTGCAAAGCACATGTCCTTTTCAAGGTTTTCAGGCTCGTAGGACTCGGGGACATTTTCCCATGCGCGCTCTGCCAAGGCGAGAACGCGAAGCGCCTTGTCTGCCATGGCTTTGTTTGCACGGATAATTTCGGCTTTATATTCTTCCGTCATGGGAAGGGCGATACCGTCCTTCAAATAATGGGTACATCTGCCGATAATGACGTCGGGCGCCCCCTTCGTGTATTGCACGTAAACGCCGTCCTTCGGGTGAACGGTGGACATCATTTTTCTGCCCGAATCGAAGGGTGCTTCACCGCTTCTCGGGTAGGCGGCTTTTAAGTCGTATTTTGCGTGGCCGAGTTTGTTTGCCCAAGCGACAAGCGCCGCCTCTGTCGGCTCGCCCGTGACGTTGCCGTCCGTGTCAATCTCCGCATCCGAGCAAAGCGCCATTGCCGATGCAAGGCGAATTTCGTCCTCGGTAAAACTATCGACAACGGTCATTTTATTTTGCGTGAGCGTACCCGTCTTGTCGGAACAAATAATTTGTGCACAACCGAGCGTTTCAACGGCGGTCAGTTTACGGATAATGGCGTTGCGCTTTGACATATTGGTAACGCCGATGGAGAGCACCACGGTAACAACCGCGGCAAGTCCTTCGGGAATGGCGGCGACGGCAAGGGATACTGCCACCATAAAGGAATCGAGGATCAATTCAAAATCAAAACTGCCTGCACGGAGCAATTGCACGCCAAAGACGATCACACAGATACCGAGCACGAGCCAAGTGAGCGTTTTGGAAAGTTGATTGAGTTTTCTTTGAAGCGGCGTGTCGCCTTCCTCTGCCGATTGAAGCGCGCCTGCAATTTTGCCCATCTTCGTGTTCATGCCCGTGGCGGTGACAACTGCCGTACCACGGCCGTAAACAACGGTACTGCCCATGTAGAGCATGTTTTTTCTATCTCCGAGAGGAACGTCCTTTTCGTTTTCACGAAGGTTGATGATATCTATAAATTTGGTTACGGGAACGGATTCGCCCGTCAAAGCCGCCTCTTCGACTTTAAGACTGGCATTTTCAAGAATACGCGCATCGGCGGGGACGGCATCTCCTGCCTCCAAAAGAATGACGTCACCGACAACCAAATCCTCACTATGAACGATTTGTACCTTGCCGTCACGCAAGACCTTTGAGGTTGCCGCCGACATTTCTTGGAGCGCTTCAATGGCTTTTTCCGCCTTGCTTTCCTGATACACGCCGAGAATGGCATTGACAAGAACAACGGCGAGAATGATGACGACGTCCGCAAAACTCTCGTCCTCCAAAACGGCAAGCACGCCGCTAATGAGTGCCGCAACAAGCAAAATAATGGTCATGGGTTCGGCAAGTTGCTCTAAAAAACGGCGAATAAGTGACTTCCCTTTTACCGCCACCAACTTGTTCTTTCCATTTTCCTCCAAGCGTTTTGCGGCCTCGGCAGTCGTTAATCCCTCACTACTGCTGTTAAGTTCCGATAAAACCTTTTCCTTATCTTCACAGTAAAATTTCAAAGTTTTCCCTCCCAAAAAACATTTTTTCAATGATATTATATTATAACCAAAAATATGAAAAAAGTCAACACGCAAACGTTCTGTTAATTATAGTTTACTTACATGCAAGGCGCGCATGGCGTTCAATATTGCCAGTATCATCACGCCGACGTCCGCAAAAACAGCAAGCCACATGTTGGCAATACCGAGCGCACCCAAAAGAAGGCACGCCCCCTTGACACCTATGGCGAAATACACGTTTTGTCGGACGATACCAACGCATTTTTTGGCAATCTTAATGGCTTTGACGATTTTCTTTGGACTATCGTCCATGAGCACGACGTCGGCGGCTTCAATTGCCGCATCTGCGCCCATTGCACCCATGGCAATACCGATGTCCGCACGCGAAAGAACGGGGGCGTCGTTGATACCGTCGCCAACGAACGCCAGTCGCTCCCTTGCGTCCTTTTCAATTAACAGTTCTTCAAGTTTTGAAACCTTATCATGTGGGAGCAATTTACCAAAATAAGTGTCCAACCCAAGCCCTTTGGCAACCTTTTCGGCAACCGCCTCACCGTCACCCGTCAACATCACAGTTTTTTTGATGCCAAGGCTTTTTAGCGAGGCAATCGCCTCGGCGGCATCAGGCTTTATGACGTCTGCGGCAACGATGTGCCCTGCATACTTGCCGTCAATAGCAACGTGCATAACGGTGCCGTCCTTGTGACATTCCTTGCAGTCGGCACCCACCCTCTTCATCAGTGCCGCATTGCCCAGTGAAACTTCCCTACCGTCAAGCGTTGCTATCACCCCGTGACCGCTAATTTCTTCAACGTTTGAAACACGGCTTCGGTCAATCTCCTTGCCGTACGCCTCTCGTAAACTCTTACTGATTGGATGCGAACTTGCACATTCGGCGTGTGCGGCATATTCAATGAGCGTTTCTTCTTCCACGTCGTTGTGATGCACGTCCGTTATCTTGAATACCCCCTCCGTCAACGTGCCTGTTTTATCAAACACGACGTACTTCGTTTTGGCGAGTGTTTCAAGATAATTGGAGCCTTTGACCAAAATGCCCTCACGGCTTGCACCGCCAATGCCTGCAAAAAAACTGAGTGGCACGCTGATCACCAAGGCGCATGGGCAACTGATCACG
>JAZSOK010000083.1:0-4286 GCA_045536865.1 Eubacteriales bacterium
GCGGTATCTACCGTCCTGTCCGTTTTATTAAAACGGCAAAAACGCGCATTGAGCATGATAGCATTTTCGTTCACACAAGACTGATAGAAGATCATACCATGGCGGAAGTAGCCATTTCTGCAAAATTGGACGGCGACAAGACGGGATGCACGCTTACATATACTATCAAAGCGCCGAACGGAGAAGTTGTGCTTCAAGGTGAGTTGCCTGACACGCTTTCCAAAAACGTGGATCTTGACAATCCTATCCTTTGGGACGTGCATCGGAACGTTGACGATTATCGCGCACCCCTTTACGCTTTGACGCTTCGTTTGATGCGCGACGGCGTGGTGCTTGACGAACAAACGGTACAGTTCGGCGTTCGCGGTCTTGTCTTTGCCCGTGACACGGGCTTTTCTATCAACGGACGGAACACGAAGTGGCAGGGCGTTTGTTTGCACCACGACCTCGGTTGCCTTGGCAGTGCGGTACACAAGTCTGCCATCCGCCGTCAACTGGAACTTTTGAAGAAAATCGGTTGTAACGCCATTCGCACCTCGCACAATCCGCCTGCGCGTGAACTTTTGGAGTTGACGGACGAACTCGGCTTTCTCGTCATTGCGGAGGCGTTTGATGAGTGGCGCATCAACAAAACCCAACACGGATACGGCGACCATTTTGACAGTTGTGCAGATGCGGATTTGACCGCCATGATTCGCGCCTACCGCAATCATCCGTCCGTCATGCTTTGGAGCATGGGCAACGAAATCGGTGAGCAGGGCGAAGAAAAGGGCGTGGAAGTGGCACAGTATCTGACGGATATAGCGCACAGGGAAGACCCCACCCGATTGACGACGGCGGGCTTTTCCTACTATGAAGCGGCCGTAAAATATCGCATTGGCGACGGTATCGATCTGCCCGGTTGGAACTACAAGCCCCATTTCTATGAGGAACTCTACCGTGATTATCCTTGGATGCAGTACGGTAGCGAAACGGTATCCTGCGTCAGTAGCCGTGACGAATATTTCCCCGAGGTCGGGTATGTCCGTGAGCCGTCGGGCGGCCCCGGTTGCTCGGGCGGTCCGACGAACGTTGAAGCCGGTTGGGTACCGCTTTATGCAGAGGTGCCTGCACTTTGCCGTGACAATCACCACGTACAATCCTACGACATGTCCGCACCCATATGGGCGTGCCCTCCCGACACCGAGTTTAAGGCGCAGGACGATTGCCCTTATTCCATGGGTGAGTTCGTGTGGACGGGCTTTGACTATATCGGTGAGCCGACACCCTACTATGATTTTCCGCCGCGCTCCTCTTATTTCGGCATTTACGATTTGGCAGGTTTGCCGAAGGATAGAGCGTATCTCTACGAGAGCAAGTGGACGGCGCACGACGTCTTACATATCGTGCCGAACCGTTGGAATTTCCCCGAGGGAACACATTTGCCCGTGCATTGTTATTCCTCTTATGACCGTGTGGAACTGTTCGTCAACGGCGTTTCCTACGGTGTGCGCGAAAAGAAGCATAACTCACCCGTTTCTACGGAGCGTTATCGCTTGATATGGGATGACGTAGCGTACGAGGCAGGCACGATCCGTGCCGTTGCCTACAACGACAAGGGTGAGGCCGTTTTGACAAGCGAGTTGCAAACCGCAGGTGTTGCCGAAGGTCTTGAAATGACCGCTTATCGCCCGACCGTTACGTCGGACGGGGACGATTTGGCGTTCGTCACCATTCGTGTAAAGGATAAAGAGGGAAGAACGGTGCCAGATGCCGATTGCCCCATTACTCTTTCCGTTGTGGGTGGCACACTCGTCGGTATGGATAACGGTGACCAAACGGATTGGACCGTTTTCTCCTCCGACCGTCGCCGTGCTTTCCACGGTTATTTGGTGGCGTTTATTCGTCCGCATGGCGGTACGGCAGGTGAGTTGACCGTCTCTGCCGAGGCTGTCGGTCTGCCGGGGGCAACGCTATCCTTGAAGGTGGAAGCACCAAAGGCGTAAGGCGCGTGCCGTATAAATGTCGAAAAACTATTGACATTTGGAACAAAAAGGCATATAATATGCTCATGGGGAAGATTTCTTTCCCTATCAAAACAAATGATTGAACAGAGTAGAGTTTTATGCGTGCCGCATATGCGGCGCAGTGCCGTGCAGACGGGGAGTTGCTGCACGGACGAAGTCAGCCTTTCGAGGGTCGCGGTATAAAACTCGCATCCCGCTGTATCGGATGAATTTTCTGTGTGAAAAAACATCTCTTGATTCAGTGTGCATTTCTGCAATCAGGAGGTGTTTTTTCTTTTGAAAAACGAAAAACCTCTTGTCTGTGCAAGGGCAATTCTTTGGGACACTCTATGCGGTATGACCGCCATCATGCGTGATTATGACAGAGGAGATTAACGATGACACAAAGAAACGATGCAGTACGCGTTTTGACCACTGCCGCCATGTTGACGGCCATCAGTATCGTGATAGGAATTTTTTGCAAGAATTTTTTGAGTTTTGGTCCCATACGCATTACGTTTGAGCATTTTCCGATGATTTTGGCGGGCATCATGCTCGGACCTGTCATCGGCGGATGCGTGGGTGTTGCTTCGGATGTTTTGAGTTATTTTCTCTCAACGCAGAGTTTTGCCATCTCCCCCATCGTCACCCTCGGCTCGGCGCTTGTCGGCGTGATTGCAGGCTTGGTTTCACACCGTATCATTAAAAAGGACAATCTGAAAAGAATTATCCTGTCCGTTTTTTTCGCGCATCTTATCGGAACAATGACCGTAAAGACGTGGGGGCTTTTTGGTTATTTCGGTTGGCTCGTCTTGTGGCGCATACCCCTTTACGTTCTGATTGCCGCAATGGAGGCGACTGTCATCGTCGCCGTGTACAGAAACAAAGTCATTCATACATTAATGGTGGGAAGAAGATAAACAGATGAACAAGGAACGTGAGGAGAGCAGTTTTTTTCAGTATGCACACAGTTTTCAGGCGGTAACGAAGCCGGGCCTTTCCCGCGTGTGCAAAATGCTTGATTTGCTCGGCAATCCCGAAAAGGAACTTTCCTGCATCCACGTGGCAGGGACGAACGGCAAAGGCTCCGTGTGCGCCTTTCTCGATGCTATTCTTACCCGTGCAGGCTATCGGGTGGGGCGATATACCTCGCCCAATCTTTTACGTGTCAATGAGCGTATGACGGTAAATGGCATCTGTATCGACAATTCTGCACTGACGGTATTGCTTACCTCCGTGGAGGCTGTCTGCCGTCAAGCGGAGGAGGCGCTTGGGGAGCGGCCAACGCAGTTTGAGGTTTGGACGGCGGCGGCATTTTTATATTTTGCCAAGGAAAAATGCGATTACGTTATTTTGGAAACGGGCATGGGCGGTGAGTTTGATGCCACCAACGCCATTTCCGAAAACGTGACCGCCGTTTTAACGCGCGTAGACCTGGACCATACGGAATATCTTGGCGATACCATCCCCAAAATCACCAAAACAAAGTGCGGTATTTTCAAAGAAAACTGCCGTCTACACCGTGTGTTTTCGGCCGAACAGACGTCGTGCGCGCTTGCCGTTGCTAATGAGTGCGCCGCAAAACTGGGGCTTTCCTTGACCGTCGTGTCCCCCTTGCCAAGTGTCGGTGCTTCATCCTTGTCGGAGATTTGTCTTTATCGCGGCAAAAAGGTCGTGCTTGGCCTAAACGGCCCGCACCAAACGGAAAACGCATCGCTTGCCGTCGCCGTGGCGGAGGCAATGGGCGTTCCTTATTCGTGCATTGCCGAGGGGCTTTCGTCCGCCGTGCATCCCGCAAGGCTCGAAATTCTTCGCCCGTCACCGCTTTTATTATACGACGGTGCGCACAATCCAAACGGCGCACAATCCCTTGACCGTGCGCTAACGCGGTATTTGCAAAACGAGCGCCTGACGTTCATCGTCGCCTGTATGCGCGACAAGGATATCTCTGAAACCCTCTCTTGTTTTTCCCGTCACGCCTCGCGCTTTATTTTTACAACCGTGCTTAACAATCCGCGTGCGGACATGCCCGACACCTTACAGGCGCGTGCCAAAAAAATCGGCATTTTCGGGGAGACGGCGCCCGATTTGCAAACGGCGCTTTCAATGCTACGAGAAGACGAAAAGGCGCTTGTATGCGGTTCGCTCTACCTGTATGCCGATTTGCCTTCAAATTTGCGTTCACTTTGATAAAAAAACAGTGTGCCAGCCCCAAAAGGGGAGGCACACTGTTTTTATGTATAACTTATTTATTGGGGGTGCATTCGGAAAGCATCCGTTCCAAAGTCGGATCGTAGCCAT
>JAZSOK010000127.1:0-10144 GCA_045536865.1 Eubacteriales bacterium
GGAAGCCGACCCCGATGTTGAGGAGATCCTTGCTTCGATTCCCTGCGCCGACGACGAAACCGTGAACGAAAACACGGTAGAAGCGATCGACATTTTCTGGGAAGAAAAATCCCACAAGACCTACCGCTACGATCCCGACGGAAACACCGTAGAGGAAGGCGACGTGGTTCTTGTCCCAACCAGAGATGAGCAAAGCGATAAGGAAATCGTTCGCGAAGCCGAGGTGGCAAAGGGCAATTACAAAATTGATCCCGCCACGTTGGATCATCCTCTAAAAAAGATCATCGGTGTGGTTCGCCGTAAGGCTAAACAGGTTTTCACCGCCATGATCACCCCCGAGGATAAGGATCCCGAGGATCAGAATTAAGATTCACACAAAGAAAGGAGAGTGATTTACAATGAAACGATGGATGATCGCGCTTTGTATCTCACTCTCCTTTATGTGTTTTTCCTGCGTTGGCTATGCTGCTTTATCAGGAAATCTAGTGATCAAGGGTAACGTGGAAGCGCAACCGCCAAAATATGAGGAGGTCGTAATTACCGAGGTGGTTGCCTGCACAGGCACTACCGCAACACAGACGACCTCGCGCGTACCTCCCACTAATATCAAATCGAAAATAACGGGAGAATCGGGAGATAAGATAGTTTATCGGATAACTGCTCATAACTATTCAGAAACAGAAACCTACGTATATACAGGTCCGCTTTACAGCGACGAATATGCTTCGGTGGTAAATAATCTGACTATCTCCGCTTCTACCGACGAACAAAACACAAATAAAATTCCCACAAGCTCGGGTGCTAATTATTACGAAGGAACTCCCGTAGCTCCCGACGGGGATATCGTATTTTACGTGACCTACACGCTGAATTCTGATATTTCAGCGAGTGAAATAATGGTCAATTTCAAATTTGATCCTGTAATCTATACGGTAACTTATCTCGTTAATGACGAGGTATATGCCGTTGATTGCATAGTTGATAACAGTTCCGAATACAAAGTTACACGAGAGTACGTTTCTACAGATAGCAATATGGAATTTGACTACTGGATGAATGCAGGTTCATCTCAAGTCACAAGTATTGCTGCGGGTAACACCGAAGACATTAACCTGTATCCCTCATACGTGGGCGTTTATACGGCGACATTCGTTGACCACGACGCTAATATTGTTGCTTGGGGTCATTTCACAAGAAACAATTACAGTAATATAACCGCTCTGGGTAATGATAATAGTATAAGACCTATTGTTGAAGACTGTGTATTCGATTACTGGCAGGTTCGCGTAACTAAGAACGGAACGACCACAGTATATAAATTGTCAGACTATAAGTTTACTGATAACGTTGACGTTACTATTTATCCCGTTTATATCTATAACGGTGACGTAAGCGTGATCCCCGTGGATAATAACAGCGACGGTATTACTGATGAATATCACGTTGGCGGATATAAGAATCCTAACGGTCAAGACTTGGTTGTAATTCCCGATTACATCAACGGTATTCCGGTTACGACAATCAGCGCCAGCGCATTCTCGTCCTATGAGGGTGTTCACTCTTTAGTAATTCCTACAACGGTTACCACGGCAAGCGGAAACATACTTGCAACAAACTGGAGCTTTATGGACAAGGGTGAAACCGTTACTATTTATTACGAAGGTTCTTATGAACAGTGGATCGCTTTGGAGCAAACGTTTGCCAGCACTTGGGACAATGGTCTGGGTGGAGCGTCACGTGTGTTCTTCTTGAACGGAACAAATAAGGTTGACGTAAGCCAGGGATATATGCAAGCGAAGCTCAAAACTAACTGGTTGGGTACAGGTACATCGATCGATTGGACCCACCAAGGAGCGATAACTTCCGCTATAAAGAATGAATATGACAACACATGTACTTGTAGCGATTGTAGTGGAGCAGATAGACCTGACAGACATTACTGGACGGGCGTTGTAATTCCATAATTAAAAAACTTCACCTAGGGGACGTTACCATCAGGTTCTTATGGTCGCAAGGCTGTGCAGGTTCAAGTCCTGTTACCCGCACCAACTAAAACATACCCCTGCTTTTGCAGGGGTATGTTTTAGTTTATGAGTACTAATTGACTTGAACCTCTTCATTTACGATAGCAAAAATTGCTATCGTAAATGGACAACGTTTGCGCAAATGATAAGCCGTGCGAAGATGAAGTTCTGGCGCAAACGAAGGTTCGAAAGTCCTGTTACTCGCACAAAAAGCACAGGGTAGGCTCGTCCTACCCTGTGCTTTTTGATTGGAGTGCAGTATTATTTAAACGCCTTCTGCGGAGCAGAGCGGTGTTCGCATGAAGCACTCGCCGTTGACTTTGAGGATTTTAATCTTTGTCCTTATCCTTGTCTTTATCTTTCTCTTTGTCCTTGCCATTGTCATCGTCATCCTCTTCCTCGTTCTCGCCTTTCAAGGTGACGATGGCTTTTTCAATTTTATGTTCCATAAAGGAAAGCACTTGGATGTCCATAATATCGGTGGAAATGTCAAACGTAGAGCCGTCTTCGGGGATTGTGCCGTAGTTGCCGAGGACGTAGCCGTTGAAGGTATCGGCATCACAGTCCTCCAAGGAGATGTCGAGGGCATCTTCCAAGTCGGAGATGGTCACCGAGCCGTTGATTTCAAAGCGGCCATCGCCCAAATCGATGATGGGCTCAATCTCTTCAACGCCTTCTTCGGTTTGTGAAAATTCGCCGACCAAGCACTCAACAAGGTCGGTAAAGGTGATGATACCGCGGACACCGCCGTATTCATCAAGAACGATGGCGAGAAACTCCTTGTTATCCTTCATGTTGCGGAAAAGAACGTCCGTTTTGACGTTCTCGGGTACGAAATAGGCAGGCTTGACGGCATGCTCTAAAACGTTTGCCTTCGTTTTTTCTTCAAGACGGAAATATTCTCTTGCATTGAGAACGCCGACAATGTCATCGACATCCTCGCCGTAAACGGGGTAACGCGAGAAACGGCTGTTTGAAATAATATTATCCCATTCTTCAATGGTTGCTTCCTCTGCCAACATGGTGATTTCCGTGCGGTGGGTGGCAATTTCTCCTGCCGTCAGGTCGTCAAATTCAAAAATGTTTTCGATAAGTTCTTTACTGTACTCGTCCACGCTACCGTCCTCGTGCGCCTCATCCACCAAGGTGAGAAGTTCGCCCTCTGTGACGGTGTCGTTATCCTCGGGCTTGAAAACCTTTGTCAAGAGTTTTCTCCAAAGCATAAAGATGGCATTGACGGGTGTCAAAATCGCCATAAAAAACGAAATCAAGCCCGACACGCCCATGGCAAATCCTTCGGCGTGGTCTTTTGCAATGCTTTTGGGGGAGATCTCGCCGAAAATGAGAACGACGACGGTGATGATTATGGTGGAGATGGTGGCGGACATGTTTTGTGCGGTGGTGCCCATCAACAAATCGAGGAAGAACAGGGTACTGACAGACGAGAGCGTGATATTGACAATGTTGTTTCCGACAAGGATGGTGGAAAGCAATTTGTCATAACTTTCGGATTGGTTAAGAACGCGAATGGCGCGCTTGTTGCCCTCGGCGGCGAGAATTTTCATTTTTGCCCTGTTGAATGAGGTGTAAGCGGTTTCGGTTGCCGAGAAAAATGCAGATAAGGCAAGGCAACAGAGCATGATGATTAGGGGTAATAAATGTTCGTCCATGACGACTCCTTTTTGGTTGTAAAATTTCCGCGTTTTGGGCGGATTTTCGGGAAGAAAAAAGAAAAGCGGAAAGCAAAAAAAGCATAGCCCCGTATCTTTATCGTACAGCGGTTATGCATGAAGAATTATTCTATTTGATTTGTACTTCGACAATTTCCGTCGTCGCTACTGTCCACTTCGTTTTCTCCTTGGTGCTTTGCGGACATCTGCCGCAAACTCCCTATTTCTGCGTATATTATACCATATAAATAAAATTTGTCAAGGACTTTTTGAAAAAAAGGGAATATATACACTTTTAGGGGAAAGTCGTCATTTTTTCTGCACGGACTTTTTTGATACAATTATTCTTTCAAGGGGCGCAGTTCCCTTTGCAAAGTGCCTACATAATCGTTTTTTGAAAAAACGGCACCGAGGCGGATATACCGCCTCGGTGCCGTCAAGTATCAATAACGACAAATGTTTTAGAAAATAGCGAAAAGATAAATTCTAATCAATAATTTTCGGCGTTTACCTCAAAGTATGCCTGAGGATGCGCGCAAGTGGGACAAACCTCGGGGGCACGTGTGCCAACGACGATATGACCGCAGTTGCGGCATTCCCAAACCTTAACCTCGCTCTTTGCAAACACTTCTGCCATTTCAACGTTTTTGAGAAGAGCGCGGTATCTTTCCTCGTGATGCTTTTCGATAGCGGCAACCAAGCGGAATTTAGCGGCAAGTTCATGGAAGCCCTCTTCATCGGCCGTTTTGGCAAAGCCCTCGTACATATCTGTCCACTCGTAGTTTTCGCCCTCTGCCGCGTGAAGAAGATTTTCTGCCGTGTCACCGATGCCGTTCAATTCCTTGAACCACATCTTTGCGTGCTCCTTTTCGTTTTCGGCGGTCTTCAAGAAGAGGGCGGCAATCTGCTCAAATCCGTCCTTCTTTGCGCGAGAGGCAAAGTATGTATACTTGTTTCTTGCTTGAGATTCGCCGGCAAACGCTGCTTCAAGATTTTTTTCGGTCTGTGTTCCTGCGTACTTTTTCATGGTTGTTTTCTCCTTTTTATATTTTGTTTTTGTTTTTCGTTTACTTATTGTACGGTATAACCCTGTGCTTTAATGGTCCTGATAAGCACATCGTCTGCAACGTTTTTCTCTAGCGTTACAATGGCAGTACCCGACTCGTGACTGACAACTGCCATCTCTACGCCGTCAAGTTCTTCGAGTGCCTTTTTTACTCTCATTTCGCAGTGTGGGCACATCATACCTTGCACCGTTAACGTTTTTTCCATCTTTCTGTTCTCGCTTTCTTTTTCTCTCGTTTTATTTGACCTACGTTTACATCTGCGCGCGCGGTCGCGCTTTGCAGAGCGAATGTTTGCAAAATTTAGTCTGAGCGCATTGCTAACCACAAATACGCTTGAAAGGCTCATTGCCGTCGCGCCTATCATAGGATTTAATAGCACACCGAGCGATGCAAATACACCTGCGGCAATCGGAATGCCGATGACGTTATAAAAGAATGCCCAAAACAAATTTTGATGAATGATGCGGAGCGTTGCCGCGCTTAAACGAATTGCCGCCGACACATCCGAAAGGGTGCTTTTCATCAACACCACGTCTGCCGCATCAATGGCAACATCCGTCCCTACGCCAATGGCAATGCCAACGTCGGCCCTTGTTAGGGCGGGCGCGTCGTTGATGCCGTCGCCCACCATTGCCACCACACAGCCGTTTTCTTGTAGTTTGCAGATCACACTTTCCTTGCCGTCGGGAAGCACGCCTGCGATGACCTCGTCAACGCCGACCTGCCCTCCAACCGCTTGCGCGGTTTTCTCGTGATCCCCTGTGAGCATGATCACACGAAGCCCCATGTTTTGAAGTTCGCGAATAGCAGAAGGGCTATCCTCTTTGACGACATCGGAAACGGCGATCACGCCCAAAAGGCGACCGTTATAACTGAAATATAGCGGTGTTTTTCCAAGGGAGGACAATTCTTCTGCCACCCCTTTTATTTCGGGGGCAATAGGGGCATAGTTTTCTATAAATCTTGCATTGCCGCCGACAAGAAGTCCTTTTTCATAAACGGCAGTAAGTCCGTTTCCTGCCAGTGCGCAAAATTCGTTTACTTCAAAAGCGGGAATGGCAAGTTCTTCTGCCTTTTTCAAAACGGCTTTTGCGAGAGGATGCTCACTGTTTTTTTCAATGGAGCAAGCATACTGCAACAGTTGATTTTCGGTCATATCCCGTGCGGGGATCATATCGGTTACAAACGGCTCGCCCTTCGTAACGGTGCCTGTTTTATCAAGCACAACCGTATCTATTTTGCCCGTGCTTTCAAGGGAAGCGGCGGTTTTGAAAAGAATACCGTTTTTTGCGCCGACTCCGTTGCCGACCATTATTGCAACGGGCGTTGCAAGACCGAGCGCACAAGGACAACTAATGACGAGCACCGATATGGCACGGGCAAGGGAAGTGCCAACCGTACCGCCGCTAATAATCATCCAGACGGCAAAGGTCACAAGTGCAATGCCCATGACGATGGGAACGAAGACGCCCGAAACCTTATCTGCTATCTTGGCAATGGGGGCTTTGGTTGCCGCCGCACGGCTAACCATTTGAATGATTTGAGATAATGCGGTGTTCTCTCCGACGCGCGTTGCTTCGCAGCGGAGAAAGCCCGATTGATTGATGGTTGCGGCAGAGACTCCGTCACCGACTTCCTTGTCGACGGGAATGCTCTCACCCGTCAAGGAAGATTCGTCAACGGCACTACCACCTTCCACAACCACACCGTCTACGGGAATGCTTTCGCCTGGACGGACAACAAAGACGTCTCCTACCTTGACCTGATCGACGGGTACAACAACTTCCTCACCGTTTTTTAGAAGCGTTGCCGTTTTTGGTGCAAGCGACATCAGTTTTTTGATGGCATCGGTGGTTTTGCCTTTGGATTTGGCTTCAAGCATTTTGCCAAGCGTAATGAGCGTTAAAATCATGGCCGCCGACTCAAAATACAGGTCGTGCAAATGATGCTTCATCGCACCGATATCACCGCCGCCCACCGCCATTTGGAATAGAACGCAAGTGCTATACACAAACGAAGCCCCTGCGCCGAGCGCAACAAGCGTATCCATATTGGGCGAGCGATTTATGAATGCCTTAAAACCGCTAATGAAAAATTTTTGGTTTATCACCATGACGGTGGCGGTAAGCAAAAGTTGAAGGAACGCAATTGCCAATGGATTTTCAGATAAAATGCTTGGCAGAGGGAAATCCCACATGACATGCCCCATGGCAATATACATCAGTGCTGTCAAAAAAGCAAGCGAAGAAATCAAGCGCTTTTTTAAGACAGGCGTTTCCGTGTCTTTGAGACTGTCTTCGCCGATGAGTGGTTGCCGATTGGCACATTCATTTGCAGGGGATGCATCGTAACCTGCGTTTTTTACCGCCTCAATAATGGCTTCGGGGGTGGCATCCCCTTCTACGCCCATGGAATTGGTAAGCAGACTGACCGCGCAATTTTTCACGCCCGGAACTTTTGAAACGGCTTTTTCAACGCGCGCACTGCAAGCGGCACAACTCATTCCCATTATCTTATACTGTTGCATGCCAGTGTTTCCTTATTTCATGAATTTTTGGATTGTTTGCAAAAGTTCGTCTACGGTTTCATCCTTATTGGCTCTGATATTATTTTCGGCTTTGCCGACGTCATTTGTTATATTTTTCATAAAGTTGTTTTTCAAATGCGCGTGGAGTTTGGTTCATTCGTTTTTTGAACACGTGATTGAAATAAGGTTGTGAGGAAAAACCGCATTCCTGTGCTATCTGCGTCAAGGTATAATCGGTCGTTATCATCAGGTGAATGGCTTTCTGTATTCGTTGCTCCTCCACAAAATCCTGTAATTGCTTGCCCGTTGATACTTTGAATACATGATGAAAATGATTTGGACTTAAATGCACTTGTTCTGATAGTGTTTTGAGGGACAGATCCGAGGAAAGATTATGAAGGATATACTGAATGATATTGTCTATCATTTCCCCATGATTTTTTTGAAACTTTGAGAAATTCATTTGGCTTTTTGCATCCTTATGCAACAGATAAATCATATCAAGCAAAAGACTGTAAAATTTAATATTCTCGGTCTCTGTATTCACAAAACTATACTTGGTCATTTCGTCAAATAAGTAGCGGTATTTGAAGGAAACTTTCGTCTGGATAAAAGTGGGCATTGCTTCCAGAATGCTCAACAACTCTCCCGGCGGTACGATCATATGGACGTAATAACATTTAAAGGGGAATTTTGTACGCCGCACGTGTCCCGGCTTTGCACATATCAAAGTATCGGGAGAAATGGCGTGTTGTTCGTCGTTGATATAAGACGTTCCGCCTTGTTCGATAGGGATTTCAATCTCAAACATGTTGAGTTTGTGTTTTCTCGAGGTGGCTTTTTCATCCATGTCATAGATTCCGGCGGCAACTATTTGAGGTAAGATAATACCCATAACATCCCCGTTTCGTAAGATTTTATATACTTTTCATTAAAATATGTATTTAATTTTTAAAAATATATTGTATACTAGATACGTTATATAGTATGTATATTATATAATAAAATTACAGTTATGTCAATAGAGGAGAAAAATGATGAAGATAACATGGTTGGGACAGGCAGGGCTTTTGTTCCAAAACGAAAATCTGACGATCATGATCGATCCATATTTGTCGGATAGCGTTGAAAAGGTCAATCCCAAAAACTATCGTCGTGTTGCAGTAGACGCTCGTTTTTTTGATATTACCCCCGACGTTATGATTTTTACACACAATCATCTTGACCACTATGATCCCGAAACCGTACCGCATTTTTTAGGAGAACACACCGAAATCGTGGTGCTATCTCCAAACTCGGTTTGGAACGAGACGAGAAAGTTCGGCGGGGCAAACAACTACGTTCTTTTTAACCGCCACACCGAGTGGACGGAAAAGGGCGTCAGATTTACTGCCGTCAAGGCCGAACATAGTGATCCATCTCCCATAGGGGTCATCATAGACGATGGCGATAAAAAATATTACATAACCGGCGATACGCTGTATAACACTGACATTTTTGAAGACATTCCCGATGATATATATGCTCTGTTTTTACCGATAAACGGTGTAGGCAACAATATGAATATGGCCGATGCCAAACGGTTTTGCGAGAGGATCAACCCCGAAATCGTCGTACCGATGCATTGCGGAATGTTTGATGAAATCAATATGAATGATTTTGAAGTAAAAAACAAAATGATACCGAAAATTTACGAGGAGGTAAAATTAAAATGAAAGTAGTGGACATTAAAACGTTTGCGGTGGATTGTTTTAGGACCAACTGGATATTTGTGAAGGTATACACGGACGAGGGCATTTGCGGCGTAGGAGAAGCCACCCTTGAATACAAGGAAAAGGCACTGATTGGTGCAGTTGAACATATCAAAGAATATCTTGTCGGCAAAAACGCTCTCGATATAGAAAAACACTTTCACGATATATACCGTGACGCTTATTGGCGTGGCGGTGCGGTGTTGATGTCGGCATTGTCCGCCGTGGAGATGGCGCTTTGGGACATTCTCGGAAAGCATCTGAACGTCCCCGTTTACCAACTCCTTGGAGGCAAGGTAAACGATAAGGTTAGAATATACGTAAACGGTTGGTTTGCAGGAGCAAAAGAGCCCGAGGAATTTGGAGAAAAGGCCAAAATCGCGGTAAAGCGCGGCGTCACTGCCATGAAATAAAATCCGTTCGGCAAGAACTATTTGAACATCTCAAACGCCGATCTTGATAAAGCGCTTCGAAATGTTGCGGCAGTTCGTGAGGCTGTTGGTGATAAGGTGGATTTACTTATCGAAGGACACGGCAGATTTAATATTCCTACCGGTATAAAAATTGCAAAAGAACTCGAACAGTTCAAGCCCATGTTCTTTGAAGAGCCCGTTCCGCCCGACAATTTAGATGCCCTAAAAGCGGTTAAGGATAAGTCACCTGTTGCAATCTCTGCGGGTGAGAGGCTTTATACCCGTTGGGATTATAAGAGAATGTTTGATCTCATGGCGGCAGACTATATCCAACCTGATATTTCCCATGCAGGCGGAATTATGGAACTCAAAAAGATTGCGGCAGAAGCCGAAAGCAGATACATTCCGTTTGCACCGCACAATCCGTCCGGACCTGTCGCAAATGCGGCAACCTTACAACTTGCGGCAACTTGTCCGAATTTTGAGATCCTTGAAATTATGTACTCGGACGTTGAATGGCGTAAGGACGTCACAAACGAAGCCTTGGAGTACAGTGACGGTTACATCAAAATCCCGGATAAGCCCGGTCTTGGTATTGAGATAGATGAAGAGGTATGCTTGAAGCACCCCTACCAGCCTCATACTTTAAGACATTATACAGGCGCTTTGACCGATATAAGACCGGCTAAAAC
>JAZSOK010000128.1:0-13346 GCA_045536865.1 Eubacteriales bacterium
ATCCACATGGGATCGCCGCCAAAAAGTTCGTTGTACTCGGGAGTTCGGAGGAGGCGCGCCATGCGAAGTTTCATGACAAAATCATCAATCAGTTCCTGCGCTTCACTTTCCGTTAAGACACCGTTATGTATATCACGCTCAATATAAATATCAAAGAAACTACTCACTCTGCCAAGCGACATGGCGGCGCCGTTTTGCTCCTTGATGGCGGAAAGATACGCAAAATAGGTCCATTGAATGGCCTCGCGCGCGTTTGCGGCAGGACGGCTGATATCAAAGCCGTACATCGCCGCCATATCCTTCATATAACCAAGGAAGGTGATTTGTTGATAAAGTTCCTCGTTTGCACGCATGCCCTCTGCATCATAAGTGGCGGAGGAAATCGCCATCTTATCCGCTTTCTTTTCGGAAATCAGGCGGTCAATGCCGTAAAGTGCCACGCGACGGTAATCGCCGATAATGCGACCACGTCCGTAGGCATCGGGCAAGCCCGTCAGAAGATGCAACCGCCTTGCAAGGCGCATTTCGTCACTGTAAATACGGAAGACACCGTCGTTGTGCGTTGTGCGGAAACGGAATTCATCCTCAATACGGTCGCTTAGTTGATAGCCGTACGCCTCGCACGCCTGACGTGCCATGCGAATACCGCCGAAGGGATGCACACCGCGCTTCAAGGGGCTATCCGTTTGCAAGCCGACGATCAGTTCGTTGTCTTTATCAAGATACCCAGGGCGATAACTTTTCAAAGACGAAACGGTCTCCGTATCAATGGCAAGAACGCCGCCTGCCTTCCGTTCTTCTTCGAAAAGCACCTGCAACTTTTCCATTAATTTTGAAGTTCTTTCCGTTGCACCGGAAAGAAACGCATCATCACCGTGATAGGGCTTGACGTTCTTTAAAATAAAATCAGAAACATCAATCTTGTCTTGCCAAGCACCGGGGAGAAAACCTGACCATTCCTTATACATTGAAAAATACCTTCCTTTCTTCAACGTTCCGCAAAAGCGCCTTTTTAGACAGAAAAAGGGCAATTCTGCTCCTGCGGAATTGCCCAGACGGACGGCGTTATACGTCCGTGCTCCCTTGTGGTTATTCCACAAATCCGTCAGTCACACGGCGTTTCTATCATTCTGTTCTTATTATACAATATTCTTTTTTAGTTGTCAAGCGGAAAACTCATTTTTTCGACAGGTTTTCAAAAAACATCTATCTTTTTTATGGATAAAAAACCTTGCTTTTTATATCGAACTGTGATATACTAAAATATGATAATCCAAAACCTTCACGAAAGAGTTTTTAACATGAAAAAAATTGCGTTTATCGGCGTTGGCAACATGGCAAGCGCCATTTTAACGGGCATCACAAAAGAAACCTTTCCCTGCCGCATTTCTTACGAGGATGTGGCGCTCTTTGATATTGCAAATGAAAAAACCGCACCGTTTTGCGCCCTTGGCGCCACCGCCTATCCGACCATTACCGATGCCGTGTCGGAGGCAAGTTTCGTTTGCTTGGCGGTCAAGCCTCAACAATATAGCGACGTTCTCGCCGCCATTCGCCAATCCTCAATCTCCCTTGAAGGAAAGACGTTTATTTCCCTTGCCGCGGGGGTGGACACAGACACCATCGACCGCGCCCTCGGCGGTGGCGTTGCCATCATTCGTACCATGCCCAACACGCCTCTGCTCGTCGGCTCCGGCGTGACGGCACTTTCAAAAAACGGCGCCGTCACCGAGGATGCATTCCGCACGGTACACGACATGTTTGCATCATGCGGCCGCGTGCTTTCCTTGGATGAGTCCGAAATGAACCGCATTATCTCCGTCACGTCAAGTGCCGTTGCCTGCTTTTATCGCATGATGTCTTCTCTGTGCCGCGGTGCCACCGCCCAAGGCTTGGATGGTGATGCTCTCCGCACGGCAGTCGCCGAGACCGCCATTGGTGCCGCCGAAATGGTATCAAAGCATCCCGAGTTCACTATTGAGGAATTGACACGCATGGTGACCTCCTACAAAGGCACAACCGAGCAAATGATGTTGACAATGGACCAAGCGGATTTTGACGGCATGATGCAAAAAGCAATGCTTGCTTGCACCAACCGTGCCGATGAGTTGGGTGCCATGTTAAAAGAAAGTATCGCAACCGAAGCATAACCAAGCAAAAAAGAAAGGATTACGGAAAGCCATGTACGAAGAGCAAGATGCGCCCGTGAAAAAAAAGCGCTTTCGCCTTTTTGATTCCCAACGCGAAGGAAAAGGCATCAAAAAAGAAGACGTACTCAACTTGAAACCGAATTTTCGCGGCTTTTTCACCTATTTACGACGTGATTTTTCCCGATTGATTTCGGTAAATATGTTGATGATCGTCGGCAACTTCCCTCTTTTGTTTGCCATTTTGGCTTTTTCCGGTGTCGGTACGGTTTCTTATACCGCGCCCGCCGATTCTCTGTTCAGTACCCTTTACGGCGTTATCGCAAACGAAGGAATTGACGCCGCATCTGCCTCACTTTTAACCATAAGCGGCCTGCAAGCGACACTTCATTCGCCAACGGTGACAACGTATGTTTTGTACGGTCTTTCTGCATTGGTGCTTCTTACCTTCGGTCTTGTCAACGTCGGCACCACCTATATCATGCGTAATATGTTGATGGGCGAGCCCGTCTTCCTGTTTTCCGATTTCTTTTATGCTATTAAGCGTAACGTCCGCCAAGGCCTACTCGCCGGTATATTTGATTTACTGATCATGTTCCTTCTTTTTGGCGATATGTTCATTCTTCTAACATCCGCCTCGGGACTTGGTGGGTTATTCGTAGGCGCCATTTTCGTATTTCTTATTCTGTATCTCTTTATGCGCCCCTATATTTATTTGCAAATCGTCACCTTTGACCTTACGCTTTTCAAGATTTTGAAAAACTCGCTCATTCTTGCCATTCTCGGCATCAAGCGCAACATTATGGCGCTCCTTGGATTTTTGTTCTTAATTCTCATTTGCATTTTCACGTTGTTCGGTCTTTACGGCATGCTTGTTCCCGTAGGTCTTGCCTTTACCGTTGCCGTTTTAGCAGGACTTGCAGGATACATGTGTATTTATGCCGCCTATTTCAAAATGAAACAAATCATGATAGACCCCTATCAGGAACAAAACAAGGAGCCGACCGCAGCACCCATTTTAACCGATAGAGGCTAATACCCCATTCTTACACAAACAATCGGTATGTCGAATTTTCTTGACATACCGATTGTTTTTTGAAAAGAAATGAGAAAAAAGTCTTGACAAGCACCACCGAATATGATATGATATACACGTTGGGGCGTTAGCGCAGTTGGGAGGGCATCACACTGGCAGTGTGGGGGTCATGAATTCAAATCCCATACGCTCCACCAGAAAAACCTCATTCGAGCATTCGGATGAGGTTTTTCAGTTAAATCCACCCTTTCGGGTGGGCAAAATCGCCTGCGGCGGTGAAATTGCCCTTCGGACAGTGAAATCCGCTCGGCGCGGATGGGTGGATTTGATTTCATCTGCAATCGAAGATTGAAGATTTCATAAAAAGAGGTGGGTACTGTGTAAAACACAGTACCCACCTCTTGGAAACCAAAATTATTCGGTAACCTCTGCTACGTCGTCTTCCTCTACTTCTTCTTCGCCTGCTTCGAGTTCTTCGATCTCTTCATCTTCAAGCTCTTCGAAATCCTCCTCAGCAGCCTGCTTCTTCGAGAAAATAGCGGCGAGAACGGCAGCAACTGCTACGATAGCAGTCAACACGCCCAAAGCGATAAAAAACTTCTTCATGATACATCTCCCCCTTGTAAAATATTGATTATCATAAGTATAACATACTTATCGTTAAAATGCAACCTTTTTCGCATGAATTTTTTTTGAAAAAATCAAAAAAAAGTATTGCATTTTCTTTTTGATTGTGGTATAATACGGAGTGTTGACAGTTGCTTGTCTCTTTTTTCGTGAAAAATCATTCACGAAAGTGGCGAGCGTTGATTATCGTAACGGTTGTTAATCAATGATTTATATTGCTAACCGTGCATTTTTTGGGAGGTGTTACAATGGCAAAGTGTTGTTTATGCGGAAAGGGTGTCGTCTTCGGACACAATGTCTCCCACTCAAACCGTAAAACCAACCGGACATGGAAGCCGAACATTCGTCGTGTAAAGGCGATTGTTGAAGGTAGCCACAAGACCATCTACGTATGTTCTCGTTGCCTTCGTTCCGGAAAGGTTGAAAGAGCGTAAGTTTTTTCGACTATCCCTTTTGGGGAACTTGTCCTTAAAAAGCGCCGTTTCGGCGCTTTTTTGCTATCCTTTTGCGCTCGTTTCGCTTTCTGCATCAGGTATGGCTTTCTCTTCCCCTTCGCTAACGATGGACAGTAAACTTTTTATGACGACTGCCCCAATAGGACCGAATACCAGACCGAGTAGCCCGAAAAAGCGAAATCCTATATACATTGAAAAAAGGGTGACCAACGGATGGATGCCCATGTGCGTACCGATGATTTTCGGCTCTGCCAACTGACGCACAACGGTGACAACCGCAAATAAGATAAGAAGCCCCATGCCCAAGCGAAAATCCCCCGTGATCAGGCAAAATAGCCCCCATGGAATAAGAAGCGTACCAACGCCGAGGACGGGCAGAACGTCAACCAGTGTAAAAACGAGCGCAAGTAGCAAGGCATACTTAATTTTCAAAACCGCAAAGCCGAAAAAGAGTAACGAAAAGGTCAAAAGGGCAAGCAGTGAATAAGCGCGAATATATGCAAGTGCCGTCCTTTTCAAATGCTCTTTTGCACGATGCGCTCTATGACGCATACCTGACGGTAACAGTGAACGAATACCCTCGTGTATTTTATTCAAATCAAGGGCAAAATAAAAGGCGGCAATAACACAAATCGTCACCGCAAAAAGCGCGTTTGGAAGCGCCATCAAAAGTCCGCCGATAAAATCGGTTAAATAAGAAAGAAGTTTCCCTGCACCATCACGCAAAAATTGGAGCAAGGATTCCTCGATAACACCGCCGTCCATGTTTGAAAAAGCGGGAAACTGACGGCGCAAATCCGCCAAGAACCCATTAAAGCGATCTGTTAAATCCGTAAGCCATTCCGAATTTTCACTCAAACGCCTAAGGAGCGCCTCCGCCTCCAAAAGCAAGCGGCTTACCAATAAAAAAACCGTCAAAAAAAGAAGACTCAATAAAATGAGCAAAAGAATCAATCGTAAAATATACACCGGTATTTTGATTCTTTTATGCAAATGCTCGGCAAGCGGCCGCACCGCCATTGCCACACCCCATGCTATCAAAAAAGGCAAAAGAACGGGAAAGAGGTAACGCAAGGAAAGATAGATAAGAACGCCGAACACGGTCACGGTCACACCCCATGCGGCAAGACGCTCCACGTTTAGCTTATTAAACCTGCTCATAACACCACCACCTTTCTCTTGCACGTCTATTATATGCAAAAGAAGGCTTTTTAATCCGTGCAAAAACACCCGCCGACGCGGGAAAATTTAATAAAAGTGAGGTTATTCAAATGATACTTATCGAAATGGAAAACGGCAAAAAAATGAAAGCGGAACTTTATCCCGACGTTGCCCCCATCACCGTCGCCAACTTTGAAAAACTCGTTCGTGAGGGCTTTTATGACGGTCTTATTTTTCACCGTGTCATCCCCGGCTTTATGATTCAAGGCGGCGATCCTCTTGGCAACGGAACGGGTGGCTCCAAGGATTGCATCATTGGCGAATTTTCCGCAAACGGTCATCAAAACAATCTTCGCCACACACGCGGCGTGCTATCCATGGCGCGCACCTCTGCCCCCAACTCCGCCTCCTCGCAATTCTTTATCATGCACGCAGATGCGCCTCATCTCGACGGCTCGTATGCGGCGTTTGGCAAAATCATCGAAGGCATTGAGGTCGTGGACGACATTGCCGCCGTTAAAACCAACTATGCGGACCGTCCGCTTGTTCCCCAACGCATCCTTCGCATGACGATTGTCGATTGATTGCGCGTAAACACTTTGCATTTTGAAATCAAATAAAAAAAACATGGAGTAGCGACGTATGTACGCTACTCCATGTTTTTATTACTGGACAAAGTCAAATGAAAAATCGTAAATGTTGACGGTATCACCGTCACGAATACCCTTTTCACGAAGCATGTCGAACACGCCCTGCTTTTTAAGCACGCGTTGGAAGAAATTGAGGGACTCATAATCATCAAAATTGATTTGTCCCATCAAATGATAGATCCAATCGCCCTCCACGAAATAGGTATCGTTTTCACGGCGAACTATGGTTTCTCTCGGGCGGCGACCGCCTGCGGAAACCGCTTTTTCTTCTTCCGTCAATTCGCTTTCGTAAACGGTCAGGGGTGGCAATTCGGCAAGCATCTGCCCAACACGTTTAATAAGTTCGGAAAGTCCCTCACCCGTTGCCGCAGACACGTACAACATTTCACGGCCAAGTGCGGCGGCGCGCGCTTGAAGCGCTTGTACCTCTTCACTGTCCATATCTGCCATATCCGTCTTGTTTGCCACAATGATTTGCGGACGGCTTGACAGTGCCTGACTATACCGAGAAAGTTCGTTATCTATCGTTTCCAAATCCGAAACGGGATTGCGCCCCTCCGAACAGGAAATATCAATGACGTGCAACAAAAGGCGGCAACGATCCACATGGCGCAAGAACTGGTGTCCAAGTCCCAATCCGTCCGATGCCCCCTCAATTAAACCGGGGATATCAGCGGCGACAAATCCGTGCCCCTCGCCCAGCGACACGACACCCAAATTGGGCGATAACGTCGTGAAATGATAGTCGGCAATTTTGGGCTTAGCAGAAGAAATGCGCGACAATATCGAGGATTTTCCAACGTTAGGAAAACCGATAAGTCCAACGTCTGCGAGCATTTTTAGTTCCAATAGGACCTCGCGTTCCTCGCCCTTCGTACCGCTTTTGGCAAAACGCGGAATTTGTCTTGTCGGGGTGGCAAAATGTCTGTTCCCCCAACCGCCGCGCCCACCGCGACAAGCGATATATTCACGGTCCGCGGACATGTCAAAGATGACTCTGCCGCTTTCGGGATCCTTCAAAAGTGTTCCGGGCGGCACGAGAATGACGGTGTCTTTTCCGTTCTTTCCATGCATTTTTGCGCCCTTACCCGATTCGCCGTTTTCTGCCGAGAATTTTCTCTTATAACGAAAGGCGAGCAAGGTGTTTGCGCCGGGATCTACACGAAAAACGATGTTTCCGCCATGACCGCCGTCGCCCCCATCGGGGCCGCCCGCCGCGACGTATTTTTCACGGCGAAAGGATACGGCGCCGTTTCCGCCATCACCTGCACGAAGTTCGATGGTAATGTAATCAATGAACATATAAAGAGTTCTTTCCTTTCTCGTCAGTTAGCGCCTTCATCACCGCGTTGGCGAATGACCAAGCGGATGGGCGTTCCGCGGAAGCCAAAGGTTTCACGAATGCAATTTTCAAGATACCGTTGATATGAAAAATGAAAAAGTTCGGCATTGTTACAGAAAATGACAAAGGTGGGCGGTGCGACGGAAACTTGCGTCATATAATAAATTTTTAAGCGCTTTCCCTTGTCGGAGGGGGGCTGATGCCGTTCCATCGCATCGTTGAGCATATCGTTTAACATGCCCGTTGAAATGCGCGTTTTTGCTTGGTTAGCGACGTAGTTGACCATCTCATAGAGGTTGGAAACACGTTGCCCCGTCAATGCCGAAACGTAAACCGTCGGGGCGTACGTCATGTATGAAAGCGCAATTTTGATGCGGTCATCAAAATTCTTGACGGTGCGGTTATCTTTTTCGATGGTGTCCCACTTATTGACAACGATAATCGATGCCTTCCCTGCCTCATGTGCAATGCCTGCAATGCGCTCATCCTGTTCGGTGATGCCCTCTGCCGCATCAATCATAATCAGGCAGACGTCGGCACGCTCAACCGCCATATGCGCACGAAGCACGCTATAACGCTCAATTTTATCCTCCACACGGCTTTGACGGCGAATACCCGCCGTATCAATGAAGTTATACGTCCCGTATTCATTTTTAACCAATGTATCGACGGCATCTCTCGTTGTTCCTGCAATGTCGGAAACGATCAAGCGGTCGTCACCTATCATACGGTTAATGATGGAGGACTTGCCTGCGTTTGGCTTACCGATGACGGCAACGGAAACGGTATCGTCTTCCTCGTCGTTTTGGGTGTCCTCGGGCAATACCGCAAGGACCGCATCCAAAAGGTCGCCCGAGCCACTTCCGTGCAAAGAAGAAAGTGCTATCGGATCAGAATCAAAGCCAAGTTCATAAAATTCATAGAACTCGGCAGGGGGATCACCAATGCGATCCGCCTTATTCACGCCAACGACAATGGGCTTACCGCTTCTTTTGAGCATCACAGCAATCTCGCGGTCATCTGCCAGCAGTCCCGAACGAATATCGCACAAAAACACAATCACGTCTGCCGTATCAATGGCGATCTGCGCTTGTATACGCATTTGCTTCAAAATAATATCCTGTGTCTTCGGCTCAATACCGCCCGTGTCAATTAAGTGAAAACGCCGTCCACGCCATTCGCATTCGCCGTAAATACGGTCGCGCGTGACACCGGGGGTGTCCTCTACGATAGAACGGCGCTCACCAATGAGTTTATTAAACAGTGTGCTTTTACCGACATTTGGACGACCGACAATCGCCACCGTAGGTTTTCCCATCTCAAATCCTCCCGTCGAAGTGAATAGTGCCCTTTTTATTCGTCTTACCGTTTTAAGGGCTCAAACGGCAAAGAAAGTAACCGCATCTTTAACGCAATAATTCCAAAATGGCATCCAAAAAAACGCCGCCGTCATTTTCTATAAAGACAATCGGCACGGAAAGTTTTTCTGAAAGTGCCTCGCACGACATGCCACACAAAAAGAGATCGCCTTCGGCACGCATGGTGGAGCGCGGTAAAAGGAGTGCGCTACCAAGGCACTTTCCTTCCAACTGCTCTGCAATATCCTTCCCCGTCAACAGTCCCGACACGGTAATATTCTTACCGAAAAAATTGTTTTTAATAGCATACACATGGATATGTAACCACGGGGCGCGCTCCGTTATTCTTTTCGTTAAACGACACATCTGGTCGTAAGACGCCTCACCCGTGGCAATGGAAATGACTTGCTTTTCGTGCTTTTTTTCGCCAAGTGAAAAAATCTCATCCCCGCATAAAGCCAAGGCATCCTCAAATTCATCCCAAAAGGAGCGAAGCATACCAACGCCGTTTTCAATCTGTGCGTATTCCTCGTAATAGTCACCATACGATATCACTTAACCTACTCCCAAATAAAATTCATCCGCCAAATAAAAGAGACGGCTTCCGAATTTTTGCATGCATTCATCGCCAAAAGCATTCACCTGCCGAATCACTTCTGCACATTCCAGAGAAGAAAACGGTTGCAGAGGATAAAGTCCGTCGCGGTGGTCTGTCAAGCCCGCAGGAACGACGGACACGCTATCAAGTTCGGGGTACAGCTTTGCCAAATCCCGCATGCTTCTGTCTAACTCTTCCCCGTCATTGACACCGCGGCATAGCACAATTTGCGCGTGCATAGTCAGGCCTGCATCCTTTATGCGTTGAAGATAAGAAAGGACGTCCCCTGCGCGTTTGTTTTTCATCATCTGCACACGAAGGGCGGGATTGGTCGTATGAACGGAAATGTTCATCGGAGAAAAGCGCATTTTAATAATGCGGTCGATATCCTCGTCCGTCATGTTGGTCAACGTAATGTAATTGCCGTGTAAAAAGGACAGGCGCGAATCATCGTCCTTAAAATAAAGGCTCTCGCGCATGCCGCGCGGCAGTTGGTCAATAAAGCAGAATATGCAGGCATTTGTACAGTGCTGCTTTTTGTCCATCAAGGGCGTTTCAAACGATAGGCCAATATCGTCATACGTGTCCTTACGAATGGTAAAAGATAGCGTTTGCCCTGCGCGGAGGCAGTTGATCAAAACGGTAGTTTCGGCAAGATAAAAGCGATAATCCAACACATCCTTGATAGGATGGTCATTGATAGAAAGCAGGATATCTCCCTGTCGAATGCCGACGTTCCAAGCGCGGGAACGCTCCTCGACTGCCTTAATCTCAACCATAATGACTCCTTTTTTGCCTTTATTTTGCAGGATAAATACGCTCGATTTGCTTGTATCCCTCTGCTTCCAGACGGTCAATTTGGAATTTGGCGTTTTTCTTTAAGGGTTGTACTGTGACAAAATTCCCCTCTGCACGCAAAGCGGACGCACGAAGGAAAATCTCCTTCAACTGTTCCTCTAAAACACCGCGATCAACCAAGAATGCGATTTTTTGACAATCATCAACCGTGCTTACCGAGGTAAGAGCGTCCTTCAAAATGGTTACAATACGCTCAAAGCCGATGGAAAAGCCACACGCGGGCACACGTTGACCACTGAACTTGCCAATCATTTCATCGTAACGGCCACCGCCTGCGATAGAAAAATTATACTGGTCAATCGTTACCTCGAAAATGGTTCCCGTATAATAGGACATGCCGCGCACTAACGTCGGGTCAAACAATAGCGTCACATCCTTGGAAATCATCGAACGCACGCAAGAAAGAATGGTTTCCAATCCGTTGACAACCGCGCTATCGAGGGCATCGCCTGCCACTAATTTTTCGCAGAAGGCACGGCAATCAACGACACCGTCTGCATCAAAAAGAGCCAAATACGCATCGACTGATTTGGGTTCAAGTTCCATTGCCAAAAGTTCCTCGCGGACTCCGTCAATGCCGATTTTATCAAGCTTGTCCAACTGAATAAAAACAGAATCGTAAACGTCCTCGGAAAATCCCGCATACTTCGCCATGGCGCGAAGAATACGACGGTCGTTGACATGAACGGTAAAGCGCGTAATCCCCGCTTCCTCAAAGATGCTCGTCAACATGGAGGAGGTCGCGGAAATGAGTTCTATTTCCGCCAAATACGTATCATCACCGAGAATATCGATATCACACTGTGTAAATTGACGGAAACGTCCCTTTTGCGGACGGTCCGCACGCCACACGGGGCCTATTTGCATGGCCTTGAAAGGAGCAGGCAATTCTGATGCGTGGTTGGCATAATAACGACTGAGAGGAACTGTCAAATCATAGCGCATGCCGAAGTCGGCAATGCCGTCCGTTCCCTCTGCAAGCGCCCGTTCAAGTTCTGCGCCTCGCTTCATGACCTTGAAAATGAGTTTCTCGTTTTCTCCGCCTTGCTTCCCCGTCAGATTTTCAATATGCTCCATGCAAGGAGTTTCAATCTGTGAAAAACCGTATCTTGCATAACTTTCCTTGATCATGTGCAAGACGTGCTCACGAAGACGCATATCGGACGGGAGCATATCGTTCATGCCCTTCACGGGTGTTTTTATAAATGCCATAGTCTATCTCCATTCTGCCGCCGTGCGGCTTAAAAATTCACGCATCTTTTCGACAAAAAACCGCCTGGCCTCTACGACAGAAGGAATCGTCGCGAGGTTCGGGCGGTTTTGCGCCGCTGTTTTTATCGATTATTTACAAATCTACTCGATATATTTAGACAGCAGAGCCGTTTTCGACCGTACCGATCAAGTGTGCATCAATATCACGGAGTTTACGTACAACCGTTGCAACGTCAGTACGCTTGCTCTTTCCAACCTCGGCCACCAGTACCATACCGTCTACTTTGTCGGCAACGATCATGGCATCAGAATATGCTTGCATAGGCGGCAAAAGGAGGATGATATTATCGTATTCTTCTTTCAACTTGGTAAGAAGTTCTTCAAAGCGGGCACTGTGCAAAATGATTGTCGGATCGTCCACTTTCGTTCCCGATGTAAGCAACATCAATCCCTCGTCATTCACTTTCTGCAAAGCGGGTGTACCGTCTTCGCCAAGCAAATAATCGGTTAAGCCGTGCGCCCCGTTCTCCACACCGAAAAATGCATCTTGCGAGGGAGAACGCATATCTGCATCCACCAATACGGTTTTGCGCCCAATCTTTGAAAAAGCGATTGCCAAATTGGCAGCATTGACGTCTTTTTTATCATTTTTCTTCGCACTGACAACACCGCAAACAAAACTCTTTTCCTCACGGAAAGCGTACAACAAATTCGTACGCATAATTCTGTATGCTTCAAAATCGGATGTACCGTCGGCGCTTACGTTCTTTTTCTTGCATGCACATGCCCATTTCTTTTTAGGCACGCGAGCCAAAAGGGGCGCATCCAAAGCCTCCAAGTCATTTTTCAGTATAGCGTCATTCATGATAAACAGAACGAAGCAAACAACGTACGTCAAGAGAGCGCCAAAAAGCACCGCAATGGCAACGTTTTTAGCCAAATAAGGACGCACGGCCACGGCAGGTGACGGTGCTTGAAGTTCTTCCAGGCTAACACCTCTTACAGAACTCTTTTCCTTCAAAAGGTCGTTCACCTTCAACGTAACCGTTTCTGCAAGTTTTTCGGCAATAATAGGATCGTCCGCATTGATGGTAACGTTTATCGCATAAATCAAATCGGTATCCAAGTTTGCCGTGTTACGCGGCGCAAGACTTAAAGATACGCTTTTGTCATTGACGTCGTACCCTTGACTTTCGAGATGACCGATGAAATAGGAGAGTGCGCCTGTTTTTCCTGTCGTTAAAAGCACGTTCGCAATACCCGACATGGAAGCAACGCGCAACGTAAGTTCGTTTCTGATAGCGTTCAAATCAAGTTCGTCATTCGTACTATCAACAACGATGTCGTATGCAACGGTTGAAGTGTACTCTTTGGGAGAGTATCTCGATGTATAAACTCCTACAACGGCACCCAATAGCAACGCGACCAGTACTATCCAATACCAAAATTTCTTGAGAGCATTCCAGAAATCAACAATGCGAAGTTCGTGTTCGGCCATGACATTTTTTCCTTTCAGCATTTAAGATAAGATAATAAAAAGACTATAATATAATTAGATATATCATTGTATCACATAAATACCGAAAAAGTCAATAGGGGAACTCTTTTTTTTCGGCAAAACGCATTATTTTCTTCCCGAAGAGCCAAAGCCCCCTTCACCGCGCACGGTATCGTCAAGAGTATCCGCCTCCAAAAAGGCGGGCATAAGACAGGGTGCAATCACCATTTGTGCGATGCGCTCGCCGTCCTCCAAGACAACGGGCGTGCTTCCATGATTATGAAGTGCCACGATGATTTCTCCGCGATAATCGGCGTCAATCACGCCCACTTTGTTGGCAGGTGCCACACCGCGCTTGCAGGCAAGCCCGCTTCTGGCAAAGACAAGCCCCACGTAGCCACATG
>JAZSOK010000074.1:0-1733 GCA_045536865.1 Eubacteriales bacterium
CCTTGGATGCCTGACCGCCTGTGTTGGAGTACACCTCGGTATCAAAGACCATGATGTTGACGTCTTCACCGGAGGCGATGACGTGGTCAAGACCGCCGAAGCCGATATCGTATGCCCAACCGTCACCACCGAAGATCCAAACGGACTTCTTGGCAAGGTAGGATTTTTCGGCAAGAATGCGGGCGGCCTTGTCACAGCCGGCAGTTGCCCACTTTTCAAGCATAGCAACCAAAGCGTCTGTGGCAGGGGCGTTTGCCTTGCCGTCTTCAAGTGTAGCGAGGTAAGCGTCGATGATTGCCTTGTCGGCGTCATCCTTTGCTTCTAATTCACGAACGTAACCGATCAGGCGGTCACGGATGGCCTTCTGACCGAGGTACATGCCAAGACCGTGCTCGGCGTTATCCTCAAAGAGGGAGTTTGCCCATGCGGGACCGCGACCGCTCTCACGGTTGACCGTGTAAGGCGTGGAGGGCGCACTGCCACCCCAAATGGAGGAACAACCCGTGGCGTTCGAAATATACATTCTCTCACCGAAGAGTTGGGTGATCAAGCGAGCATAAGAGGTTTCTGCACAACCTGCGCAGGAGCCCGAGAATTCGAGAAGCGGCTGCTTGAACTGGCTACCCTTAATGGTGTTTTCTGCAAAGGGAAGTTCCTTGGATGCAACCTTATCCACACAGTAGTCGAATGCCGCCTGTTGTGCAAGTTGGGTTTCTTGGCTCGTCATTTCGATAGCGCGCTTTTCGGGCTTGGTCGGGCAAGCCTTGACGCAGAGGGTACAACCCATACAGTCAAGCGGGCTGATAGCCATGGTGAAGTGCAAGGATTCGCAACCCTTACCGATCATCTTTGCAGTGAACTTGGTGTCTGCGGGAGCAGCGGCCTTTTCGTCGTCGCTAAGCGCGAAGGGACGGATAGCGGCGTGCGGGCAGACGTAAGCGCACTGGTTACACTGAATGCAGTTTTCGGGATGCCAAACGGGAACGTCAACGGCAACACCGCGCTTTTCAAATGCGGCAGCACCCTGTGGGAAGGTATTGTCTGCATAATCGGTGAATGCGGAAACGGGGAGGGAGTCACCCTGCATCTTGCCAACGGGGAAGACGATCTCGTTAACGAACTTTGCAAGTTCTGCGCGGTCTGCGGTAGCAGGTGCGGCGGCGTTCGTATCAACGGCGGTCTTCCAAGCGGCGGGAATGACAACCTCATGGAGTGCGTCAACGCCTGCGTCAATTGCCTTGTAGTTCAATTGAACGACGTCCTCGCCCTTCTTCATGTAGGACTTCTTTGCCATGTACTTCATGTAGTCGATCGCCTCGGCGATAGGCATGATCTTTGCCAGAGCAAAGAAGGCGGATTGCAATATGGTGTTGGTGCGCTTGCCCATACCGATCTTTTTCGCCATATCAATAGCGTTTACGGTGTAGAAGTGAATGTCGTTGTTGGCGATATACTGCTTGGTTTCGGCAGAGAGGTGTTGATCAAGTTCCTCATCCGTCCACTGGCAGTTCAGAAGGAAAGTACCGCCCGGCTTAACGTCGTTGACTATTTTGTAGCCCTTCAACATGTAAGAGGGTGTGTGGCAAGCAACGAAGTCTGCCTTGGTGATGTAGTAGGAAGACTTGATGGGGGAGTCACCGAAGCGGAGGTGAGAAATGGTTACGCCGCCCGTCTTCTTGGAGTCGTACTGGAAGTATGCCTGAATGTACTTGTCGGTATAATCACCAATAATC
>JAZSOK010000117.1:0-3291 GCA_045536865.1 Eubacteriales bacterium
ACCGAAAGCACCGTCATCATCGGCAACCTGATCGGTATGGAGCCGAAACCCGGTTCTATGGGCAAACCTTCACCGCTTTACAATGTGGTGCTTATGGATGCTGACGGCAATGAAGTCCGCCCCGGCGAAACCGGTGAAATCTGCGTCAAGACTGAACCGCATCAGACTCCGGGACTTTTCTTTGAATATTACAACGATCCGGAATCCACACAAAATGCCTGGCACGACGGATATTACCACACCGGCGATACCGCCTGGGTGGATGAAGACGGTTACTACTGGTATGTCGGCAGAACCGACGATCTTATCAAATCCAGCGGTTATCGCATCGGTCCGTTTGAAATTGAAAACGTTATCATGGAGTTGCCTTACGTGTTGGAGTGCGGTGTATCGGGTGCGCCCGATGACATCCGCGGTCAAGTCGTCAAGGCAAGCATCGTCTTAACCCGCGGCACGGAGCCGACAGAGGAACTGAAAAAAGAAATTCAGAACTACGTCAAGGCAAAGACCGCACCGTACAAATATCCGCGTATCGTGGAATTCCGTACGGAACTACCGAAGACGACCAGTGGCAAGATTATGAGAAACAAACTGTAAACTGTTTTGAAAGGGGAGTGTGGCATGCAGGATAGTCGCGTTTTTCTGTTCGCAGGACATTACGGCAGCGGAAAGACGAATATCGCCGTGAATTTCGCATTGCATCTTCAAAGGGCACATGCGGAAAAAAAGGTGGCTATTGCCGACCTTGACATTGTCAATCCCTACTTTCGGACAAAGGACAGTGCGCGGGAACTTGATAGGGCGGGCATCCGTCTGATTTGCTCCGACTATGCCAATACCAATCTCGACATTCCCGCACTGCCGCAGGAAACCTATCGCCTTGTCATGCAAAACGATTATTACGCCGTTTTTGACATCGGCGGCGATGATAGAGGTGCATTGGCGCTCGGTCGTTATGCACCGTACATTCTTGAAGAAAACCGTTACAGTATGTGGTTTGTCGTCAATTTTTACAGACCGTTGACACAGGATGCCGATGCGGCATTGGAGGTTTTACGTGAAATTGAGGCGGCAGGCGGCATTCCGTTTAGCGGCATTATTAACAATTCCAATCTCGGACGGGAAACAAGCGCCGAAACCGTGCTTCTCTCGCAAAAAAAGGCAGAGGAACTGGCAGAAAAGACAAATCTCCCCATCGTGATGACAACGGTGGAAGAAACGGTCGCCAAGACGCTTAACGGCACACTCCCGACACTCTTTCCCATCCGTTTGCAAGAAAAAATATTTTAATATTGGAGGATCTTCCAAAATGGCAAAGGTAACATTTCGCACAGATCTTTGCAAGGGCTGCGGTCTTTGCGTCAATGCCTGTCCAAAGCAACTCCTTTACATCGCCAAGGACAAGTTGAACAAGAAGGGGCATTCCCCCGTTGAAATGTCGGATATGAGTAAATGTATCGGTTGTGCATTCTGTGCAACCATGTGTCCCGATTGCATTATTACGGTAGAAAAGTGAGGATAAAATCATGGCAGAAAAAACACTCATGAAGGGTAACGAGGCGATTGCCGAAGCGGCAATCCGCGCAGGTTGTCGGTTCTATTTCGGCTACCCCATTACGCCGCAAACGGAAATTGCCGCGTACATGGCAAAGAGAATGCCGAAAATCGGCGGTACCTTTTTACAGGCAGAAAGTGAAGTTGCCGCAATCAATATGGTTTACGGTGTATCGGCGGCAGGAAAGCGCGTGATGACCTCCTCCTCCAGCCCCGGAATTTCCTTGAAGAGCGAAGGCCTTTCCTACATGGCAGGAAGTGACTTGCCCGCGCTTGTCGTCAACGTACAACGCGGCGGCCCCGGCCTTGGCGGTATTCAACCCTCGCAGGCAGACTATTTCCAGGCGACACGCGGCGGCGGTCACGGAGACTTCCACATGATCGTGTTGGCGCCCGCATCCGTGCAGGAAATGGCAGATATGACGGTTTTGGGACTTGATTTGGCGGATCGTTACCGTATGACGGCGATGATTTTGGCAGACGGTACCATGGGACAGATGATGGAGCCCGTGGAGCTTCCCGAAGAAGTGACCACAGAAGTAGAGAAGCCTTGGGCGGTCACAGGCACGAACTGTAAGCGCAAGCACAATATCGTCAACTCGCTCTCCCTCGTTCCCGAGGAACTTGAAAAACTCAACTTTGCGCGTTACGAGCGTTATGCCCAGGTGGAAGCCAATGAGGCACAGTGGGAAGAGTTCATGATGGATGACGCGGAGATCTGCGTGGCCGCATTCGGCATTGCATCCCGTGTTTCCAAAAATGCCATCATGGCGGCACGTGCAGAAGGTATTCGCGTCGGTCTTATCCGTCCGAAGACGCTTTGGCCCTTCCCGAAGGCCGCGTTTGCCAAGGCAGTGCCTCACGTGCATACCTTTATTTCCGTGGAACTTTCCATGGGACAGATGATTGAGGACGTTGAACTTGCCACCCGTTGCGCGCGGAAGGTGATGCTCTGCAACCGCGTTGGCGGCATGATTCCCGCACCCGAGCAGGTGCTTGCTTCGATTAGAGAAGCCGCAAAGAACGGAGGTAATCAATAATGACAGTTTTTGACAAGCCGAAGTGTTTCACAGACGGGGCGCTCCATTACTGCCCCGGTTGCACACACGGTATTATTCACCGTTTGGTGGCAGAGGCCATTGACGAGTTGGGCGTCGAAGGTCGCACCGTTGGCGTTGCGCCCGTCGGTTGTGCCGTTATGGCGTACAACTATTTCCTCTGCGATATGGTTGAGGCGGCGCACGGTCGTGCACCTGCCGTGGCAACGGGCCTTAAACGCGCCAATCCCGATAGCATCGTCTTCACCTACCAAGGTGACGGAGACCTTGCTTCTATCGGTATGGCAGAGACGGTCCACGCCGCAACGAGAAACGAAAACATCACCATCATTTTCGTCAACAACGCCATTTACGGCATGACGGGCGGACAGATGGCACCGACGTCGCTCCCGGGACAAGTTACCCAGACGTCTCCCTACGGTCGTGACGTGAACACGGTTGGTTACCCCATCCGCGTGTCGGAAATGCTCTCGCAGTTGGAAGGCCCTGCCTACATTGAGCGTGTAGCGGTAAATAGCGTTAAGAATATCAAAAATGCCAAGCGTGCCATTCGTCGCGCTTTTGAAAATCAGGTGAACGGCCGTGGATTTTCCTTGATTGAGGTTCTGTCCACTTGCCCGACAAACTGGGGTATGACACCCGAAAAGGCACTTGCATGGGTGGATGAGCGCATGATTCC
>JAZSOK010000115.1:0-2460 GCA_045536865.1 Eubacteriales bacterium
CCTCTCGCTTGACCCCATCGCGGCGGGCATCCCTCCCCTTTAAACAGGTCTTGGCGACCATAGTGACTTCGCGGCCGAGGGCATTATGACGACCGATACGGTGAAAAAGGAACTTGCCGTAGAGTTTACCGTCGGCGGACGCACCTGTCGGTTGGGCGGTATCGCCAAGGGCTCGGGCATGATCCACCCGAATATGGCAACCATGCTCGTCTTTTTGACGACGGACGTCGCTATCTCCCCGAATATGTTGCAAAAGGCGTTGTCCACCGACATTGCCTCCACCTTCAATATGGTTAGCGTGGACGGCGACACCTCGACGAACGATATGGTCGCCATCATGGCAAACGGCAGGGCAGGCAACGAGGAGATCACCGAGGACGGTGAGGACTTTGCCGCCTTCATGTGCGCCCTGAACACCGTGACCGTGTGGCTTTGCCGTGCGTTGGTCGGGGACGGTGAGGGCGCAACGCGCCTGCTTGAATGCCGCGTGACGGGTGCCGCCGATACAAAGACGGCACGCACCGTTGCCAAATCCGTCATCTGCTCCTCGCTTTGCAAGGCGGCGATGTTCGGCGCGGATGCCAACTGGGGGCGCGTGCTTTGCGCCATCGGATATAGCGGTGCGGACGTTGACGTAACGGCGGTCGACGTTGCCTTTTCGTCCGTGGCAGGGCGCGTGGACGTCTGCCGTGGCGGCGCGGGCATCGATTTTTCGGAGGAACTTGCCAAGGAAATTCTTTCGGAGAAGGAAGTAGATATTTTGGTGTCGCTTGGCAACGGTACGGGCGAGGCAACGGCCTGGGGTTGTGACCTCACCTACGATTACGTCAAAATTAACGGCGATTACAGAACCTAAACGGTACCCAAAAGGAAGGTGTAGAGAAATGGAACTGACAAATTCACAGCGCGCCGAAATCATCGTCCGCGCGCTCCCCTATATTCAAAAATATTACGGCAAAATCGTCGTCGTCAAGTACGGCGGCAACGCCATGATCCGTGAGGATTTGAAGGAGGCGGTCATGGGTGACATCGTGCTTTTGTCACTCATCGGCATCAAGGTCGTCCTCGTCCACGGCGGCGGCCCTGAAATTTCGGATTTATTAAAGCGCGTTGGCAAGGTCACGGAGTTTGTGGACGGCTTGCGCGTCAGTGACCGTGAAACGGTTGAAATTGCCCAGATGGTCCTGGCAGGGAAAGTAAATAAGGAACTTGTCAAACTGCTCGGCAACAAGGGCGGCCGCGCCATCGGTCTTTGCGGCCTTGACGGCGGCATGATCACCGCGCGCAAAATTGACGAGCGCCTCGGCTTCGTCGGTGAGGTGACGGACGTTGACGTCACCCCCATCCTTGACGTGCTGGATAAGGGCTATATCCCCGTCATTGCCACCGTCGGCTACGATAAAGAGGGCAATTCTTACAACATTAACGCCGATACGGCGGCGGCAAAGATAGCCAGTGCCTTGTCGGCGGAGAGCCTCATTTCCATGACGGACATCAGTGGCATTTTGCGCGACCGCGACGACCCTGATAGTCTGATTTCCCAAATTTCGGTCAGTGAAGTGCCTCAACTCATGCGTGAAAACGTCATTTCGGGCGGCATGATCCCCAAGGTGGAGTGTTGCACGGAGGCAATTCGCCGCGGCGTGCGTAAGGTGTTTATCATCGACGGGCGCATCCCCCACGCCATCTTGATTGAAATTTTGACGGATGAAGGTATCGGCACCATGTTCGTGTCGGGCAATTACGGAAACGGAGGCGCACAATGACGACTGTCGAGCGCGACCATGCGTATATTTTGCAGACCTATGCCCGCACACCGATAGAAATTGTCGGCGGTGAGGGCTCACTCCTTTACGATAAAGGGGGGAAGTCCTATATCGACCTCGGTAGCGGTATCGCCGTCAATACGCTCGGCGTTTCGCACAAGGGGTGGTGTGAGGCGGTTTTTGCACAACTTTCGTGCATCCAACATACCTCGAACCTTTATTACCATGCAGGTGGCGCCGAACTTGCCGAGGCACTTGCTAGGCGCACGGGCTACGACCGTGTCTTTTTCTCAAATTCGGGTGCGGAGGCAAACGAGTGCGCCATCAAAGCGGCGCGCCTGTATGCTTCGCGCCGCCACGGTGCCGACTGCTATCATATCATCACCTTGCAAAACAGTTTCCACGGCAGAACGATCACCACGCTTGCCGCCACGGGGCAAGAGGTGTTCCACCGCGATTTCACCCCCTTGACGGAGGGCTTCCACGCCGTACTGCCGACCATTAGTGACGTCAAGGCGGCAATGGATACTTATCAGACGGCGGCGGTGATGGTCGAGCCCGTGCAGGGAGAGGGCGGCGTGTGCGCGCTCCCGAAGGAATTTTTGACGGACCTTGCCGCGCTTTGCCGTGAAAGGGACGTTCTCCTCATTGCCGACGAGGTGCAGTGCGGCAACGGCAAGTCGGAGGCCAAGCG
>JAZSOK010000057.1:0-6616 GCA_045536865.1 Eubacteriales bacterium
ACATAATCTCCCGTAGCAGAAGGGATATCGGAGAGCCGCAAGGTGCCTTCATTCGCGCACTCGTTCAAGCCAAACGCCGCCACCGCAAGATTGTTCCCACTGACGTTAAATAATTTGAGTGGAAGTCCTGCCGCCGCACAATCGACGTACAGACAATCGTAGGTCGGGCGTGCCGCCTCATCGGGGCGGAAAATACGCGCGTTTTCATCCGTCAACGGCTTGATATATGTAACGTCGGTCTTGCCAATTTCATCACTGACATAAATCGGGCCGCCGCTAATGGCGCGCAACACACTGCTCTCCAATGCCGACTCATGCTTTGACCACCACATGTCGTAGTCGCAATGATGTATGCAACTATGGACAAGCGCGCAATACGCATTTTGATAAATATGAGCCAAAAAACCGTTCTCACGCTCGGGGAAGAAATCGTCGGAATTGCGGTTGATCGCCGACGTCGGACGATTGAAGAGATTTTCATTGTTCATGCCCATGCAGTTGATAATCCCACCGCCGAAATTCTTATTGATGGAACGTTCAAGTGCCGCATGCATCAGGCGAACGCCCTCTGCGGTAGGCACCTCTCCGTCAAGTTTAGTTGACAAAGAGGCTTGGTTATCGACCTTGACAAAATCGATCCCCTGCTCTGCCAAATAACTATGCCATGCGTCCCAGAAGCGGAAAGCACGTTCGCCACGCACGGAAGGAATGATCCAACCTGCCGCCGTTTCCATCAAATTATCTTTTTGCATACGGTACAGTTCGCTATCTTTTTCAATACCGCTCCAATAACCCGTAAAGGCATGCCAAACGCCCACGTACCGCACGCCGTATTCTTCTTTTATGCGCCGAACGGTCTCCTTTAAGCCCTCGGGAAATTTGGTTCTATCCTCATAGAAGGACGTCAATTTGTTTTCGCTTGTGTACTGCGACCATCCGTCGTCAATAAGCACCCAACCGACGCGCACACCCTTTTCACGCAACTCATCCAGCTTTTCATAAATCTTTGCCGACGTCACGTCATGATAGCAGGCATTCCACGTGCACCATCCGAAATATTCAAAAATTTCGGGGTAGTGACGTTCTGCGCGCAGAGGCACGCGAAAACCGCCCAATTTCTTCTGACGGGAAAACGTCTCGGAAATAGCGCGATACGGATCGCTTGCCAAAGAAACGGACAAAATCGTACCGTTCAACTTCTTCTGTCCGGAAACTCCCGAAGAAACCAACAAGGCATCGCCTTCCATTTCCGTGCGGCATGCAGAGGCAACCAACGGTTGCAATAGCATATGTGCGCCGAACGCCGTTTTCACAAGAACGCTCTGCGTCTTACTCGGCAACGTCGCAATGTCACTCAAAAACGAAGGTGTCTGCCACCACGGTGCCACAATGCTCGTTGCCAAAACACCGTTTGGTTGTTCTACTGCGGCGAAATGCAATTTAACGGCGTCCTCGGGCAAAAACGTTTCATTCGCATACAGATCGTAGAAATTACGAATTTCTGCATCGAGGGAAACGCATAACACGTCTTCTTCCTCACGAAGCACCAGTGCCAAGCGTTCCATCTTCCCGTGACCGTCAAAAAGCACCTCGGTCTTACCTTTTTCCGTCGTCACAGAAAGCGGCAAAGCGAGAAAATGTTGATGGCGTGTCAGAGAAACCTCCAAAGTAATATCTTGTAAAACGGCGTGGCCGTCCCATGCAAGCATCATTCCCTTATCCGTCAAAACGACTTGATATTTTTTCATATAAATCCCTTTCTGTCATTTTGCACCCACGAAGCGCAGAAAACAACACAAATAATGTTGTAAGTATATCATACCGTAGAAAAAAAGTCAATAACCGCGTCAAGAATTATCGTTTTCCCTACCTTCTTTTTTCGTGCAGAGAAACGCATTTTCTTCATCTATCGCCGCCAAAAGCGCCTCGCGCGAATTGGCAACCTCTCCTACCAAAACCTTATCCAAAAGCATTTGCAAAACCTGCCCTACCATCGGTCCCTTCGGCACACCGCTTTGTATCACGTCATCGCCGTTGATAGATAGGTCACGAATGGAAAGGCATGACTTTTCAAAAAGAATTTGCCGCGCCAAACCTTCCAAGCGGAGATAGTATGCTTGCCTATCCCTGTATGCCGCCGCCTGCGCCAAATTATCCGCACGCTTGAGCGCCAAAAGGTCAAAGAAAAACGCTTCTCCATGGCGCGAAAGATACCGCTTCACACCAAGCGGCGTGTCGGCAATCATATCGTCGTGATGCCGTACCAATTCCACAACGCGATGACGCGTTTGAGAGTCGGCACGCAAACGGAGCATCGCCTCATCCGCCAATGCGGCGCTCGCTGCCGCATGACCGTAAAAATGCCCCTCTCCTGCCTCGTCCACCGTATAAACGGACGGCTTGCCCGCGTCGTGAAAAAGGGTAGCCAAGCGCAAAACAACGTCGGGGGCTGTTTCATTCAATGCATGAAGCGTATGCATATACACATCGTAACAATGATGGCGGTTGTTTTGTGAAAATCCAACCGATTTGGCAAGTTCGGGAAAAATCAAGGTTATGACGTCCGCGTAATCACGGCACACGCGAAAGGCATCCTTGCCCGTCAGTAATTTGACAACTTCTGTATACACTCGTTCGTTTGCCACGTGTGCAAGTAGCGGTGCCATTTCGTGAATGGCGGCATCCGTTTCTTTGTGGATAGAAAAGCCGAGCACCGAAGAAAAACGCAGAGCGCGAAGGATACGCAAGGCATCCTCCCCAAAACGCTTTTTAGCATCGCCAACGGTGCGAATGACCCCCTCCTGCAAATCCGCGCAACCGCCAAAAAAATCAACAAAGCCGCGGTCGGGTGCATACCCCATGGCGTTGACGGTAAAATCACGGCGCGCGCAATCCTCCCGAAAGCAGTCGGTAAAACGAACACCGTCTGGATGCCGCATATCCGCGTAGTCGCCGTCGATGCGGAAGGTAGTGACTTCAAGCGGCATTTTGTCGGCAATCACGGTAACGGTGCCGTGTGCAATGCCCGTAGGTATCGTATGCATGTCGGAGAAAAGTTCCATCACCTCTGTCGGTGTTGCAGAGGTCGCCATATCATAATCGTGCGGTGTAACACCACGCAAAAAATCGCGCACGCAACCGCCGACCACGTAGGCCTCATGTCCTGCCTCATGCAACCGTTTCCACACGAGATGCACGTTTGGCGGCAAGGGCATCGCATTTTCTTTTTTCATCTCCAACGCAAGTCACCTCCTCGCAAGCATTTACTTTTATGTATGAAATCAGTATACCACATGTCGTAACGTCTTCGCAAGTCTTTTTAAAAAACTTTTTGTTCTCCTCTTGCTTTCTCATTCGGTTTGTGCTATGATATATCCCGTTGGCCAAATAGGTCTGCCAAATATAGAGGAAGGCTGTTTTACAGACACAATCTCATGAATTCTCATTCTCTCGGCATCCGAAAGTATCCCCATCTTTTTCATTTTCTTCATAAACTCTCTGCCTTTGTCCACCATAACGTCGTCTTTTGCATTGCGTTTTCCGTTGCCCTTGCAACCGTCGTTGTCGTGCCGCCCGACAAAGAGTATTTGCATTACATTGATTTTCGGACCATCGCCTGTCTTTTCTGCACACTCGCCGTTGTCGGCGCCTTGAAAAACGTTCGTTTCTTCACCTATGCCGCCCGTCGGATCGTCGAGGTGTTCGTCACCTTGCGCTCTGCCGTGTTGGCACTGGTGATGATTACCTTTATCGGCTCTATGTTGATTGCGAACGACATGGCGCTCTTGACCTTTCTCCCTCTCGGTTGGCTCGTTCTTTTTGAAACGAACCAAACGCGCTACACCGCCATTACCTTTGTGATGCAAAACGTTGCCGCCAACCTCGGGGGCATGCTCACCCCTTTCGGCAATCCGCAAAACATGTATCTCTATTCTTATTTCAACATTTCAAACGGTGACTTCGTCGCCACCATGTTTATTCCCTTTTTGCTTTCACTTCTTCTCATCGTGGGCATTTGTTTGATATTTGTTCCCAAATCGCCCTTAACACTCTCAAAAACACCCGTTCGCGCACTTCCCCGTGCCCGTCTTATTGCTTACTTCTCTCTTTTTGCGCTTTCACTCGCCATGGTCTTTCGCATCATTCCCGTGGCAGTTTGTACTATTACCGTCGTTTTGGCACTCCTCGCACTCGACCGCAAAGCACTCAAAAACGTAGACTATCCCCTGTTGTTAACCTTCGTGTCGTTTTTCATTTTCTCATCAAATTTGGCGCGCATTGAAACGATCAGCCTGTTTTTTGGCAGTCTTGTTTCTTATGACACCTTGCTTGTCAGTACACTTTCCAGTCAAGTCATTAGCAACGTGCCCACCGCCATTCTGTTCTCGCGCTTTTCAAATGCATGGCAACCGCTTTTGCTCGGTGTCAACATCGGTGGTGTCGGTTCCCCTATTTCTTCACTTGCCAGTCTCATCACACTCCGAGAGTTCCAAGAACGCAACCCGGGGCACACGCGCCGTTTCCTTCTCCTCTTTTTACTTTGCAACTTTGCTTTCCTCTTTCTTCTGTTTACGGTATGCAAACTGTTCCTGTATTTCACATAAAAACACTTGCAAATCGTATAGAGAAGCCGTCATTGTCCTTTATGACATAAAAAATACAAACGAAAAAGGAGCCGACGTAAGTCGGCGCCTTTTCGTTTGAGCGCACTTATCCCTTACTACTTTTGAGTGCATTCGTCTTTCTAAAAACGAGCCGTTTTATCCAAGGTCGTGGTGATCTGATAATTCAACGTGTGTTGCAACTGTTTTATCCGACTCGAAGACTATAATATCATTGGTTCCTTTTTTCAAAAACGGTGCAGGAATGTAGAGTGTTTTTTGCGGGCCTGCCTCATTGTAATATCTTCCAACGTTCGTTCCGTTGACCATAACAAAGCCCTTTGTAAATCCATCCAAACGCAAGAAGGTGTCGCAAGGCTCATCGGTAATCTCAATTTTACCTGCAAGAAAAACAGGAGTATCGAAGGCATCCGTCTTTACATCCTGAAAACAAAGTCCCGAAAGATCACGCATAATATATCATTAGGTAGTGAAAAAATCAAGTGCTTTGCATGAAATAGTCGTTGTTTTAACCTGTATGAAAACGTTTTGTATGCCACCGTTTTTCGTTTGGGTGCATTTTCCCCTTGGGGGGCGATGATCTAAAAATCTTCCTTAACCGTATTATATTACATAGTTCTTTTTTATAAAAAAGCCACATTATGAAAAACCTCCTATGGTGTGACCATAGGAGGTTTTCTTTGGCGAGCCGTTTAGACCCGCTTTTATAAAGTACTAATGACAATGAAAGAATTATTCCTTGCCTTCTTCGTCTGTCGAGGCTACTTTTCCCTGAGTATTTTCAACCTTTGTGGCCTTTTTCAGTAGGTCGGCAATCACAAAAACAATATACAACACAACCGATGTACCGATAAATCCGATTGCTCCGTATAATACGGCGTTGACCATAACGCTTCTGCCAATAATTCTTGTGTCACTTGCCGTGCTCAAAAGGTTACACTCTACGCGTGTTACTGCCGTTTTCTCTTCGATGTGCTTTTGCACGTATATGCCAAGTTTTTCCTTTAATGCACTCGTTATCTCGTTTGAGAATTCCTCGTCATCTTCAACCGTAACGTAAACGTTTAAGTATTCCTTATTCAAGGTCCCTTCCTTGTTCGATTCCTCATTGGCAACGTGCTCAATATGTTCAATATATTCAAACGCGATAGCGGAGTTTATCCTTGATATTTTTTCCTTGTTCTTTTCTCTCCACGGCGCAACTACCTTCTCAACCGCCTCTTTCATGTCTATTCTTGCATATTTCAACTCTGTGTTCAATTCCTCGAGTTTCAAAGAAAGTTCTCTTTGGAGGTCGATCTGCGGATGGTAAACGTTTTCCTCAAACGCCTTTCTTTCTGCCTTTGCCTCGGCGAGATCCTTCTCATACGCCACGACCGATGCTCTGTATTCTTCTCTATCCGCATAACTGTCGGAACCCATATCCAAATAAGTCTTCAAAAGAGCATATGCTCTGTCATATTCGGCCACAATTCTTTCGTACTGGTCCCGAATAGAGGCAAGTTTATTCGGCATCTTGTCGATTTCCTGACTTAGTTCTGCCTTTGCCTTGCGCTTTTCTTCAAACAGATTTATTGCGGCGATTGCGGCGTCGTAATCCTTCGCATCACATTCATTTTTGGAAGGAAGTCCGTTTTCATCAAGCAAAAGTTTTTCCGCAAAGGACTCTGACGAAAGGAAATGAATCAAATCGTCTGATTGGTCACCGGGCGTGATGTGGTAACTTAGCATAACACCGTACGTTGTGTTAAATATTGCGAACATTCCCACGCCCATTGCCACTATAAGCGCAACAATGATGATTTTTATGACGTTTTTCTTGAAAACACGAACGAAATCCGTCAACATAAATTCCGTATTCTGTGCGTTTTGATTTTCCATTACCGTACTCCTTTTCTAATCATTCCGATCTTAAATCAGAACTTTCTCCAAACCATTTTATTTACCACACCGGTATATGACTGTATGATTTTAACCACCTTGGTAGATACGTT
>JAZSOK010000010.1:0-12637 GCA_045536865.1 Eubacteriales bacterium
GTGAAATGGGGCAGATCAACACGGATGCTTCTTGCGGAAGGGCCTTTTCCCACGATGATATCAAGGGCATAGTCTTCCATTGCGGGATAGAGAACTTCTTCGACGCTTCTGTTCATTCTATGAATCTCATCGATGAAAAGTATATCGTTTTCGTTAAGGTTTGTCAGAAGGGCCGCAAGGTCGCCGGGTCTTTCGATGGCAGGACCGCTTGTTATTCGGAAACCGACGCCCATTTCGTTTGCGATAATTTCTGAAAGAGTCGTTTTCCCAAGGCCGGGAGGGCCATAAAGCAGAACATGGTCAAGGGCATCGCCGCGCAACTTGGCGGATTCGATGTAAATAGAAAGGTTCGCCTTTGCCTTTTCCTGACCGACGTAGTCGCACAGGTGCTTGGGGCGCAGACTAACCTCTGCCTCGTCCTCACTTCCCACATATTCATTTGTGATCAAGCGGTTTTCAAAATCAAATTCGTTATCCATCATAGTAGTTCCTCTTGACAAAATGTCTTGATTTGTTGATTATGATTTGGCAAATTGCTTTAATGCGGCGGTGATGATTTCTTCAAGCGACATGGACGACGTATCAAGTTTGCGGAGAATATCAAGAATTTCTCCACGGTTGTAGCCGAGCACGGTCAGGGCATCTGTTGCCTCGGAGAGTTTACCGCTATCCGTCTTGATTGAGGGCGTTGCAAGGGAGGATGTGCCTGACGGCATGTTCTTTACCGCTTCCTTTGCCAATTTGTCATGCAATTCAAGGACGATGCGCGCCGCCGTTTTTGCGCCGACACCCGGCGCTTTGGAAAGCGCCTTGACATCCTCACTGCATACCGTGAAGGCAAATTTCTCGGGGGTAAAGATTGAAAGAACTGCCATCGCCGCCTTGGGGCCGACACCCGACACACCGATTAAAAGACGGAAGCAAGAAAGTTCCTCGGCAGTACAGAAGCCGAACAACTCAACGCCATCCTCCTTGACCTGCAAATAGGTGTAAAGTTGAACGGTTTTTCCAAGACTGCCGCTTAGGGCATCGCCCGTGTTCAAACTGACGGTGAGTGCATAGCCGACACCGTTGCAATCAAGAACAACGGAAGACGGCTCTCGGAGAACGAGTTCGCCGCGGATATGATGAAACATAATTATTCCTCCGTGCGGTCAGGGGTGACCGATTTTTTTGTTTTTCTTCGTTTGATGAGCGTATCTACTGTGACAATAGTGCAAAATAGGAACAGTCCCGACACGCATAGGACGGCGGCGACCTTATATTCCTTTGGCATATAGGTCATGGTCAGTTGATGCGTACCCGCCTCGTCAATGCGGAAGGTGAGCAGGGCATCCATCGTTTCGTAGGTGGTGACGGGTTGTCCGTCTACCGTGACAATCCACCCTTTATCGTAGGGGATGGTTGTTAAAACGGTGGCATTTGCATGCGGTGTTTCAATGGTGCCGTCAAAGGAGTCCTCGGTTGTAGAGGTGATGTTGTAATTGCCCTTTGCCAAGCGGGTAAAGACGTCTGTGTATACGTCGGTGTCAAGGGCATAGAAGGCGTGCGCCGCCGCGCCCGTCGCTTTATCCTTTGCGTAATAGAAGAAGTTGTCGTCGTTTTTGATTTCCAAAGATATGGTCGTCGTCTCACCGACGTCAAGCGCGCCGACAAGGAAAGAGCCGTGCGTGTCCTCTGAAAAATAACTCGTGAGATAAACGTCATCCTTATAGAGTGCAACGTGCTTTTCATAAACCGAGGGGACGTAGAGGTAGATATCGTCCTCGGGGTTGACGCCGCTTACCTTCAAATGCACGCGTCCGCCGCGCGCAGCCGAGGTGTCTATGACAGAATATTTGATATAACTGAGGTAGCCGGAGGCAACCTCTACGTTTTCCGTTTCAACCACCGCCTCGATGGGGTAGAAAAGGCGAACCTCCTCACCAAGGATTTTGGACACGTAGTTATTTAGACGTTCAAAGGGAGAAACGTGGGTGACGTAATCCTCTTTTTGTGCATCGCGGAGAATTGAAAAGGTAGAGAAGGGAGTGCCGAAAAACGAACTTGTGACCGCACTTGCCAATTCCGAAACATCGGCAGGGGAGCGCGGATTCATGGTGAAATGCTCAACGTCGTTGTCTGCGACGTAGGCAAGGGAGAGGGCGAATGGGTTTTTATACGAGGTGACGTCGCCGTTCGTGTGGTATTCGGAAAAGACAGTCGGGATACGCGAATAACCGTCACCGAGGACGTAACGAATACCCGTCAAGGAGTCTGCCACAGGGTTAATGAAGGTCGGGTAGTGTGACCAGTGCGATTCCGCGCGATAGCCGATGGCGGCAAGGTAGTCGAGGGTATCACTGTTTAGGGTGGAGGTTGAGCCGCCGATGCCGCGATAACCGAGGGAATAAGATTCGTTTCTGTGGTTTGAGGCACGCGAAACAAGTTTTTCCATGCGGTAAAAGTCACCGTCGGTTTTCTTGACGTAATCGACCTCGCCTTGAAAACGGGTTTGAAAATCATTGTAGCCGTCATATTTTGAAAAAGCAGACTCTTGGTTAAACGCTTGAAGGTGAACCAAGGAACTGGCATAGATTTCGATGATGACAAGGACAAGAAGTGCGGCGGATAACGTACGCGTGTACGCTTTACTTTTATTTTTGGTGAGAAAGAAAATCAAGACGGAATAAGCGAGGAGCAGGAGAATTGACACACCGACGGTCAACGTCGGCGAGAAATATTCAATTTCAAAGGAAAGGGAGAACATCGTCAAGAGTATCATGACGGAGCCGACGACAATGACCGCCCCCGACTTGATGCTAAAACGGCGTTGCCATGCCTTTGCCGCCATGGTCAACAAAAGAAAAACAAGCAAGAAGGAATAACGGTAGTTCAACCAGTTCGGCTTTTGAAAGGCGTGCCAAATAAGGTCCAAACTATTGATTGAAAAGGAGAGGATGAAGAAAAGGATGATCAGGCCCGAGCAAATCTTTTCGCGGCGGCTAATCTTTCGGTTGAGGAAAAAGAGGGGGATGAGGAGTAAAACGATGACACCGCAATACACAAAAGGAATGCCTTCCGTATATTTAATCGTGTCGTAGGAGCCAAACAGAAATTTGACAAAGAGATTGTAAAGCGGAAAGAGAATGCTAAAATCCCAGGTGGGCGTTGAGAAGGAGCCTTTTCCAAATGTCAAGGAATAGTACGCGGGGATGAGCAAGATGGCGGAAATCATTAGGGCGATGATTGAAAAAATGCCCATGCGGAGCAGTCTCCGCGGAAAATGAAAGCGAATGCCCTCGGGGTTGCGTTCTTCTTTTGAAAGGCGGAAGTAAGCAAAGAAGAAATAAGCGAGGCAGAAAAGACAGACCATATAGCCAATGTAGTAATTGGACATCAACATAATGGTGAGATAAATGACGAGCGCGCGGTATTTTCCTTCGACAATCAAGCGCTCGATAGACAATGCCAAAAGCGGCAAAAGAGCAAAGCAGTCTATCCACATGGTGTTGCTATGCATCACAACCGCATAGCCGCACAAGGCATACAGAATGGAAAAGAGGGTGGTGGCATACCAGTCGGTTTTGACGGACTTTCTAAGGTAAATGGCAAAATTCAAGCCCGAAAAGCCACACTTCAATAAAAGGATGAGTTTGATGGCCTCTTGAATGGCCTCTTTTGGAAACAGGGCGACGATATAGGAAAGGGGCGATGACAAATAATAGGCGTAGATACCGAGAAATTCTCCGCCAAGCGAACGGGAGAAGGAATAGAGCAAGGAACCTTCGCCGTACACCCAGTCACGCAAGGCCTCAAAGTAATAAACGTATTGAAAGTTCAGGTCCAAGGCAAGAACCGTATGCTCGCCAAAGGGGCGTATCATCATGGCGGCATAGAGGAAATACAGAAGGAAAACGGGGATGAAAAAACTGGGCAGGTAACGAAGGACGGGGAAGCGCATAAAGGGGGCAACGAAAAGGCGGCGACACGTTGCGATAAAAGGGGATGCAGTATTCGTTGCCGTTTGGTTTTCTTCTGTATAATCGGGTGCGGGAGATATTGAAGACTTAGACATGAGTGCTCCTTTCGGGCGACATACGGGTTATTTTTATTGCTCGGCGGGGAAAATATGTTTGATGGCCTTTTCCAAGCGCAGTCTATCGAGCGTCATTTGATGACCGCATCCGACACATTCGATTTTAATATCGCTGCCAAGGCGGAGGATTTTCACACGTGAAGCACCGCAGGGATGCGGCTTTTTGAGTTCCAGTTGGTCGGAAACAGACAATTTGGGAATGTTCATTCTCTTATCTCCATTTCTTCTTGTTTGTGAAAGGAAACTTCCGCTTTTGATCTACGGCGATGATAAACGGACAGAAGCGTTGTACAAATAATACCGAGCGCGGTGAAAATTAAGAGCAAGGGCGGGATGTCCCATTTCTGTGTGCGCGTGATGGTGATGGATGAAGTGCCGCTTGGTATGTGCACGGCAAGAAGTCCCTCAACGTTTTCACATTCCGCCATGTCGCCATTGGCTTTGACGGAAAAGTTTGCGCTATAAGGGAGCGTGGTCATCAAAAGGGAGTCGCCTTCCGTTTTGGCGGTCACGTGTAAGGTGTCCCCGAAAAGCGTGGTGTTCAGGTCGCCCCGTTTTGAAAGCGAGGATACAAGCGAGGAAAGTGCGGTCAAATCCGCCTGATAGAAAAGCGGCTCGTTCGGTTCTACCATAACAGTATCACTTGTATGAAAAACGGCACTGTACTGACGGTTTTCACGCAAAGCGCCGACGTAAATCGCATCGCTTTTTACAAGGGTGTACAGAGGCAAGCGTGCTTGTCCTGCGGCGAGGATGGCATCCCCTTTTGCGACACGGGGGTTAAAATAGATGCCGCCGTTTACATCGGTTTTTGCAGACATATGCAATAAACCGCCCTTTTGCTTATCTTGTACCCGATAAAGCGTGCCCGAGGGGGTCTCCTTTTTCGTCAAACGGTCCTCTATTAGGTGTGCAGAAAGCGGTTTGTATACGTCTGTTTTGTATCCCAGAAGTGCGGAGAAAAATGCGTTTGTAAAGTGATAGGGAGAAGTGTCGGCAGATGCCTTTTGGAAATGGAGGCACCCCTTGTCTGCCAAAAATACAAGCGGTAAGCAGGTTTCGGTTTGATAAAGGACAAGACCGTTTTCCCTTGCCTTTTCACTGTAACCGACGGATGGCAACGGCTCTTTTGACAAAGTGAAGCGAATGCCGAAAAGGGCATCGGTCACGTCGGCCGTCCGATGCGTCCATGCCGTATTTGTATTTTCACCGAGTGAAGTAAGAAGCGATAGCGTTTCATCTGAAAAGCAAAAGAGGGGTGTCTTTTCCGATATCCACGAGAAATCCTTTGTATAAAAAGGCGTGGTATCGTCCGAGAAAAAGGCGGTGCGGTAGGGGACAACCGGTTTTTCATCCGTATTGTTCTTGAAAAACTTATGGGTAAGCGCCGCGCCTGATTTCTCCCCGTCCTGAATGATGACGGCATCCCGTACCGTTTTCTCGCTACCGTCCGTGCCGATAAGACGCGCGTGTGTTGAAAGCGCCATGTCAAAAAAGGTCAAAAGCAACAGAAGCGCGGCGATGCTACGGGCGGATTTGCGCGGTGTTTTTGCATCAAAGAGGAGTGATAAGAGGGGAAGAATTGCGGCACAGAGCAATAGCGGTAGGTAAACACCGCATAAAGCGTGTAGAAATTCGGTGGGTACGCCGTCTTTGTTCGGTGCTTGGTAGGCAAGTTTTTGCAAAAGGACAACGATGAGAATAAATGCGGCAGAGATGCATGCCAAAGCGCGACGGAAGTGTGGCGCGCGCGTTTTTGTCAGTCTTGCCGCCAATAAAAGCAAAAAGAAGGTGAAAAAGGGAGAAAAAGCACCGCCAAGAGGATTGAAGAATAAAAAGAAGATGAAAAACGAAAGCAAAACGGTGGCGTTCAAAAGGCGGTGGGACAGAGCGTATTTCTTCGAGAAAAAATAGAAGGGAAAAAGGAAAAGTGCAATCATGCCCGAAAAAAGGAAGGGGAGATTGGCAATGCTACTCCCGGGGAGCATGGAGAGGGCGAGAAGAAGCGGCCGATACAGTAACGAGCCGTGATACTCGCTTGAACGGAAAGCCAGATTTTCGCCAATGCCCGACGGTGAAGCGAACAAAAGAGGCGATGCCAAAAGGCACGCACAAAAAAGCGCTATAAGAACGGATAAAAGAAGGATGGTGCGGTTGTTGCACAAGGCGGCGGACAATTCGGCATCTTCGAGGATGCAGAGCGCGCCGAACAGAAAAAACATCGGCAAGACGATATAGAAAAGGGCATAGCCCGTTAAAAGCGCAAACGTAAAAGAAAGTACGAGGGGTAAGACACGTTTTGTGCGGATGAAATGAAAGAGGGCAGACAAAAGAAGCGGCAGGCACAAGGCGTGCTCAGGTAAGAGTGTTAGCCCGTCTGATAACGATGCAAGGGCGGTTAGGACGGCAAAGGCCGAAGCAAGGCAGGCGGGGGGCAGAGGGGATAGAGCAAAGTGCTTATCGCCAAAAAAGGTGGCGGCAGACAAGCCGACCAAGCCTGCACGCAAAGCAAAAACGAAAAAATAGAGCGGTACATGCCAGGCGGTGGGGGCGAGCGCGTGTAGCCACGTCAGGGGACTGCCGAGGTAACGGGCATGCAGGGATGCCGTTTCTGACAAAAGCGAAGAAAACTCGTAAAAATCGGCACCAAACAACAGTCGGTGCAAGCCCGAAAGGTAGGAAAGGTATAGGGAATCCTCACCAAGGACGGTTAAACGCATGCCAAAGGGAAAAGGACGCGAAAAAAGAAAAACTGCGGCAATGGCCATGAAAGGAATGAAAAAAGAGAGAAGAAAGGTGGATGCGCGTGCGCGCTTTTCTTCGGTTGCTTTCGGGTTGCAAGCAGTTTTTGAAAACGTCATTTGGCGACCTTTCATACATTCAATCAATCAATCAATTTACAAAAAGTCTTTTGTAAACGGTAAAAACAACAATATAATTATAGCACAAGGAAAAGGATTTGTAAACACATTCAGGGAAATTTGGTATAAAAATGAAGAGAGCAACGCATGAAAAGCGCGGATGCCCTGTTTTCGGGCATCCGCGTTAAAAGCCATGTAAAATTATTTACGGCGGTTATTGACCATTGCCAAAATGTCGTCGATGTCGCTCGGGGATACAGCAGGGCGCTTGGCGGCGCTTGTCGCGTCAATGACGGGTTGCGTATCCTTTTCCTCTGTTTGAGGAGCAACGTCGGCGGGGGCGGGAGCAGGGGATGCCTTCTTTGCACCCTCAAAACCCGTGGCAATGATGGTGACACGCATCTCGTCTTCAAGGGAAGGATCGAATGCGGCACCCCAAATGATGGTGGCATCGGGATGTGCCTGCTCGGTGATCATCTCGGATGCAAGGTCAACGTCTTCCAGTTGAATGTCAGGGGAAGCGGTGATGCTCACGAGAATGCCCATCGCGCCTGCAATGGTGGTTTCAAGCAGGGGAGAGGAAACTGCCTTCATGGCGGCAATCTTCGCCTTGTCTTGACCTGTTGCAGAGCCGACACCCATATGTGCGTAGCCCGCATCCTTCATGATGGCGGTCACGTCGGCAAAGTCAAGGTTGACAAATGCGGTGGTATCAATCAACTCGGAAATGCTCTGCACGCCGCTGCGAAGAACGTCGTCTGCAATTTCAAAAGCATTTGCCAAGGTGATGCGTGTGTCGGAAACCTGCTTCAAGCGCTCGTTCGGGATGACGATCAAAGAGTCAACGTATTCGCTGAATTCCTTGATACCGGCCTCTGCTTGGAGCATTCTCTTGCGGCCTTCGAAGAGGAAGGGCTTCGTGACAATACCGACGGTCAAAGCGCCCATTTCGCGTGCAACCTTTGCAACGACGGGAGCCGCACCCGTACCGGTACCGCCGCCCATACCTGCGGTGATGAAGACCATGTCCGCATCGCCGATAGCGGCTTTAATTTCTTCAATGCTCTCTTCGGCTGCACGAGCACCGATGCGCGGATCAGAACCTGCACCAAAGCCTTTTGTCAACTTGGTGCCGATCGGAATTTTATGTGAAGCATTGGACATTAAAAGATTTTGGCTGTCTGTGTTGACTGCGATAAATTCAACGCCGCGAATGTTCGAAACGATCATGCGGTTGATTGCATTGTTTCCGCCGCCGCCAACGCCGATTACCTTGATGTTCACCTTGCTGTCGTTATTAAAGTACTCGTTCACCATAAGATTGCCATCCTTTCAATTGATGCAGGCGTTTGCCTCGGGCTTGTCCGCGCCAAAGACGTTCTGCCCTGCAATAATATACTATACACCTACTATAATACTATGAATTTCTCTTTTTTGCAAGAGCAAAAATGACAAAAAATAAAAATTAATACTTTATTCACAATCTTTTTCGTCAATTTTTGCACAAAATAAGAAAAAAGCGACGATTTTGCACTATCGTCGCTTATAAATTGCAAAATTTAAGCAGATAAAGCACGGCAGAGGTTTTTGGCGCGTTTTACTGGTGTTCGGGGTAATCGTCAAAAAGATTTGTCCATTGCTTGACTGCCCAATAGACGCTTCCTTTACGCGGATTGACGTAAACGAAGCAGGTAGGGCATTCTTCTTCACGCGTTTTTTTCGTCTGCATCATGGCTTCAATTGCTTGAAGTTTTAACGCAGGATCGGTATATTCGGAAAGTTCGATGCGTACGAGGTTGTCAAAAATGACGACGATGTCGCGCAGATTGGAAATGTCAAGGACGTTTAAGTGCGTGTAAAGGTTGCCTTTTTCTTTTTTTAATGCAGAAAGGAAGGGGGCCAGTTCTTCTTGACCGTCGAAATTCAACTGTTTGCCGATGGTCAAATTCTGCGGGTTTTTGACGAGCAATTCCGTCATGTCATTTAAGTCATAGCCCGCCTCGCCGCTATCGTATACCTTTTGGTCGTGAACGCCCAAAATCTTCAAATCGTCGTTTAGGAGAAGAATGGTGCCGTTTGCACCAGTTAAATAGTAGGCGTACGTTTCATCAATGACGCGAATATATAGGCGGCGCGGAAAACGAAGTTCAATGCGAACGTCGGCAACGAGGGGGGTGAGCGCACAGATTTTTTCCTTGATGCCCGCTTTGTCCATCAAAGGCAGAAAATCACCGCGAGGATCGCCGACGATCTCTTCTATTGCTATACTGTCGGCATAACTGCCACTTTCAAGCGTCACGCTACCGACACGGTTGCATTCAAAATAGACAAGGAAAAGAGCGGCAATAAAAAGTATGAAGGAGGCAAGAATGGCAAGCCCCGTTGTCGGTGACGGCGTATGGGGCAAGTCCGTCATATTTTGCTCGTTGTCCATTGTACGACCGTTCCTTTTTCATCTTCTTTATTTTTTTGGTTGTTCATTTTTCTTTTTTTCTATTAGTGACATCATTTCGGAAAAAATGAGTTCTGCCGTATCCGTGCGCGCAAATGCACGTGCGCGGAGGGCAACGGTTTTTCTTTCGTGGGCGTTGTCAAGTAGGGCGCTCGTTTTATCAATCAACTCGCGGTCAAGCGTTTCTGATTCAAGAAGTAAGACGGCGGCGTTTTGACTGGAAAGAAGTTCCGCGTTTTTCCTTTGATGGTCGTTTGCAACGTTTGGTGAGGGAACAAGGATGGAGGGGACACCTGCCAAAGCAATTTCAGAGACGGTCATCGCCCCTGCACGCGCAATGACGACGTCCGCCGCCTGCATCAACTCGGGAACGTTGTCGATATAGGAAAGGAGTTGCATGCGGGCGTTTCTTTCGGGGTTAAAGCGGAGGAATTCCTTTTCACACGCTTCATAATTTCGTTCGCCGCAACCGTGGATCATGTGGACGCTTTTATTGTTAAGAACATAGTGCTCCATAAGGGAGAGGCAGGCGTTATTGAGCGCGGTGGCGCCGAGGCTACCGCCAAAGGAAAGAATCAACTTTTCGCCGTCGGAAATGCCGAGCCTTCTGCGAACGGCGGATCTGTCAGAGTGAAGAAAGGTACGGCGGAGGGGGTTGCCGACGGTCACCGTTTTGCTTTTATCTTTAAAATGGTTGGCCGTTTCCGCAAAATTCAAAAAAATACGGTCGACGTACTTTTCAAGTTGCTTGACGGTTAGGCCGGGGATGGCGTTTGATTCATGCACGGCGGAGGGAATGCCTTCAAGCGATGCCGCCTTCAAAATGGGCCAGGATACGTAGCCGCCCGTGCCGATAACGATGTCGGGCTGTAAACGGCGAAGAAGTCTGCGTGCCGCACGCGGTGAGGACCAAGCCAAATACGCCGCATAGATGTTTTTCGGCGACAGACTGCGTGAAAAGCCCTTGACGTTGATCTGATACATGGGGTATCCCTCTTTGGCTACCAAACGGTTTTCGATGCCCGTTTTGGTGCCTACAAAGGAGATTTTTACATCCGGGATGCGCTCTTTGACAATCTCGGCAATGGCAATAGCGGGGTTAACGTGGCCTGCGGTACCACCGCCCGTGAGAAGTATATGCATGGTGACGGGTCCTTTCTTTTGCGGCGCATGTATTAGCGATATTTTAATTGTGACGTGCGGGAAACGGATAAAACGATGCCCATTTCCATGAGTTGGATAACGAGGGACGTACCGCCGTAACTGAAAAAGGGAAGCGGAATACCCGTATTGGGAATGGTGTTTGTAATAACGGCGATGTTCAAAAGCGTTTGCACCGCCACCTTGGTGACGATACCGAAGGCAAGCAGGCGTGCAAAGGTGTCGGGATTACGCATGGCAATGACGTATCCGCGCCAGACAAATACCGCAAAAAGTGCAAGTATGATGAAAGCGCCGACAAAGCCGAGTTCCTCGCAAGCAATGGTGAAAATGAAGTCGTTTGCAGGCTCGGATACCCAACTGTATTTCATACGGCTATCCCCGATACCAAGACCGAGAAAACCGCCCGTGCCGATGGCATTCAAGCCTTGGATCGTCTGCCATCCACCGTCAAGGCGCATCGAATAGGGATCAAGCCAAATGTCAATGCGGCGTTTCGTATAGTCTGTGAAAAGAGCAATGCACGTGACCGCTGCAACGGCAACGCCCATGAGCGTACCGAGGTGGCGGGCATCGGTGCCTGCCACAAACATAAGAAGCAGACCGATAGAGCCGAGAATGATGATACCGGAAAGGTGCTTTTGAAGCATAACCAAGCCGCAAATCACACCGATAATCATACCCGGGAGCAGGGTGTTATAGGACAAGTGACGGATAAAGGACTGCTTTTCGCGCAACTTGTGGCCGTATTGAGAGAAATACCATGCAAGCATCATGACCATCGTCAGTTTGGCAATTTCCGTCGGTTGAATGGTCAACGGGCCAAAGCCGAGCCACCGTTGCGCACCGTTTAAGTTGACGCCGACGACGAGGACGGCCGCCAAAAGAAGGAGGGTGACGGCAAAGGCAAAGCGACTGATCATGCGGTAAAATTGCACCGTCATCATGGAGGCAACCAACATGACACCAATGCCGAGCGCCGCGAAAATCAGTTGGCGGCGCACAAAATAGGAACTGTCATCGTAGCGCGCTTCCGCATAGGCGTAACTTGAACTGAACACCATGACAGAGCCGATGCAAAGCAGAAGTACGAACGAAAGGAGAAAGATGCGGTCAATCCCCGCGCTCTTTTTGGGGATCAAGCAGTCCTCGCGGCAAAATGATGTGTCGCTGAAAAGGAGATTCCAAATGCGGCGGAAAAAGGAGTGAGGTCTTTTCTCACTTGTCTTCTCTTTTTCTTTTTTCTCTTTTGGGAAACGCGCTCTGCCTTGTTTTATTTTTTCTTTTTTTTCTTTTTGAAGGGGCTTTTTCTCCTCTTGACCTTCGCCTGAAACGGAGAAAAAGGAGGTTTTCGGCTCGGAATTCATTTTTTCGCCGAAATGAAAACTGTGACGGGGCATGGATGCGCGTTCGTTTTGCGCGGTATGCGGTTTGTCAATTGATGCGGTGGCATCCCCCGTCTTTTCTTCGGGGGCGATGCCGTCACGGATATCTTCTATCGGTTGTTTATCTTCCGTATGCGCCTTTGCTTCATCCGTATTTATGGAAGCGGGCGATACGCCGTTTTCTTTGTTAACAGAAGTTTCTTGTGCGCTTTTTTCAAGAAAGGCGCGTGCCTTTTCTTCTGAAAGAGCCGTATCGTTTGGCCTTTTTTCGCCATTGTTTTGCTTATTTTCAAACGCCGCTTGATTCATCGTATTTCCGAAGATGGGGCGTCTGGGGAAGTGGGGATTCGGCATAGGCACTCCTTTCTTTTATAGACGGGATTATTTATCGTAATAACTGTTAAATGGCAAAATAGACGAGCAAGGAGAAAAGAAGGGTGATGAACGAAAATACACACACGATTTTCACTTCGCCCCAACCGCATTTTTCAAAGTGGTGGTGAATGGGTGCCATGCGGAAAAGGCGCTTTTTCGTCAACTTATAATAAGAGACCTGTAAAACGACGGAACACCCCTCGATGACATAGATGATGCCGACGAGCAAAATGAGGAGAGGCATATCCATCAAGAAGGCAAGCGATGCGGCGAGTGCGCCGAGGAAAAGCGAGCCTGTATCGCCCATAAACACACGGGCAGGATG
>JAZSOK010000110.1:0-7270 GCA_045536865.1 Eubacteriales bacterium
CCGATAAGTCCCTCGCGCAAATAAGTACGGAATGCGGCTTTTGTGACCAGTCCTATTTCACGAAAACCTTTAAAAAAGCAACAGGCGTTACCCCAACGCAATATAAAACGCTTTTGAATTCCCAAAAGCCCTGAAAGAAAAACACCTCGTACCGAACGCCATTCGTTCAGTTTGAGGTGTTTTTCTTTTTTTATCTGCCCATATATCCGCCGTCAACGGGGATAATTGCACCGCTTAAATAATTGGATGCATCGGATGCCAGAAATACTGCAACGCCTTGCATATCTTCCGGCGTTCCCCAACGTTTTGCGGGAATACGGGATAAAATTTCTTTGTTGCGCCCCTCGTCGTTGATGAGCGCCGTGTTCATTTCCGTTGCCATATATCCGGGCGCAATTGCATTTACGTTGACACCCCTGCTTGCCCATTCGTTCGAAAGGGCTTTGGTAAGTTGCATCACACCGCCCTTCGATGCTGCGTATGCGGGCACGGTAAATCCACCGAAGAAACTGAGCATGGAAGCCACATTGATAATCTTACCCTTCCCTTTTTCAAGCATTTTCCGCCCCGCCGCCTGACAAAGCAAAAACACCGAACGAAGGTTTACGTTTAGGACGTCGTCCCAATCTTCCACCAAAAAATCTTCGCATTTATTTCTTCGTTGAATACCTGCGTTGTTTACCAAAATATCTAACGTACCGCCCAATGTTTCCGTTGCTTTTTCAACCAGTTCGTTGATGCTTTCTTCCGTAGATACGTCGCATTGGAAGGCATACACGGTATATCCTTTTTGGCAAAGTTCTTTTGCCGTTTTATGAACGCCGTCACTCACGCCAACGATGGCAACCTTTGCACCTGCCGCTGCCAAGCCTTCTGCAATACCTTTGCCCAAGCCGCGGCTACCGCCCGTTACGAGCGCGGTTTTGCCCGTTAAATCAAACAAATTCATCTTCTCATTCTCCTTTATCGAATTGATACATCACCTTAATTGCGCCCGTTCCCTTCGTGAAGAGCAGATCAAAGCCTTCTTGCGCCTTCTCTGCGGGAAGTACGTGTGTGATAATCTTTTCGTAAAGCGGTTCTTTTGCCGCAATTTCCGCTGCAATTTCCACGTCTTTTTTGCGATATACACGCACAAAACGAATGGAAAGTTCTTTCGCCATACCCTTGAAAAGAGGCAATTCTGCGGGCTTTTTATAGGAAGCCACGATAACGATTTGACCCTTCACCTTGATTGCGTCCAAGAGTGTGTTTGCCACGGCCTGTACGCCGGCACAATCGTAAACGGTATCAAAACCGTCGCCGCCCGTTTTTTGTTTTGCGTATTCCACGATGTCTTCCGTCATGGGATTGACGATTTCAAAGCCGAGTTCCTTGGCAAGTTGCAGGCGTTTTTCGTCCGTTTCCGCGACGGTGATATCCCGCGCACCGAACAAACGCAACGTGAGTGCTACGCAAAGACCAATCGTGCCTGCCCCGAACACAAGCGCGTTATCTCCGGGTATGAACGACGTCTCGCGAAGTGTGTGCACGGCAACGGCGATAGGCTCAATCAGTGCGCCGAGTTTCATGGAAATTCCCTCGGGCAATTTTACGAGATTTTCTTCGGGCACAAGCGCATATTGTGCAAATCCGCCGTCCTGATCGATGCCATATAAGCCAAGGGTGTTGCAAACGTGCTTATTGCCGCTTTTGCAAGGTGTACATTCGCCGCACGAAATCAAAGGATATACGGTTACCTTTTCGCCTTTTTGAAATCCTTTTACGTCGTTTTCAAGCGTACCCGAAAATTCGTGCCCCATAATCAGCGGTGCTTTTGCACGGGGGTGTGTACCTGCGTAGATGTTCAAATCCGTTCCGCAGATTCCCGAGTGGGAAACTTTAATTTTTGCCCATCCTTCTTTGACTTGCGGCTCCGAAACGTCCGCCACGTCGATTTGGTTTGCGCCCATATACCGTATTGCTTTCATAACTTCTCTTTCCTTTATACTTTATTGACCGGACTTTTGACAGGTTCGCCACTTAAAAATCTTACCGCTTCCTCTGCGACCTTTCGCTTCATATCCAACGCCGATTGCTCGGAATACCAAGCGGAATGCGGACTGATACTGAAATGATCAAATTGCAAGAGAGGACTATCCTTAGGTAGCGGTTCTTTTTCCACCACGTCCAAGGCCGCGCCTGCAATCTTTTTGTCCTTCAATGCTTGATACAAGGCTTCCTCATCCACGATTCCGCCGCGGGAAACGTTCACCAAATACGCCGTGGGCTTCATCATGGAAATCGTGCGTTCGTTAAATACGTGATGTGTGTCTTTGGTGAGTGGAGAATGTACGGAGATAATATCCGAACGGCGTAATAGTTCTTCAAAAGAAACGAATTTTACAAAATCGGGGAACTTTCTGTCTGCCTTGCCGTATTCCTTATCATAGGCAATGACTTCTTTGCAAAGCGGCCGTACCTTTTCTGCAAAAGAACTACCGATTCTGCCCACACCGAAAATGCCGATGGTTGCCTCCTTCAAACGGAAAACGGGAATGCTTTTTTTATAATCCCAAACACCGTTGCGGATCAAGTTGTTTTGCAAATTGATTTTCCGCACCAAATTCATCATGTGTGCGAGAGCGTGATCCGCCACCTCACCCGTGCCGTAATCGGGCACGGTGCAAACCTGCACACCGTAAGCGGTAGCATCTTCTATATTGACGTTGTCATACCCCACGCCGTAACGAACGATACATTTCACGCTCGGCAATGCCTCGAAAATGACTTTATCCATACGCACGTATTGATTGAGCAATACGACCGCGCCCTTGCACTGCTCAATGACCTCTTGCTGCGTTTTACAGTGCAACCACTTCGTGTCAAGACCGACACTTTCCAAAACCTCTAATTCTTGCGTGATTTCTTTATGGTCCAAATCGCAAATAACAACTTTACACATACACAGTTCTCTTTCGCTTGTTTTGCTTTTTTATAATGATAACAGAAATTTTATAACATTCCTATAAATAAATTGCAAATTATTATAAATATCTTGCTTTTTTATAAGAGGTGTGCTATAATGAAATTACTATGAAAGAAATTATTGATTTTAAGTATCTTGACCAAGGAAAAGACTCTTTCCACAACGTACGGCATTCCCATGGCAACAGTTACGAATTTGTGCTTGTTTGCAAAGGAAGCGGTTCGTTCATCGTGCGAGATAAACTTTTCCCTATTCGGCCGTTATCTCTCTATCTCATTAACGGCATTGAGACGCATTGTTCCGTTCCCGACGAGCCTACGGAATACACGCGGCGAAAGTTAATTGTAGATGCGCGGTTTATTGATGCACTTGCACAAGATGCCGATTGCACGCAAAGCATTGATGCTTTATTCAAGAAGAACGGCGGAACCTACCTTTCACTTGACAAAGAAACCGCCGCCGCAATCGACGCGCAGTTTTTTGCGCTAAACGAGGCGTTGAAAGAAAACTCTCCACTGACGAAGATGAAAGCGGCAACCGCAATGATGACCATTTTAGTGCATACGGAGGGGCACGCGCAATGGGAACCGTCAGGACAGACCTCGCCGTATTTAGACAACCGCATCGTATCGGCACTCGATTTTATCCACAGCAATCTGCAAAACAACATTACTTTGGACGAGATTTGCTTGCACGTATGTCTAAGCAAGTCCCATTTGTGCCACACCTTCAAAAAGACGGTGGGCATGTCCGTTTTTGAATACATATTATCCCGTAGACTCTCGAATGCGAAAAAATATCTACTTACCACGAGCACTCCCGTTTCCAAGATTGCAACGGACGTGGGTTTTTCCGATTTTTCTTATTTTAGCAAAATTTTCAAAGAACGCGAGGGCATTTCCCCGTCTCGTTTCCGCGCAGAGCATCTTTAAAATATAAAGAAAGAACGGGAGCGTTTTTATGCTCCCGTCTAATATAATTAGAAGTACAATGCACTGTTATATCCCTACGAACGAATGTCCGTTTTTTTCGTCTGCATATTTTTTCTCTTTTTGCAAAAAACGATTGACTTTTTTTTTTCACCTTGTTATAATATTGTCGCAAGCCTTTCTTGTAAAAAAATAGCGGTAGGAGAAAAATCATGTATAATTATACCGATAACATTGCCAAGCGACTAGGTGAACGGGAAAAGAAAATGTATTCCCGTATATACGCACCTGTTGTCGTTGCCACACCTCCCCAGGATACGAGAAACAGCATTTGTGTTTGCGCTGACGGCGAGATCCGCGTATACGGAGAAAAGGATAAAACCGTTTTGCTCGGCGGTTCGCCCGACACTTACCGTCCCGTTTATCTTTCCTCCCGCGATGGCGGTTTAACATGGGCGGAATACGATGCAAGTCACAACGACATCGGCTCGTGCGTATACGTGCCGTGGACGGGCAAGTATGTGACGGTACGCAAAATAGGGCGAACTGGCATTTATCGCTATATATCTGATATTGGTCCCGGTGACACAAACCCCGACGTCCGTTTAATTGTCGAAGCGAATTATACGGATCTTTATTTACCGTATGTTTTAGAAGATTGTAAACGCTTGTTCGTCACCACACACAAGACCGAAATCGACGATCAAGGCGTCTACCGTTGTTTCCCTACCTTATTCATTTCAGATGACGGTGGCGATACGTGGAAAATCAAAGACCTTCCTTCCTGCCCCCGTTTCAAGCAAACACCGCCCCATAAGGGTGTGCGTTGGGAAAACAACGGTTCAGAGCCGTCCCTGACACGGTTAAAGAACGGCGTTTTATGGCTTGTGTTGCGCACGTCACAGGATTATATGTACGAGTGCTTTTCTTACGACAACGGAGACACCTGGACAGAACCTGTTGAAAGCCGTTTTCATATGACACTGACAACGCCTTTCCCGTTTACGATGAGAGACGGTCGCGTTCTTTTGTTTTGGAACAATACGCACCCCCTCCCCGAGCAGGATAAAACTTTGTGCCAACCGCCTGTACCCCAGTTTGTCATTGACGGCATTGGTGAGGACGTATTCACAAACCGCGATGCCGCGCACGTTGCCATTAGCGAAGACGATGGAAAAACTTTCTTTGGTTGCAGAGAAAGCATCCTGAATGCGGTACGCAATAACGTAGATTTCCGTACGTATGGCTCTATGTACGACAGTAACGACCGTAGCGTACATCAATTTCAGGCAATTGAACTTCCTATGGGGAAAATTTTACTTTCCGCGGGGCAACACGAAGATTTGCGCAAGTTGCTCATCTTTGATGTGCGTTGGCTATATGAAACGACGCGCACGGAAGATTTCAAATCCGGAATGAAAAACGTTTCCGTACACGGATATCTAAAAAGCGTTTCGGGCTCTTGGACGGGACGCGGTATCCCCGGCCATTGTCAATGGAACAGAATCCCAAGCGTATATCCCGCCCCCGATCCTGCCGGTACGGTTGAAGAGGCTATGCAATTCGTCTATAACGACGATCCGAGATTGGTAAATGGCTTATCGGGCATGGCATGGAACTTCCCTGCGGCAAACAAAGGGCGCCTTGAAGTGCAGTTCTATCGCAAAACGAAAGGCTTGCAACTATGCCTTGCGGATGAATGGATCAACCCCACGGACGAATATGCTTACCAAACGGCAGAATTTTGCTTATCTGCTGACGAGGAAGTGCCTGCCGACCAGTGGGTTACGTTGACAATCGAGTGGGATTGCGAAAAGCGAGAGGCCGTTTGTAAATATAACGACGTCGTGATTTCCAAGTCAAAAATGCAACACAACACTGCGTTGGGCATCAGTTATCTGCACCTGCAAACGCTCGCGCGCTCGCGTGATTTCGAAGGTTGTTACATCCGCAGATTAGAAAAAATCTGATTTTCTAAACCTTTTGTGCAATGGTTGATAAACAAAAAAAGACGAGATTGCGTAAATCTCGTCTTTTTTTACGCTAACGGTTTTTTTGTTAGCAAAAAATACGATACATAAAAATCACGTTGCTAATGCGTGTGTCATGAAAAAAGTGCCGTCATCAACTAACCGTATGATCACATCGTTGCAACGTTGAGAAGCACTATCGCAACAACACCGACGATAATGCCAATCATTTGTCTAACGGTAAAACGCTCCTTGAACACAAAATAAGCGATTGCCAAACTTGCTGCTTTCGTCATAATAGAACGGGTTGGCGAGATGACGGACAATGGAAAAAGCGTATTGAGGACAATTGTCAACATGTTATTCGCACCATTAGCCAGGCCCGCCGTAGACGCATACGGGAAACAAGTCTTTATAATGTTTTTGCTTTCTTTTTTTGCCATCGCAAAGCCAACCGCAAACAACACCGCTGCCGACAAACCGATTGCAATCAAGACAAATTCATTGTTTACTGTATTATTAAATTCTCTCTGCTGCCATTTGACAAGTATACTATATGCTGGCGATAATATCAAATTGATAATAACGGCGGCAAGCCAAATAGCAGACACTTTTTTATCGTCTCGGTTTTGATCTGCATCTTCTTTTCCCTTTGGTGCTTTGATTAAAAGCAACGATACGATCACCAAAGCAAATGCCACAAACGTCCATACCGAATACGGCTCATCAAAAAATATAATACCAAATCCGGACGTTAGCATAATGCTAAAAGAAAATATCAGACCTGTAATGGCAAACGGGCCGGTTTGATAGGCTATGTACGCAGCGACGGATGCAACACAATAGCAAAACGCCCCGGCAAGCGCATAAGGCAAAAGTGCCATGGTAAAATCTGTTTTGCAAGTATCCGTGATAAGATATTTCCAAAGAAAAAACAAAAAGGAAAAAAGAGCAACAAACGCCGTAAACAAGATACCTCCGTTACCGTGTTTTTTGCTGTATGTTTTTTGAAACGTGTGCTCTACAAGATTCGTTCCTGTCGCAAGCACCAACAATAAATATCCCATGGTTTTCTCCCTATCACATACAAATTCAAAAATGCTTCCCATTTTTATTTTTGATTGGCAATCATAATTATAAACTTCTTTATCTCTGCAATTCAATAGAAAATTTCCATAAAAACATATAAGAAAGTTCGATTTGCACTTGCCAAAAAAATAAAAAACACCTCGTACCGAACGCTATTCGTTCACTTTGAGGTGTTTTCTTTCAGGGCTTTTGGGAATTCAAAAGCGTTTTATATTGCGTTGGGGTAACGCCTGTTGCTTTTTTAAAGGTTTTCGTGAAATAGGACTGGTCACAAAAGCCGCATTCCGTACTTATTTGCGCGAGGGACTTATCGG
>JAZSOK010000080.1:0-3075 GCA_045536865.1 Eubacteriales bacterium
GGCGCTTTTTCCTTTGGTGGAGATGACCCAAGAGCGAACACGGCGATGCATAGCATCGCACGGGTTCGTGAGCCCGCCGCAGAACGGCGCAAGAGCGAAATCCATTGGATTTCGTCTTGCAAGTATAAACACCCCCCGGCGTTTATACCATATTCCCCCGAGAAAATTTCTTTCTTGAAATTTTCTCTACTTTATGTTGTGCCGGTGCTTGCGAGCCGACGTTAAGGCGGTTTCCGCCGATGTCGCCATGGGCGACGGTCGGATATGTATCTCCTCGTCCATCTTGACATTACAAAAACTTTTTTCCTTTTCCTCTTGCTTTTTCTCCTTCTTTGTGATAAAATAAACACGCCAAACAAACTAAATATATGATTTATGGGTGTATTTTCTTTTTTAGGGATACTTATACCCTTTTTTGTCAATGCTCTTATTGCAATGGATTTGATAAAATGCAAATTCCGTACACGATGAGAGTATTGCAACACTATACCCATTTTGTATTTGGTTTGTTTGGCGACGACCGGAATTTGTGTTTTTGTGCGCTGATTTCGGTCGGCGCACTTTTTTATTTTTATGAAGGAGAAAAAAATGAAAAAACTGACACTGGTATTCCTCTTTATCGTCACAACCATGCTTTGGGTTACATCTTGCAATGAAGGGGATAATGATGCCAAAACGTTCAGCATAACCTGGATTGACGAAAACGGCACCACGCTATCCTCTACTAACGTAGAAGAAGGGAAAGTTCCCTCCTATGATTACAGAGTAACCGACACAGCGGAATGGGATTATACCTTTGAGGGATGGGCGACCTCCGCAGGCGGCGAGGTGCTGGCATCCGTTCCGTCGGCTACCGCAGATGCTACTTATTACGCGCGCGTTTTGGCAATCAAGCAAAAATACACGGTTACGTTTGATTCCAACGGCGGTAGCGCGGTGGCACCGCAAACGGTGGAATACGGCAACACGGCGGTAGCACCTACCGCACCTGACTACGAGGGGTATCATTTTGTCGGTTGGAGTGCAACGCAAAACGACAGAACGGCTGTTGACTTTACCGCTCCCATCACAGGTGACACCACCTATTACGCCATCTGGAACAAAATCTTAAATATGAAGTCGCTGCTCGAAACGCTGCTTAACGGATACAAGTTAGATCCTATGGGCTATCTTCCCGAAAGCATGCGCTTTGATTATTCTTCCAATCTGGTAGATGCAGACGATATCATTCAAGACTATTCTACCTTTGTAAACACATCCGATATCACTTATGGCTTCGGCGAGCAATGGCATATGGTGCTCGAAAATTTGCAACAGTCGGAAACGTTTTTCAACGTGTTGAGCGTGGTAGATACGCTTTCCGCGACATCCGTCACGGCGTTTACCAACTACTTGGACGGCAACCCCTCCGACACCGCGCACTACACGCTTACAAACGGGATATATCACGTTACGATCGATTTTGACGGCGAGACCATATCCTACGTTCTGGACTATACGGCAACGTTACCCATTCTCGGTGAGCAGACCGTACAGATCGCTTTGAGCATGAGTGCGGAAACGGGCGAGCGTTTCGGCAGGATCCAGTTGGGCGACGCGAACGCGCTTACATATAAGATTTTCGAGAACTCCTATGAATTTGCTGTCAAGTATCTCGGCGCAAGAAGAGCCTTCTTCACGATCAAAAGAGCCGACGACGGTTCGGTTGACGGACATATATTTGAATATTTGACCGTTTCCTCCGTTGAGATCGCAAGCGCCGCCGAATTCTATATTACCGAGGATTACGTGTCGGTCGTTGGCAATAAGGCAAGCGGTATGGCCGGATTCACGGGCTACATATGCGAGCTTTACAATACAGAAACCGGCAAGATGCTTGGTTATGAGGTAAACGAAACGCTTTCTTCCATTGTTTACAACACCTTATGGTTTAATCTCAACGACATCAGCGGGATCCATACGATAAAATACATTCCGCGAAACGGCGACGTACCGGCGCAACTATACGTTAACGGCTCCACTGCCATCTGGGAAACGAAAAAGGTTGGCGGACTTAATATAAAAGCCTTATCAAGACGCTTCGACATTGAATTCAGAACGCAGTACGTCTACTCATACGACGCAACGAACGAAAAATTCATAGAGCACAAGATTGAAGTGCCTATGATCTTCGTGCAAGAAGAAAACTACGATACGTTCGTCAATGACGTTAAATCCGTGAACAACGTAAACATTGGCGTTTCGTTGACGAACACGGAGTTAAGCAAACTGCTTCTTGATTACGATGTGCTGATTCCCGTGTTTATCGTAAACAAAAACAACATAACTCCGGAGATTATACTTACTTACATTGGAAACAAAATAAATTTTAATGAGGAGACTTAACATGAAAAGACGGATTCATTCATTTGTTTGGGGCGGAATTGTGGGGTTATTATTCATAATTTTAGGCATTGCAACCTCTGTAAGCGCATCGGATTATACGGCCTTGGCCTTTTTCGGCGTGCTTGGGGTTTTGTCCTTTGCGCTCATTTCCTGCTTGATTCTAAAGAACAACTTTTTGGGCGAGATGATGATCAGCATTTTCAGTTGGGGCTTCGTCGAAATGCCGGGGCTTATTTTCACACTTGATCTTGACGGAATTATATGGCTCTTAACCGTTAAGCTGTTGTTCTGGATTTTGGGCCTTGTTCTTGCTCTGATTTGCGGAGCATTGGCTGTTGTTTTAGGCCTTTTGCTTTCCGTTTTTGTATACCCCTTCGCGATATACAAAAGCATCAAGCACGGTGATGCAGACTGACCTGGTTTTAAATTACTCACATAAGAAAAAAAGCGCCCAAAAGGCGCTTTTTTTCTTGCCCAAATTTTTATTCCCCCGAAATTGTGATTTTTTTGTCAAAAAGACTTGATTTCAGACAAGTTATATGTTATAATATGTAAGGTTAAGATGTCAGCAGTATGCCGTCTTGCCGTTTTTACAGGTTTAAAAAAATATTATATATCAGGAGGTTCTTTTTCATGAGACTCACACAAGAGCAGATCGTTGCAAAAATGGACGAGTTAAAGTCGTTCATT
>JAZSOK010000089.1:0-52700 GCA_045536865.1 Eubacteriales bacterium
CACATCTGGAGAACGGTATTCATAGCGGTATCAAAACCGATGGTGTTCTCCGTTGCGGTGATATCGTTGTCGATGGTGCCGGGGATACCGATGGTGGGAATGCCGGGGACGGACAGATCCGTAGCGCCGCGGAAGGTGCCGTCACCGCCGATGGCAATGATGCCGTCAATGCCGAGGTCATTACAGGTGGCTACGGCTTTCTGAATACCCGGTTCGGTTTTGAATTCGGGACAACGGTCAGAGTAGAGCATAGTGCCGCCACGGTTGACGATGTTGGATACGTCGCGGATGCCGAACTGTTTGATATCCCCGTTGATCAGTCCGCTATAACCGCGATAGATACCGAACACCTCAACGCCGTGAGAGAGCGCCGTGCGGGTGACGGCACGAATGGCGGCGTTCATGCCGGGGGCGTCACCGCCCGACGTCAAAATACCGATTCTTTTGAAATTTTTCATGATATATTATCGAACCTTTCTGATAAAAGCGACCTTTTAGCGGTCCTTTACTGTGTTTTGAAGCGGTCAAGAAAATTGCAAAAACGAGTTAACGAAAGAGAGGGAAGCGGCGGCAGAGCTCTGCCACTCTTGCGCGCACCTCGTCGGCGGTTCCTTCAAAGTCGCGCGTGGTCATGCCTATCAAACGGGCGATTTCCTTCATCTCCTCTTCCTTGAAGCCGCGACTGGTGACGGCGGGCGTGCCGATACGGACACCGCTTGTGACGAAGGGCGTTTCGGGATCGTTCGGAATGGCATTTTTGTTGACGGTGATATGAACGGCATCCAAGCGGCGTTCAAGTTCCTTGCCCGTAACGCCGAAGGGGCGGAGGTCAAGGAGCATCAGATGATTGTCCGTGCCGCCCGAAACCAAATCAAAGCCCTCTGCCAAAAACGCCTCTGCCAAGGTGCGCGCATTTTTGACGATCTGCGTTTGATATTCACGGAAGGAGTCCTTCAATGCTTCGCCAAAGCAAACGGCCTTGGCGGCAATGATATGAAGCAAAGGACCGCCCTGAATGCCGGGGAAAATTGCCTTGTCAATTTGCTTTGCCAGTGCCTCACGGCAAAGAATTAAGCCACCGCGAGGACCGCGCAGGGTTTTGTGCGTGGTGGACGTGACAACGTCGGCATAGGGAACGGGATTGGGATGCAAGCCTGCGGCGACAAGTCCTGCAATGTGCGCCATGTCAACCATGAGGTAAGCACCGACCTTGTCGGCAATTTCGCGCAGGCGCGCAAAATCAATAACGCGCGGATAAGCAGACGCACCCGCAACGATCAGTTTCGGCTTGTTCTCGATGGCGAGACGCTCCACTTCATCATAGTCGATGAGGTGTGTAACGGGGTTCACGCCATAGGGCACGAAGTGATAGTAAAGGCCCGAGAGGTTGACGGGGCTACCGTGTGTCAGGTGACCGCCATCCGCCAAACTCATACCGAGTACGGTGTCGCCCGGATGAAGAAGTGCGACGTACACGGCGGTGTTTGCCTGCGAGCCGCTATGGGGTTGCACGTTGGCATGCTCGGCACCGAAAAGTTGTTTGGCGCGCTCAATGGCGAGGCGCTCGACAACGTCGACACGCTCGCAACCGCCGTAATAGCGGCGGCCGGGATAGCCCTCGGCGTATTTGTTCGTCAAAATGGTTCCTGCGGCAAGCAAGCATGCTTCCGACACAACGTTTTCGGAGGCGATCAACTCAATGCCGTTTTCCTGACGGAGATATTCCTCGTGAATGGCTTCACCGATCTCTTTGTCAAAGCCGGTCAGTCTTTCAATGGTATTTTCAATGGAATTTGTCATGGGTTTTCCTTTCTTTTGTCGGCGCGCACCGTAACGCGATGCCGATTATATTTATATTTTATATAATTATACTTATTATACAGCATGTCTTTCCCGTTTTCAAGAGGAGAGGGCAAAAAAATGAGGAAAAACAAGTAAAAATATCCATTAAATTATAGATGACGGATGACACCCCGACAAAGTTGGTGGACGTGGCGTGGCAAAGGAAAAAGCGGTCTTTGCCGTTGCCTTTGCTATTCTTTCCAAAAAACGCATTTTTACTACTTTATAAATAAGAAAAGCAAACGGCCACGGCACGTGCGATAAAAACCAAAAGAACGAGCCTCTTTTGTTGCAAAAGAAATTGTCAACGAAAGAAAAAAGAGGAAGACTTGCATATTTTCTGTTTAAGAGGGAAAAGTAAGGGTAACGATGACAAGGAAAGGAAAACTTGCTTATGCTCAAAAGAAAAAACAAAGCGTGCTTAGTGTTGGCAACGTCGCTCTTGCTCGTGTTCATCTTGGTGTTCTCCCTGTCTGTTTTTGCGGCGAATGACGACGAGGTGATGCCGATTTCATTTACTCAACTTTCCGATGACATTCCGATGGTCAAAAGCGGATTGCGCGAAAATGCGGGTGTCAATATGGCGATCAGTGATTTCCAACAGGCGATGGGAATATCTGATTTTGAGGCAATTACCGTTAAAGAGTTGCCCGACAGTCGCGACGGCGTGTTGAAACTTTCGGGAATGCGCGTGCAGGCAGGACAAACCATTCGCCGCGAATATTTGTCGTTGCTCTCCTTCGTCCCTGCGGCGAACACCGTTTCGGAGGCTTCGTTCACCTTCACCTGCAAGGAGTTTGCGGGAGGCGCACCCATGCAATGCCAAATTCGTATTCTTGACGCCATCAATTATGCCCCCAAGGTAGATAAGGAGGAAAGCGCCCTGTCTGTTTCCACGCAAATGGGGGTCGCCGTTTACGGCAATTTGGTCACCCTTGATCCCGAAAACGATGAGTTGACGTATATCGTCACGAACTATCCGACAAACGGCACTTTGACAATGGAAGATTTGCATAACGGTGCATTCTGCTACACGCCGAAGGACGATTTTCGCGGCAAAGACTCATTCACCTACGTGGTACGGGATGCGTGCGGAAACTATTCGTATGAGAACTGCGTGCAAATCAACGTCAAAGAGCGCGAGATAGACATGGACTACAAGGACATGGCAGGACACGCGGCGTATAACGCCGCCCTGACTGCGGCGGCAAACCGCTGGATGCTCGGTGAACTTTCGGGGGCAGGCATGTATTTCTCGCCCGAAAAGACGGTCAGTCGCGGAGAATTTGTTGCCATGGCGATGAAGGCGATGAAGATAGCGCCGATGTCGAATTTGACCGAAACCTGCTTTGACGATAATGAGAAAATCCCTGTTTCCGTCCGTCCTTATATTGCGACGGCGCAGGAAAAGGGATACGTCACAGGCTCCTTTGAAAAGGATGGTCTGTATTTCCACGCCGAAAAGCCCGTCACACGTGCCGAGGCGGCGGTCATTCTCAACCGTATGCTAAAACTTGCAACGCCCACCTTATCGCCCGTTTACAGTGATCCCGAAAGCGTGCCCGTGTGGGCAGACGACGCGGTGGCGGCTTTGTACGACGCGGGGATTTTGCCGTTGACGGGGAAGGGCATTGCGGCATCCTCTCCCCTTAACCGTGCCGATGCCGTCGTCATGTTGTGCGAATCGGCAAACGAACGCAATAAGTAATTTTTCTATCCGGAGGCGCTTATAAACGGCGATATGACAACCGCTTTATTGTAAAAACAGAGCACAAACAGTTGCTTTTATCAAAGAAAAAAGGTGTTGAAAAGTCATTTGATTTTTCAACACCAAATTTTTTTAAAAAATTTTTTAAAAACCTATTGACAAATGGTCTTAAATAGGATATAATCCTAATAGAAAGAGAAAAAGGAGGGAGAACACTGGAAAGACAGACCATTCAGAAGACGTTGGTTTACGACACGGTTTGCACCCTTCGCAATCATCCGACGGCACAGGAAGTGTACGACCGATTGCACCGTGATCATCCAACCGTTAGCCGCGCAACAGTCTATCGCATACTGGGTGGACTTGCGGCGCAGGGACAACTTTTGAAAATTCCCATAGCAGACAGTGCCGACCACTTTGACCACAATACGGAAAGTCACGTTCATTTTTTCTGCCGTATGTGCGGATGTGTCGGTGACGTGGACGTGGCGGTGCCCGAACTTCTCTTACCTCCGGAAAATTCCCGTTACCTATTGGAGGGGTACACGGTCCTTTATCATGGACTGTGCGATGCTTGCCGCCGCGGCAAAGAAAACAAATAAGTTTACAAAAAATATTACATATTAAAGGAGAAACAGAAAATGAAATTTGTATGTCAAGTATGCGGTTACGTTCACGAGGGAGATGCAGCACCCGAAAAGTGCCCCGTTTGCAAGGCACCTGCCGCAAAGTTTACGGCGCAGAGTGAGGAAATGGCTTGGGCCGCAGAGCACGTTGTCGGTGTGGCAAAGGGCGTTTCCGAGGATATCCTCGAGGATTTGCGCGCTAACTTCAAGGGCGAATGCACCGAGGTCGGCATGTATTTGGCAATGGCAAGAGTGGCACACCGTGAGGGCTATCCCGAAATCGGTATGTACTGGGAGAAGGCGGCTTACGAGGAAGCAGAGCATGCTGCAAAGTTTGCAGAACTTCTCGGTGAGGTCGTGACCGACTCCACGAAGAAGAACCTCCAAATGCGTGTTGAAGCCGAGAACGGCGCAACGGCAGGCAAGGCCGATTTGGCAAAGCGCGCCAAAGAGGCAGGCTTGGATGCCATTCACGACACCGTTCACGAAATGGCTCGCGACGAGGCTCGCCACGGCAAGGCATTTGAGGGACTTTTGAACAGATACTTCAAATAAGAAAAAACGCATAAACCCCGCGTGAAAAGGACATCCGCCATTTTGGCGGATGTCCCTTGTTTTTATATAAAACACAGGATGGGGTGTGAAACACACACCAAAAATAACATTTATTTTAATACATCCTTGTTACAGAAGTTTTATTTAATTATACATAATAATTTTTTATTTGTAAATAGTTTATAATTATATATATAAAATAATTGTGTAAACAGGTATTTTTATGAACTATTATAATGAAAAAGAATATCAAATGTTTATAATAAAAGTTGGGTTGAAAGTTGGTTATTATAGAAGACTTGCAAATATGACACAAGAGCAGTTAAGCGAAAGTTGTGGCATGTCATTAAACTTTATTTCACAGTTAGAAGGCCATTCTGCTCCTTATGTTCCATCATTGAAATCTTTATTTAAGATAAGCAAGGTTTTAGGTGTTCCGGTAAGCAAATTAGTAGATGTTGATAATGATTAAAGACTGCCCAACGGCAGTCTTCTTTGAAACAATTAAAACTCGACATTTGAATGACAAATTCCAATAGACAGAGCAGATATAAAAATGCTATGAGGGAATTTCCTCATAGCATTTTCTTTTGCCTATTTCTTTGTGTTTGGTGCGGATGGCGCGCTTTGTCTTGCATCGCTATCCGAGCAGTACGTCCAAAAGCATCATTGACGCAAAGCCGAGCACGATGCCCATGGTGGCGGTGTAGGGTTGCGCGCTTCGGTTTCTTTGGCATTCGGGAATCAACTCGTGGACGGCGACCAAAATCATGGCACCTGCCGCAAAGGAGAGCGCATAGGGAAGAAGAGGCTCCATGTAGACAACGAGCAGTGCGCCGAACACGCCTGCAATCGGCTCGACCATGGCCGATGCCTGCCCGATGAAAAAACTTTTTTTGCGGGAATATCCCTCCCGTCGCAAGGGAAGGGAAACGGCGGCACCTTCGGGAAAGTTTTGCAGACCGATGCCGATTGCCACCGAAATGGCACCAAGCAACGCCTCGGGGGCGCAACCCTTTTGCGGTAAAGCACCGAAAGCCACGCCGACCGCCAACCCTTCGGGGATGTTGTGCAACGTAATGGAGAGGGTGAGCATGATGATGCGATTGATTTTTTCGTTATGAGGCCCCTCCGTTTTATCGGCGCTCTTTCTTGCGTGGGTGACGATTTTATCGGAAATCCACATAAAGATGGCACCGAGCAGAAAGCCGACCGTTACGACGACGGATGGAGGGAAGGGGGAGACGGCCGCCGCGCGGTCGAGGGCGGGTTGCAGAAGGGACCAAAAACTGGCGGCAATCATCACACCGGCGGCAAAGCCGAGCATGAGATTGAGAATTCTTGGATTGGGGGACGAAAAGAAAACGACGGTTGCGGCACCGAGGGCGGTCACAAGCCAAGTTCCCAGGGTGGCAAGCAACGCAAGTAAGACGAAATGATTCATAAAGATCTCCGTTCCGAGGGGGCAAAGAATGTATGCTACCTTTCGTTTAGGTATCCTTATGTCAGTATATGCTCTAAAAGCAAAGAGTGCGCGCCATCATCCCCCACCGCGACAGGGGTGTCTTTTTCATGGCACGTCCCGTAAAAACAAAACTTCTTTTTCCCGTTTTCACCTCCATTCGACAAAGGGGGCGTGCTATAATAGAAAAAAACGAAACGGAGGGACGACTGTGACCTATGTAATGAGTGATATACACGGCCGTTACGAGGCCTTTAAGGAAATGCTTTCCATCATTGAATTTAGTAATGAGGATATTCTTTTTATAAACGGGGACTTGCTTGATTATGGCGAGGCACCGCTAAAACTGCTTTTGGACGTCAGTTATCAAAGCAATATTTTTACCGTTCTTGGCGACCATGAATACCGTGCGCGGCGCTTTTTGCACGCGCTTTACGACGGTGGCGCTACACCCTCTCGGTGCGAACTGGACGCATGGCTTTCGGACGGCGGAGAAAGCACCATATTGGACATGGAAACACTTTCTTCGGAGGACAAGCGAAGCGTTCTTGATTATCTTGACGACCTGCCCGCCTTTGAGGCGCTCTCTCTTTTGGAGCGCAATTATATGATGGTGCACGGAGGCTTTGCCCACTTCTCACCCAAAAAGCCCCTTGAATGCTATACCCCCGAGGAACTGATATACGACACCGCCCCCTTTGGCCGCCGCTATTACAAAAACTCTTGCGTTTTGACGGGGCACGTCCCCACGTACAAGATGGGCGAATTTTATCGCGGAAGGATGATTTGTACCCCTGACAGAGTGGCGCTTGACTGCGGTGCGGCGGAGGGCATCTACCTTGGTTGCTATTGCCTTGAAAACGGCGAGGAATACTATGTACGCCTATGAAGGCGTGTGCATTCAATATAGGGAAAAATGCAGGCGGTGAATATAGGCATAGGCGCTATTAAACGACAAATCAAAAAGAAAAGAGAAGGTTAGCGGCACTAAAATGAGATAAAGCGTGCTTTTCTCTATTTTCTCTATATAGGACAGGACGGGCGGAAAAATATAGCGCATAAAGGCAAGCATAAGCACGCCCCAAATGAGCGCAAAAGGCAAGCAAATATACCCGTATAGTGAAAGCGGCATACCCCTGTAATCCCACATGACAACACCGAAAAAGCCATCCAGTGCAACCCCGACGAGCCCCTCCCAGAGTGTGGCAATGGTACCGCCCAAAACGAGATACAAAAGATACCTTGCGGGCAGGGAAAGGTGGGAAAGCGAACGGCGACCGAGGTGCATCTTTTGCGGTGTTCCCAAAAGAAGAAAGGTGCTGACAATGGACACCCCGTAGACAGGGCAAAGCGGTAAGGAGAGAAATCCCCTGTCCGTCAGGCCCTTGCCCTTTGCGACAAAAAAGACGATTTCCAACACCCATCCGAATAAAGAAAAAAGCAAAAAGAGGGCGTAGAGAACAGATAAGCGCCAAAGGCGCGTGCCCTCTTGCTTTTCGATGGACAAAACGCCTCCATTTTCCATCAAATCACGTTGTTTTCCCATGCTTGTACCTCCAAAATATCCTTTCCCTTGCAGTATGAGCAAAAAAAGGAAGGATATACACCAAAAAGCGGTAGGGCGCGCCTTCTCTTGACGAGGGCTTCGCAACACTTCTTTTTTTAGACGCGCACGCATACATTTTTTCTATATAGGGGGGCGTTTTATGGAAAAAATACTGACTTTACTGTATGATCGAGTGCTATGTTTGAGTGTCACGGTGCTTTTGTTTGTCGTGGGGCTTTTTTTCTGGCTTTATTTGCGCTTTACACCCTTTCGTCGCTTGCGTGACAAGCGAGAACGAGGGAGTCTCGGCGCATCCTTTCGTGCGCTCTCCGTTGCCTTGGCGGGCACGTTGGGCATCGGGAATATTGCGGGCGTATGCCTTGCCTTGATGGCGGGTGGCGCGGGTGCGGTTTTTTGGATGTGGGTGAGCGCCCTCGTTGCCATGATCGTTAAATATGCGGAAATCATACTTGCTTTTCGCTTTCGTTCGGCGGACGGGCGTGGCGGTGCCATGTACTATATGCGAGAGGGGCTTGGCGGTGTCGGCGGTAAGTTGATGGGCGGCCTTTTTGCTTTTTTATGTCTTGCCGCCTCCTTGTCCATGGGCGGTCTTTTGCAAGCGGACACCGTTGTTTTTTGTGCCGTACAGGCAATTGGCGGCAAAAAGGAGATATACGGGTTAGCGTTGGCTATTTTGACCGCCATCGTGATTTTTGGCGGCGTGCGTGCCGTGTCGGGCGCGACGTCGCGGCTCGTTCCTTTGATGAGTGCACTGTATATCGGCATGTGCGTGTCGGTGCTCGTTGCCTACCGTGCGGAATTGCCAAACGCCATGCACCGCATCTTTTCGGAGGCATTGTCGCCCCTTTCCGTTGGCGGCGGCATCGGTGCCTTTTTCACTTCTCGGGCGGTGCGCGCAGGTGTGTCGCGCGGACTTCTCTCCAATGAGGCGGGTTGCGGCACGGCACCCCTTGCCCACATCACGTCGGGTGCGGTGCATCCCGTCCGTCAGGGGCGCATGGGCATGGCGGAGGTGTTCGTAGATACGTTGCTCATCTGCACGCTTACCGCGCTTGCCGTGTTGGTTACACACGAAACAATACCGCAAAACGGTGCAGGAATGCTACTCATTTCAGAGGCGTTTGCATCCGTCTTTGGCTCTGCGGCAGAATGGCTTCTTTGCCTATCCGTCTTTTTCTTCGGCTATGCGACCATTATTTGCTTTGCCTATTACGGTGAAGCCTGCCTTGCGTACTTTACTGCATCGCACAGGGCAAAAAATGCTTTTCGGCTACTGTTTTCCGCCTTCGTGTTTGTTTCTTGTCTTGTCAGTTCAAATTTGATTTGGACGCTCACAGACGTCGTTTTGGCTATCATGACGCTTTTGAATTTGGCAACGCTTCTTTCACTTGCCGTACACGTGTCGGGGAGGCCTTTTTTGCATAAAAAAAGGAGCCGTTCTTCCGAAGAAAAACGGCTTCCGTTTCTTTCAAATTAGTCAAGAATGCGAATGTGTGAGACCGGTTGAGCGCCGATGGTTTCCAAGCGCGCGATAGAGTCGCGCACGTGATTTTCCGTCATGCTCTCGGTCACGACCCACAGTTCATCCGTTTCGGCACTCGGCAGAATTTGGCAATTGCCGAAAACGACGTGTGCCGCGGTTGCGTCCGCTTTTTTGAGGGCAAGGAAGTGACGGCACGCGAAGAAACCAAAATCGGTGGGCATGTCGTCGGCACGCTCCCATACCGTTTTTTGCACATCGGCGTTCCCCTTCAATGCCGTGAGAATGTCGGACACCACCGCAGAGGCGGTGGGCAAAGCACCTGCGCCCGCGCCATAGAACATCACGTCACCGACGGCAGAGCCTTTGACAGAAATGGCGTTGAACACGCCCGAAACGTGCGCTAGGGGCGAACTTGTCGGTACAAAGAAGGGCGCAACCATCATGAAGAAATCACCGTTTTGACCTCTGACGGCACGGCCGAGCAGTTTGATCTCCGCGCCATAGGCACGCGCGGCGGCGACGTCCTCCGTACGGATAGCGGTAATGCCCTCGGTGTAGACACGCTCGGCGGGGATGAGTTTGCCAAACGCCACGGCCGCCAAAATGCAAATCTTACGGCAGGCATCCATGCCCTCAACGTCGGCGGCAGGGTTTGCCTCCGCGTATCCCAGTTTTTGCGCCTCGGCAAGCGCTATTTCAAAACTGACACCGCCTTGGAACATGCGTGTCAGAATATAGTTGGTGGTACCGTTCATAATGCCCTTGATAGAGAGCACGTCATTGCTTTGCATGTCAACGGAGAGCGGACGAATGATAGGAATACCTCCGCCGACGCTGGCTTCAAAGAGATAGGACACACCGTGTTCGGCGGCCAAACGGAGAAGTTCATCACCGTGAGTGGCAACCAACTCTTTGTTTGAGGTGACGACGTGCTTTCCTTTTTCGAGTGCCTGACGGGTAAATTCGTATGCAGGATGCAAGCCGCCGATGACCTCTGCCACCAACTGCACCTCGTCGTCCTCTAAAATGCGACTATAATCATGGACTATCAGGTCATGATAGGGGCTATCGGGCAAATCGCGGATGTCAAGAATGTACTTGATGTCCACTTCGTCCCCGACGCGCGCGGCGAAAATATCCTTATGGCTTGTTAAAAGATCGGCAGTGCCGCTGCCGACAGTGCCTAATCCTAAAATGGCAATGCGAATCATGGTGCATCTCCTTGCGTTTTTTGCTTTACGCGCCGTGCTTTCGGCGGCGATTTTTCGGGCTTGTCCGCCCATATATCAATAAGTTATTATATCACAAGTATTATATCACAAGTAAAAATGTTTGCTTGCAAGGACATTTTTACGCCTTGCATCAATGACGCAGGTGTGCGATAGCACACGTAGGGCGAAGCCCAAAGTCTTGCAGTGCAAGATTTTCTGCGTATATTATATCATCATTTGAGGAAAAAAGCAACCTGCACAATAAAAAAACTTGCGTACCCCGTGAAAAAACTGCAATTTTTGCAAAAAAACGGTCTTTTCGTGTGAACAATAAAAAGTTCAACTCAAAAAAATCCCAAAAAAATGCAGAATTTCCACGCGAAAAAAAAGAAAAAAGGTATTGACAAAGGAAAAGTGATATGCTATAATATAGTCCGTTGTGAGTTCGCTTTGCTTATGCTGGTGTAGCTCAGTTGGTAGAGCAGCTGATTTGTAATCAGCAGGTCGGGGGTTCAAGTCCGTCCACCAGCTCCAGTATATTCTAAGCCACAACGCCAATTTTATAGGGGGGAATTCCCGAGCGGCCAAAGGGGGCAGACTGTAAATCTGTTGTCACTGACTTCGCTGGTTCGAATCCAGCTTCCCCCACCAAAAAAGAAGTAACTTTTGTTTACCAAAAGTTACTTCTTTTTTTATCCATTGCGGAGCAATGGCATATCATCACTCCGTAGGAGTGCATATCATCGCCGCAGGCGCATATCATCACCGAAGGTGTATTCCGCTCCGCAATGATGATATACAACACTCCGTGTTGATGATATGCAATCCGCAAGCGGATTGATGATATACACGCCTCTCGGCGTGATGCGGTACGCGCCCGAAATTCATTAACACACCGCTGATTTTGTGATATACTTAAATGACTAATTTGAAAGGAGTGTATTATGAAGAAAAATCCATTACTCGAACAATCGGAAGCAATGGCAACGCAGATAGAATTGCTTTGCCAAAATGTTAAAATCCCTTCAAATACCGCATTTCAAATTCAAAAATCTTCATCAAGCGTTTATGCCAACATCAGGGAAGCAAATTACGGGCAAAGCACCGCGGATATAATTTCAAAGTTTGAGATTGCTATTAAAGAATGCTCTGAAACAGAAGGTTGGCTCAGGTTATTATTTAACGGTGGACAAATTGACGGATTTTTACGATTTCTTGAAATTTTTTCATAAATTTTTCAAAAACTTATTGACAATCGCAATACTTCGTGATATGATGTATTACGGAAGGAGGAGTATTCTATGGATATTCAATTAAAGCGAGGTCTCTTAGACGTATGCGTCTTGGCGGCTATTAAAAGCGAAGAATCATACGGCTATAAAATCATTAAGGACATGAAACCCTATCTTGAAATGTCAGAATCAACGCTATACACGATTTTGAAGCGATTGGAACTTGCAGACATGCTTACGGTTCGCAGTGCGGAACACGGCGGTCGTCTCCGCAAATATTATCAAATTACAACCGCAGGACTTAACCGTATTGAGGATTTTAAGAATGAGTGGCGTGAGGTTATGTCCATTTATCGGTTTGTTACCAAGGAGGAATGTGGGAATGAATAAACAAGAATTTTTAACAGTTCTCGAAAGAAAACTGTCGGACTTGCCCGAGAAAGAAGTCAAAGAACGGCTTGCTTTTTATAGTGAAATGATAGACGATAGAATAGAAGAAGGGCAGACGGAGGAGGCCTCTATTGCGGATATCGGCTCCGTGGACGAAATTGCGGCACAGATCGTGGCGGACATTCCTCTTTTGAAAATTGCAAAAGAGAGAATGAAGCCGAACAGGCGATTTAAGGCGTGGGAGATCGTGCTTTTGGTACTCGGATCTCCTATATGGCTCTCGCTTGCGATTGCTGCTTTTGCCGTTATTATTTCGCTTTACGCTGTGCTATGGTCTGTGATGATTTCCTTGTGGGCGGCCTTTACATTGCTTGCCGCCTGTGGGTTTGCAGGGGTGGTCATGGGCGCTTTTTTCGCCGTTACAGGTTACGGGCTGACGGGAATGTTTATAATTGGCGCGGGCCTTTTCTCGGCAGGACTTTCCATATTCCTGTTTTTTGCTTGCAAGGCGGCAACAAAGGGCATGATTCTGCTTGCCAAGAAAATTGTCTTGGGTATCAAAAAATGTTTCATTAGAAAGGAGAACGCGTAATGAGTAAAAAGGTTAAAATATGGCTTATTATAGCATCTGTGCTCGTCATACTCGGCACGGCCATTTCCGTGGTGGCCATCGCTTCCGTCGGTTGGGGCTTCACCAAACTCAACACAAAAAATTATAAAACGAACACTTATGATATCACCGAAGAATTTACCGATATATCCATAAAAACAGACACGGCGGGAATTGCTTTTCTGCCTTCGGATGACGAAAAATGCAAGGTTGTCTGCTATGAGGAGGCAAAAACGGGGCACGCGGTTTCTGTTTCGGACGGGGTTTTAACCGTTTCTATGGTTGATGAACGGAAGTGGTATGATTATATCGGTATGCATTTTAATTTTCCGATGATAACGGTCTATTTGCCCAAAAACGAATATTCTTCACTCGTCATAGATGAAAGCACGGGAAACATTGATATTGAGAAAGAGTTTACGTTTGAGAGCATTGACATTTCCGTTAGTACAGGTGACGTGGAGTGTTATGCATCCGCCAAGAAAAATGTTAAGATAACGGCAAGCACGGGAGATATTTACGTTAAAAATATATCCGCTGCTTCACTAAACGCGTCCGTATCCACGGGTAAGATAACCGTTTCGGATTCGACTTTTGAAGGTGACGTCAAAGCGAACGTAAGCACGGGCAAGACAGTTTTGGGCGAGGTTAAATGCAAAAACGTCATATCAAGAGGTAGCACGGGCAATGTATCCTTGAAGGACGTATTTGCCACGGGTGAATTTTCGATTAAAAGAAGCACGGGCGACGTAGAATTTGAATCATCCTATGCGGGCAAAATTTACGCAGAAACCAGTTCGGGCGACGTCGAGTTTGAAGCCTCGGATGCGGGTGAAATTTACGTCAAAACAAGTTCGGGCGACGTTGAGGGAAGCCTGCTTTCGAATAAGGTGTTTATTATTGACACGAGTTTGGGTGACATCGATATTCCAAGATCCATTACAGGCGGCAGATGTGAGATTACGACAAGTTCTGGCGATATTTCCATCAAAATAAAAAAGTAAAAACGTTTATCCTGCAATATACAATAAATCGGATAAATTCCGTACTTTGAAAAAACACGATAGCGCCTTTAAGGGCAATTTTCAATTGAATAGAATGTGTTACCTACCGAAAGAAAAAGGACGAAGAATGTAAAAATTCTTCGTCCTTTTTTCTTGACAAGCACTGCATTTGTGCTCACAATTGCGATACTGGCGATATGTTTGCTTCGCAAACGCGATATATTTTCGCCATTTGCTCCGCAAATGAATGCTCAAATGCGATATAACCTCCCTTGCGGTCGGTAGCGATATGATATAAATCCCCCCAACGCCCCGGAGGGGCATATCGCTTGCAGAAGGCAAATATCGCTTCCGAAGGAAATCTCGCAAAACCCATAAGGGATTTATATCGCTACGTAGTGTCCTTGAGGACACTACGTTAAAGCAAGTCCTGTTTTTTATTTGTTATGAAAGCAAGGGGAATTATCGCCCGTTTGCCAAAAGGGCAGGGGGCTTTTATGAAGAAGGGCGGCTACTTAAAAATCCAAGATGAATTTTCTTATAAACACGCAACTCCAAGAAAAATGGTCGCAACAAAATCCTTCGCCCGTTTTTGAATCGTAATTTTCGTGAATGTAATCGCCGTCGTTTGCTACCCATTGAATAATTTGAGAACGAATGACGTTTGCCGTATCAACAAAACCGTAGTCGTACAATCCCTTCGTTGCAAAATAAGCAACGTTTAACCACGTTGGGCCGCGCCAATAATTTCTTCCGTAAGAGGGATCGTCATAAGCAACGGTCGGCATGCCCGGTAAAAAATGCTTGACGGCAATATCGTTCATGTGCTTTGCGCGCTCGTTGGATGCAACCTTTGCAAACAAGGGCATAAACGATGCGGGGGTGAGAACGTTGATATGCTTTTCGCGCTTGAAGTTATAGTCTGTATAAGAATTTAAGTTTTCGTTCCACAAAAGGGTCTCGATTTTTTCGCATAATTCTTTTTCTTTTTCATCCCACTGACTTTTGTCATATCCCAGTGCATCTGCCATATAACTCAAAGAGCGATACGTAAGCACCATGAAGCAGTTCAAATCAATGGCCCAACAATTTTGCGGCTCATTATCCCATCGTGGAGAATTGTCCCATCCCGACTCATAACCTACCCACACAGGATATCTTTCTTCATTGCTTTTATCTGCATCATAATGAAATAGGTCTTTGTATTTTCTGTTCTTCACCCAAAATTCTTCATTCAAGACCAATTTAGGGTATACCGTTTTCAAAAACTCCAAATCATTTGTTGCTTTGAACACCTCACAGGCGGCGTATGCCATGACGGGCGGCTTTGTAAAATGGTCTTCGATGCCGCCATTTTCCCAAATGACATCAGGCAAAAGGCCATTTTCTTTTTGGAAGGAAAGGAAGCCGAGAATTTGCTCCTTGGCAATGTCCTTGTCAAAATCGATCATGCCCAAGGCGTGAAACGCCGTATCCCAATTCCATATGCCCTTAAAGTAGTTTTTTCCCGGGGTAATCATTCTATACCCATCCCACAAATAGCCTTTTTCGGTATAGATATTGGCCTTTAATAGTCTTTCGGCTTTTTCAAGAACGCTTTTATTGTCGCACATAATATCACCTCTATATGATTTCTATTTCTCTTGCAAATCCGTCAAACGAGCCTGCCGTCACAAGTTGGACAAGTCCGTTTTCAAACTCACAAACGTAACTATTGTGTGTATGTCCTGCCAAAATCAGTTTGATCGCATCACAATGCAAAACATAATCAATGAATTCCATTGTCAACTCATTGGCTTTTTGCTGTTCGTACCGTGTCGGCGCGTACTCTTTAATCAGGTCATCCGGCGCCCCACACAGGTAGGTTACTTTCGTGGCGTCGCCGCCCTGTTGAAACTCGAAATACTCTTTATGATAAATAGGGGTATGCATACACAAAACGATAGGGTAGCCTCTCGTTGCCTCCACCTTCAAAAGTTCAAGTTGTTTCAAGGTGAAATCGTAATATACGTTATCAAGAGCGATAAAATTGACGCCGTTGATAATTTTGGAATCAAATTCAAGATTACAGCCAACCGCCTTTTGAACGTCGGTATAATATTGCATTTTATAATGAAAATCTTCCTTTGCCTCGCCCACGTATTGACTGAATTCGTGATTGCCAACGGCAAAGACGTATTGATTGCGCAGGCACTCCTTTTGCAGGATATCAAAGGCGGCGTTTGAGGTGAAGTCAATTAGGTCACCCGTGCAGACCATCACGTCGCAATTCTCCCTGCCGTATGCGGTGATTTCATTGTAGAACTCGTCACATTTTTCTTCTCCAAACTCCTTTTTGCGGCGCAGGGAGAGCGCATGCTTTCTCTCGTTGTCGCGGGCGTCCACGGGGGTTAAGTGACAGTCCGTGACGTGGAGAATCTTAAAGGGTTTTTGGACACCGATAGTAACTTTATTTTTGAGAATATCCAAGAGAACCTCCTTCGTGCAAAAAACGCACGGTTTTTTCTGCAACATGGTAGTGATACACCAACATGCCAAAAAAGCAATATTTTTTAGATTATTTTAGCATAGAGGGGGAGGGATTGTCAAGGCTTTGGGGCTACAAAAAGGGTTGAACGGCACGGGATATTTGTCAAAAAGGGAAGAATAACGCCGAAGGGGAGGTGGCATTGTCGAATAGCGCAAAACGGCTCGGATTTTAGAGCACCGAAAACTTACCGTATGCATTCACAAACGGCGTACCGACACTTGACATCGGAAGGGTGATATGGTATGATTTTATTAAGAGAAAAGACCTCTTTGAAGTGAAACGGAAGCCTTTTTGCAAAAAACGATGCGAGTAAAGAAAGGAACAATAGCATGGTTGCCTATTTCATTACTTTTGCCCTGTTGCTTTGCCTATGCTTACTGATCCCGAAAAAATCAAAGGAAGCGAGCGATCAAAAAGCGCCTTTTTTGCGTGGAGCAAGACGCTTTGGCTTGATACTGCTTTGCGCGGCGCTTCTTTTTGAGGTGTTTGTGGCAAACTTCCGTTCCTTTCATCTACTGTTCGGCGACTATGAAACTGTGGCAGTTGACCTGCAAGGCGAGAACGTCAAGGTGTCGGGCACGGAGAAAGACGGCTCACTGACGTCTCAAAACGGCGGACAAACGGTCGTCCTTGAAATGGTAGACATTGGCCGCCCCGTGGGCACGTTGCACATTGAACTCGATATGCCAAAGGCAAACTACGAGGGGGAGGCACCCGACCACGGCACGCCCTACGTCAACGTCGGCGTGGATGCCAAGGACGTCACCCAAATGGCCACTTACCGTTACGGTGTTGCGAACGGTCAAATTATCCGCGGCGATCGGCGTTCGGCTTACGTCAATTTGGATTTGTCGGGGGACGTGGAGGCGCTTCGTATCGCCTTGACGGCACAAAACGGACAGGTCTTTACGGTGAAGAGCATCACTTTCAATAAAACCGTACCCATGCAGTTCTCGGCAATTCGGCTTCTTTTGATCGTCGGCATCGCCTTCGCCATTTACGCACTATTCAAGTGCCCGTCCATGCTATCCACCTACGGTGACAGACAAAAAGCACTTCGCATCGGCGTATTCGTCATGACGGTGGTGATGGTTTTGATGGCCGTTTCTCTCAACTTCCTTCGCAACTACGGTGAGGGCGGCAACATCATTTTGGGTGATGGCGGCAACCAAATGACAAAGGATTTGGTGGAGGCCTTTGAAGCAGGTCAGGTGCATCTTTTGGAAGAGCCGCCGAAAGAACTCCTTGACATGGAAAATCCCTATGACTGGAGCGAAAGAGTTGCGGCGAATTTGTACTACAAATGGGATCATCTCCTATTTGAAGGGAAGTATTACTCCTACTACGGCATCGCGCCCGTGGTGACGCTATTCTTGCCCTTCCACATGGTCACGGGGCAGTATTTTGACACCTCTTTTGCAGTTCTTTTGTTCACGGTACTGGGCATCATGTTCTTGTCGTTACTGTTCCTTGAATTCTGCAAACGGTACGGCAAAAGTCTTCCTGTCAACGTTTTGCTCTGCACGCTATTTATCATGCAGATGTCCTCGGGTGCATGGTACAATCTTGTTTACGATAACTTCTATGAGATCGCGCAATCCTCCGGCTTTATGTGCGTGTGCGCGGGATTTTATTTCCTGCTTAAATCCAATCTCATCGGTGAGGGGATCATAAAATACCGACACATTGTATTTGCGACGCTATTTTTAGCCATGGGCGTTTTGTGCCGCCCGACCTTGGCGGTGTATTGCGTGGCGGCGCTCGCTTTCCTCGTTTGGGGATTTTTCAAGCAAAGAGATGCGCTCGCAGATAAGGATAAAGCCACCAGAAACAAAGAGGTGGTCAAATACGCCCTGGCGTCGCTTTCCTGCTTTGTACTGATTGGCGGCGTACAAATGTGGTACAACTACGCGCGGTTTGGCAATATCTTGGACTTCGGCATTCAATATTCCTTAACCATCAACGACTTTACCCGTGCGCAATATCACACTGACTTTGCCATGATAGGCTTTTGGAACTTCCTGTTTGCCTTCCCCATCATCAGGCCCGAATTCCCCTACGTGTTCTCCAATTTCTCGACCTTGGATGCAAACGGCTACTATTTTATCGCCAACACAAACGCGGTGGGGCTGTTCATCCGCGCCCTGCCTACGCTCGGCTTTGCAGGCGGTTTTTTGGCGTGGCGGCAATTAAAGAAAAAAGAGAAGTGGCAGGCGGCAACGCTTTTGCTTCCCGTGTGCGTTATTTGCCCCTTGGTGATCATTTTCTCCATTTGGGAAAGCGGCTACGGCGTGCGCTACTGTTGCGACTTTGCATGGCAACTGATTTTGGGCGGTGCGGCGGTTTTGTTCTTCCTATATGCCAAAAAAGCACAACCCCAAACCAAAAAAATCATGCAAGGCTTCTTCGTGGTCTCGGCGGTGCTGGCACTATTCATCAACGGTGCAATGGTCTACGATTATCTTGACAAGGGCGGCTACCTCACGGCAGAATTTTTGAGTTTTGAAAGAATGTTTGACTTTTGGATATAAAAGGCAAGGCGAAAAACATGCCGCTCTACTGCAATGAATAGAAAAATCCTCGTTTCGTACGAAACGAGGATTTTTTCGTGGGCTAAAAAACGCATACCGTGGCTTTTAGGATTTTAGGCCGATTTGGAAATGCAGTATGCGTTATTTCGTTATCCTTTATATACCGATAGGCTCATCGGTGTATAACTTTTCTTTGTAACTTGGAATGCTTTCAAGTTCAAGTGCCTTGGCAAGATGCAAAAGGACTTGGTTTGTTTTGAGTAAATTATAGCACAAGGAATGGGGGGAGGTCAATGTTTTTGTTTGAAAAAACAATGCCTTTTTTGAGAATTTAGTCTGTCAAATGGGCATGAAACTTTATGAGAGGGAAACCGTGGGATTATAGTATATATCAATGTATTTGAAGCGCCCCGCACTGTTGCGGGGCGCTTATGTTATAGGGGGGATATCTTTTTATAATGAAACAGACGACCGTTAAAGCAAACGCAAACCAAAAAAGTTTCACAAAACGCAGACAACTCCTAAAAATATCGTTATTTGCGCCTATATGAGTGCAAAGACGTCGCCACACAGACATATAATATTATCAAGTGTGTTGCACCAAAATAAGTGCAAAAGGAAGGGGATTGTCAATGAACGCAGAATATGAGAAAACGGTGGGGAATAACATCAGAAAAATAAGAGAAAGCGCAAAAATGACGCAAGAAATTTTGTCCGCAAAATTACAGTTGTCAGGGTGCGACATAACGAGAAGCGCCGTTGCCAAAATAGAAGTTGGACAACGGCACTTATATCCCGATGAAATCAAGTTGATAAAGGAAATATTGGACACGACTTTTGATAAAATATTTTACGGTGTGGAATAGGGAATATAAGATTATGTTTGTCCGTTTGGTTCAAGTACCGTAAGCAGTTGTGCAAAAATATCTCTTTTGTAGCCTTCTCATAAGAAAAACCACTTCTTTGGAAGTGGTTTTTCAATTATATTCGCCTGCGGCGAGGTATATTGCATCGCAGTTATATTCGGCTTACGCCGAGTTATATTGCCTGCGGGGCACATAGGGGTAAACATCGCATCATATCGAGCAAAGCAAGCGACATCATTTTGAACGAAGCGAAATACATCATTGAAAAACATTAAAGTAGCGGTACCGTAAACTTTTTTACGTATTTTCATAAAAATCTTCAAACATAATTCTTTTCATTGTTTGGGTATGTTTTGCTATTTGGGTTTGTCAAAAGTCCCATACTGTAAAAGAAGAAGCTAAAAGAGTAAAAAACGCTGATAGAAACATTTTTATAGGTATGTCCGAAGAAGCGGTTATTAACATTTTGGGGGAGTCGGATAATACAGGATATGGCGAGGACGGTTCTCAAATCCTGACCTGGAGTGTGGATACAAAGTATTTCAGTAGCATTTTTGCTACACAAACTTATCATTGTTTCAAAGTTGTTATAAAAAACGGCGTGGTAGTTGCATACGATGGCAACTCTTGATTGCCTTGATTATCAAAATCATTTATAAAACTTCTCGAAAGTGTTTACTTTTTAACTTTTCTATGATACAATATTAGGCGAAATTGTTAGACCATAAAAACACGCACGAGGAGAGAAAAATGGCAGAAATACTTGAAATAACGATGATAGTCAGTTTTGGCATTTCGTGGCCGCTGAACGTTTTGAAATCATACAAAGCAAGAACGACAAAAGGGAAGAGCCTTGCGTTTTTGCTCTTGATCCTTTTTGGATACGTGGCAGGCATTGCATCAAAACTCATCAATGAGGCGTATATGTCGCAATTTGCGGAAAAATGGTACGTTTTATTTTTCTATGTTCTCAACTTCGTGATGGTGGCGACGGACCTCGGTTTTTATATCAGAAACTATATGCTTGATAAAGCGAGAGGCCAGATGTGATATAAATATGGTTCCAAAAGCCCTTGAGAAATCAAGGGCTTTTGTTGTTTGCAAGGCGAAATTTGTATGTCAAAATTACAGATATAAAACAGGCAAAGTGGCACTTTGGGGGGGGATTGAAACTAAAACATTTTAAAACGTTCTTTGCACTTATTATAAAACTTTATATATTATCTTTTAGGATAAGAAGTTTATTGACAATTGGAGAAATTGGTGTTATAATAAATTCAAATTATTTTACAAAAGGCAGGACTTCTAATGTTAAAAGAACTTGTAAGTGAAAGAAAATTGCCGAAACTTTTGAGCGCCGAGGATATGAAGCATCTTTTGCTACAAGACGAATACGGGTTTTTGCCAAATGTGTCGTACAAAATGAGTGTGTCAGAGCCTGTATCCATTGAAAAAGCCTACTGCTCGGAGAGGGCAGAGCATTCTTACGTGGATATGACGATCACCGTTGAAGATCGCTCCCACACATTTCGCGTGAACAGATTACTTCATTCCGATGGTAAAAAGCATCCGTTCTTTGTGTTAATTAACTTTTACTCCGATTTGCCAAATCGATATTGCCCACTGGAAATGATTGCCGAGGAAGGGTTTTCTCTTTTATCCGTCTGCTATCAGGATGTTGCAAGTGATGATGCAGACTTTACAAACGGTCTGGCAAAGGTGCTTCTGCCCAATGGACAGGAAACGGACGAGACAGGCGGCAAAATCGCTATATGGGCTTGGGCACTTATGAGGGTTATGGACTATGCTCAAACATTAGATAGTTTGGACTTGTCTCAAGCGGCGGTTATCGGGCATTCAAGACTTGGAAAAACAGCGCTTTTAACATCTATGTTAGACAACAGATTTCGCTATGCATTTTCCAATGACTCGGGTTGTAGCGGTGCGGCTCTTGCCAGAGGAAGTTCCGGACTTTCCAAAACGGAAAACTACCGTGGAGGAGAGACTATCGACGTTATTACAACAGTCTTCCCCTATTGGTTCTGTAAAAAATATCGTTCTTATGCCAAGGACGGTTTTGTTCCCGGTTGCGATCAGCATTTTCTTCTTTCATCGATTGCCCCGCGCTTTGTCTACGTGGCATCTGCTTCTATGGACGATTGGGCCGACCCCACCTCCGAATTTTTATGTTGCGTGGCCGCTTCGGAGCAATATGAAAAACTTGGCTATTCGGGACTGGTACATTTGGATCGTCTGCCAAACGTGCCTGAACATTTCCATGAAGGCAGAATAGGTTACCATAAACGTGAAGGCGCGCATTTCTTGTCAATCAAGGATTGGGACTTATACATGAAATATATTCGTTTGCACGAACATGATTCTATATGATAACGATCCGTTAGATTACATCCCGTAAGCAAAACGGCCACAAATCTTTTTGAGATCTTTAAAAAAGAAAACCAACCTACGTGGGTTGGTTTTTCTTTTTTTCATTACCAAATAAATTTTTCTGCGTATTTTGCGGAAAACTCCGATGAGATATCGCGTTCGGAAACCACGTGCGTGATATCGTCCAAGGTACAAAGCGTATTCAAGCAAGGGGCACCTATTTTTTGAGAATCGAGCATCAAAACGCTTTTTTTCGATTGTGCAATCATGGCTTGGCGCACGGCGTTTTCGGCAATGGCATTATCGGTAAGACTGCCGTCACGGGTCAGTCGGCGCACGGAAAAGAAGCAAATATCCGCATTAAACGAGCGTATAAAAGACTCGGCATACGGACCGACAAGGGCGTAAGTACCGTGGGCAAGCTCGCCACCCGAAACAAATGCCTTGATTTTTGTTTCCGCAAGAACCCTTGTCGCACCCGCGTTATTGGTAATGATGACGACGGAGAGTTTTCCCGGCAAGAGTTTTAGCAGTTCAAAGGCGGTTGACGAGGCGTCTATAATGACGGTGTCGCCGTTTTTTATCAGAGAAAGACAACGTTTTCCTATCGCGGATTTTGCGTTTGCATGCTCTCTTTCACGAAAGCCAAGCGGCAAGTTTTCGCCCGGCCGTTCCAAATAGACGGCACCGCCGTGCGTGCGGAGGATCTTGCCTGCACCCTGTAATGCCAACAGGTCGCGGCGCATGGTCGGCTCGCTAACGAAAACCGTGCGGCAAAGTTCTGCCACGGTGGCTTCCTTCTTGTTTTGCAAATATTCCAAAATGGCGCTTTCTCTTTCTTTGAACGACATCCTCTTTTCCTCGCTTTCGGGTGAGTGCGCTCATGCCTTTTGCGCTACCTTTGGCTCTGTTTTCATAGCGCTTTAATTCATGAGCGTTTGATCGCTTTTTTCAAGTTATCATCAAAATAATGAATAATTTGATTGTTTTTAGGGAGCGGTATTGACTTTTTTGATTGAAACGATTAAAATTCAAGTAGTATAATTATAACATAAAGAATCATAAAAAGCAAGAAAGGGAGAAAAATGGCAAAGGTTATTTTGGATTGGAAAACGGCGGAGGACTTTATTACCGACGCATTTATTGGAGTGGGCGTTCCCAAAGACGATGCCAAAATCGTTACCGACGTTCTTTTAGAGAGCGACAGACGCGGCATTGAATCGCACGGATGCAACAGATTTAAGCCCATTTACATCGACCGTATCAAGGCGGGCATTCAACAACCCGTTACTAATTTTGAAATTATCAAGAAAACACCGACCACTGCCGTTATTGACGGTCATCACGGCATGGGACAGGTCATTGGTTACAAGGCCATGTCTATGGCGATTGAGATGGCAAAGGAGTACGGCATGGGCATGGTCGCGGTACGCAACTCCTGCCATTACGGCATTGCGGGATATTACGCAACGATGGCGACGAAGGCAGGTTGCATCGGTATGACGGGAACGAACGCCCGCCCCTCCGTTGCCCCCACGTTTGGCGTTGAAGGAATGTTCGGCACGAATCCCTTTACCATAGGCATTCCCTCAGACGAAAAGTTTGATTTTATCTTTGACTGTGCGACCTCTATCACCCAAAACGGAAAAGTTGAGTATTACGAGCGTATCGGTGAGCCTGTTCATCCCGGAACTATCATTGACATTGACGGAAACGCCGTTGAAGGGGATGCCGGGGTGGCACTGAAAAAGATCCGTAACGGCACCGCCGCCCTTACCACGCTTGGCGGTATTGGCGAGGCGCTCGGCGGATATAAAGGCTACGGATTTGCAGTAGCGGTTGAGTTGATGTGTGCCGCTTTGCAGGACGGTATGTACGGCAAGGACCTTGACGGCAAGGACGAGAACGGAGATATCCGCCCCTATCACTTGGGACACTATTTTATTGCCATTGATACCGAGCATTTCCTCGGCGAAGCGCTTTGCAGAAAAAAGGCGGGCGACATTTTACGCAGTATTCGCGCCTCCAAGAAATCTCCCGATGCGGAGCGCATTTACACGGCAGGCGAGAAGGAATACGACATCTGGATGTCACGCAAGCAGACGGGTGTTCCGATTAACGAGTCGGTACAGGCAGAAATGATCAAGGTCAGAGACGAACTCGGACTGTCACAATACGTTTTCCCTTGGGAAAAATAAAAACACCAAAACGACGGTAGAATGGAGAGAATATGAATTACGCAGAAGAATCTCTGAAAAAGCATGGAGAGTGGGGCGGCAAAATCGAAGTGGTCGCCCGTGTTGAAGTTAAAAACAAAGAGGATCTTTCCCTTGCTTACACCCCCGGTGTTGCCGCCCCGTGCTTGGAAATCCAAAAGGACGAAGCAAAATCGTATGATTTAACACGCCGCTTTAACACTGTTGCCGTGATTACAGACGGCACGGCCGTTTTAGGTCTTGGCGATATAGGCCCTGTGGCAGGAATGCCCGTTATGGAAGGGAAGGCGCTACTGTTTAAGGCGTTTGCCGACGTTGACGCCATTCCGCTTTGTATCAAGAGCAAAGACGTTGACGAGATCGTCCGCACTATCTATTTGCTTTCGGGCAGTTTCGGTGGCATTAACCTTGAAGATATCGCCGCACCGCGTTGCTTTGAAATCGAGGCGCGCTTAAAGGAACTTTGCGACATTCCCGTGTTCCACGACGACCAGCACGGTACCGCTATCGTTTTGGGTGCGGCCTTGATTAACGCACTCAAAGTTGTGAAAAAGAATATTGGGGATATCAAACTTGTGATCAACGGCGCGGGCAGTGCAGGTATTGCCATTGCCAAATTCCTTTTAAGCCTTGGCGTTAAAAACATGCTCCTTTGCGATAAAATCGGCATCCTTGTTGAAGGTAAGGAAGGCATGAACGCCGACCAGGCGAAGATGGCGGGCATAACCAATTTCGATAAGCAGGACGGCACCTTGGCAGATGCCATGAAGGGGGCGGACGTTTTCATCGGCGTGTCGGCTCCCGGAATTGTCAGCAAAGAAATGGTTGCCTCTATGAACCGCGGCGCGATTGTTTTCCCGATGGCAAATCCCGTTCCCGAAATTGATCCGGGGCTTGCCAAAGAGGCGGGCGCGGCCGTCGTTGGTACGGGCAGAAGCGATTTCAACAACCAAATCAACAACGTTCTGGCATTCCCGGGAATTTTCCGTGGCGCACTTGATGCGAGAGCCACCGCCATTACGGAGGAAATGAAGCAGGCCGCCGCATACGGTATTGCCTCTTTAATTCGTGACGAGGAACTTTCCGCCGATTATATCATACCGAATGCGTTTGATCCGCGCGTTGCGAAAACGGTGGCAGACGCCGTCAAAAAATGTGCACAAGAGCAGGGAATTTCCAAAATTTGATTTGAGAACGCACTATGCACTTTTCGTTTATTAGAGAGAAAACATCACTAAAAATGCGAAATATGGGGTGGCTGCTCTTGTGCAGCCACCCCATATTTTAATACTTATTCGAAACGTATCACGGCAAATTGCGTGTCGTCGCCGCGTGCTTCGACCGTCGGGGACGTTTCGTCACCGTATAAAAAATGTGTGTCAACGATAAATCGGACAAGTCGTCTGTTTTTTAATCACAAATGATTTAAAAATTCAGTTTCTGCATGTAAGCAAGACACAAATTTTTCGGTGTATTTTTCAAATCCTTCTACGGTTTCCTTGCTCGGTTGACACGTTGTCGCTTTTACGTCGGCAAAAACATCATGATCGAGATAATCCTCAAGATTTTTCTCGCTATTATCTAAATAGGAAGCCAAGAGAGCCATGCCATACGGTCCGCCTTCCCCCGATGCCTCCAAAACCTTGACAGTCGTGTTCAGTGCGGCACAAAGATATTCTTGCGCCACGCCTTTTGTTTTGAACAGTCCGCCGTGACCGACAATGGAATCGATTTTAAAATGTTCCTTTTCGAGAATTTTCATCCCGAGTTTTAGGGTAACGAACGTGGAATAAATTTGGCTTCTCATGAAGTTGGCAAGAGTAAATTTAGCATCCGGCAAGCGCACAACAAACGGGCGACCGCCGTCAAAGTGGGTTACTCCCTCACCTGCGGAATAGTTTAGCGTGACAACACCGCCGCAATCCTTGTCGCCCAAAAGGCTACACTCGAAAAGTTTGGAGTAAAGGTCGTTTGCGGAAGGGGTTGCACCAAACGTATTGATGCCTTCCAAGAGCAAGGAAACCCATTCGTTCATATCGTTTGTGCAGTTGTTGCAGTGAACCATGGCAACGGGCTTTCCCGTAGGCGTTGCCACAACATCGATTTCCTCATAAACTGATTTTAACGGTTTTTCGAGGACGAGCATGGCGAAAATCGAAGTTCCCGCAGACACGTTTCCCGAACGTTCTTTCACGGAATTGGTAGCCACCATTCCTGTGCCTGCATCGCCCTCGGGGGGCGCAAATCTGGTTCCCGCTTTTAGTGCTCCAAGCAGCAACTTTTCCCCATCGGCCGTAAGGGCTCCGGCAATTTGGCCGGCAGGAAGAATTTTTGGTAGAACCTCACGAATATTCCATGCCAAATGGTATTTTTTAACCAGCCTATCAAACTTGTTAAGCATGGAAGCGTCGTAATCCATGGTGTCGGCATCAATTGGAAAGATGCCGCTCGCTTCCCCAATGCCAACGACATTTTCGCCCGTTAGGAGATGATGAACGTATCCTGCCAGTGTGGTGATGTGTGCAATGCTATGAATATGTGCTTCGTCATTCAACAAGGCCTGATAAAGATGTGCAATGCTCCAACGCTGCGGTACGTTAAAGCCAAACTCCTCGGTAAGTCTTTTGGCAGACTCGGCAGTGATTGTGTTTTGCCATGTCCTGAACGGAACGAGCAGGTTCCAATCTTTGTCAAAGGGAAGGTATCCGTGCATCATTCCCGAAATGCCAACGGCGGCTATCGGTTGATCAAAGTCTTTTAACGCTTTTTTCAGAGTTTCTTTTAGACCTGTGATTGCTTCGTCAAGTGAATAAGACCATATGCCATTGGTATATTCGCTTTTCCAAGTATAATCACCGGAGGCGACAATTTTATAACTTTCATCAGTTACTACACATTTTATTCTTGTAGAGCCGAATTCTATCCCCAAGTAATTTTTCATACGTTCTCCTTACAAAATACGAATGCTTCTCCTTTTATATCACAAGTAAAATGCTTGCAAGGACATTATAACATAAAATTCAGCATCTGTAAAGTGATGCCGCTCGTTAGGGTCAAGGAAAAATCAATAAAGAAATCATACTCTGCACGATGGAATCCACCCATTCGCGCCGAGCGGATTTCACTGCCCGAAGGGCAATTTCATCGCCACAGGCGGTTTTACCCACCCGTAAGGGTGAATTTAACAGAAAAAAAGCACTTGCTTTAGGGTCGTGCCCTAAAGGACAGTTTTGCAAGAATACGGTATATCTCGAAAGAGGTATGCCGTGTTCTTGTTTTTGTTTAAGCGCTTTTGGCACTTTGGATTTCTCGCATCATTTCAATAAGTTCCTTTTCACCGGGGATATCAATAAGCCCTACCGCGGTAAAGTAAACATCAAGACGTACTTGCTTTCTTCCGTCGATCTTTTCGCTATTATGCACTTCTATACGCCGAATGAGCCTATTAACAATGGCGGGTGTTAGTTCTTTAATGTCAGTACATTGGCGAATCGTTTCAAGAAACGCGCGGAGATCCACCTTGTCTTGTTCCATCGTCTTTAAGGATTCTTCAGCTTTTGCTGTTTCTGTAACCAACTGATTTTGTTCTGCTTCATAGCTCGCCATCATTTTGGAGAAACGTGCATCGGGGATCTTACCAAGTACGTTATCTTCGTAAATGCGTTCGATCAGTTTATCAAGCTCCTTTATTCTTCGCTTGTTTCGCTCGATAGTGGCTTTCATATTACGGGAGTTTACCTCTTTCGTAATATTATGCTTCTTGGCGTACATATATCTCTGCACTAATAATTCCCACGGCGTCGTCCGAGTTGCAAGAGGTAAGCGCACCGATTGAACCGAACAGTAAGAATATTACGCAAATGATTGAACAAAATCTTGTTTTCATAATTTTAAGCCCTTTTTTTCTTGCCCGATATTTTCGTCAGCTCATATCTTTCGTCGCACATATCGGCAACGTCGGGAGAATGGCTGACGAGAATAACGCATTTGCCCTGATTTGTAAGCTCACGGAAGATATCCATGATCTCTTTCTGCGTATCACGGTCAAGGTTGCCCGTAGGCTCGTCTGCAAGGATAATGTCGGGATCGTAAGAGAGCGCACGAGCGATTGCCACTCTCTGCTGCTGACCGCCCGAGAGCTTCAGCACACGGCGGCATGCCTCATCCTCGTCAAGCCCTACGCTATCAAGAAGCTCTAAGGCTTTTTCCTTTTTATCCTTGATTTTTGCGCCCGAAACGTCCATAGAAAGAACAACGTTCTCAAGGGCGGTATATTTTGTGATCAGATTGAAGCTTTGGAAAACAACACCGATATAACGGGAGCGGAAGGTGTACTTGTCGATCTTGGCAATGCTCTTGCCGTCGTAGATAATGTCACCTGCGGTGGGCTTTGCCAGTCCCGATAAAAGGGAGAGGAGCGTGGTCTTACCTGCGCCCGATTTGCCGATGATGCAGTACATTTTGCCTTTCTCAAAGTCATAGGAAATATCCCGGAGTACGGGCGTTTTATCATAAGAGAAGCTGATATTTTGAAGCGATAATAAAGCCATTTTACACACCTCTTTTCATTAATCTCTGTTAGCGAGGATCTTGAGTGGATCGTATCGCATAATGAACAGCACCGATGCCGCACTTGCGATCAGCGTGAGTAAGAGACCTACGCCGATCATTTGGAATACGACGGTCAGATTCATCGCGCTATCCACCTCGGTAATATAGTCGGCAGCACCGCCGAACATATCGCCAAAGGGATTCTTTCCGCCGCCCATATCGGGTATATCGGACGGCATATCCGAAGGCATATTGCCACCGGGGAAGCCACCGCCAAAGTCACCGGGACGACCAAAGTTCTGTTCCATTTGACTTTGCTGATTGCTCTGACTCTGTGCCTGACCTTCAAGTAAAGCGTTGGTAACGGGAACCGCGCTTACCGCGCCGATGCCTGCGCCGATGATAACGGCAAGCATCGTGACCACGAGTATCTCGCACATAAACTGTGCGGCAACCTTCCACTTTTTCATACCCATTGCGGTGAGCACTCCAACCTCGTATTTGCGCTCACGCACGTTGAAGATGTTCAGCACCACAAGGATAATACCGCCGATAATGAGAATGACAAGTAAGAACCAGCCTGCCATCGTGCCGAGAGTATTAAGCGGTGCAAGGCTGCTCTCAAAAGCGGAAATATCAGAAGAAGATACGGTATAGGACTCGTCAAGACCGAGGGCGCGAACTTCTTCCTCAAACTTTTCATAAGATTCAACGTCGGCAAAGGAGTAGGTTGCGGAAAGCGTACCCTCGATCTTTGTTTCTGTTTCTCTGCCGTAATCGTCGGTCGTGGTCGTGGAATTTTCCTCGGACAGATCAAGCACCGCCTGCAAAGCGTCGGCACTCATATAAATTCTGTTAGCAGGGTCTTGGCTTGCGCCGAACATTGACATAGAGAAATCGTTATTCTCGTTGCTTGTATAAATGCCGGAAACCGTGAGCGTGTAGGTTTCGGTGTCAAGATTGGGATTGGTAATGACGATCGTGTCCCCAACCGAAAGGCCGTTATACATAGCAAGCTCCTCGGAGATGACACAAACAAGCTCGCTTGTTCCTTCTTCAAACATCGAGCCGTCCACGATAGATGCGTTACCGTTAATGAAAGCGGTCATTGAACTGTCGCTTGAGTATCCGATAATGGAGAAATCTCCCGAGGAGAACGCGCCGCCCATCATACCGCCCATACCGTCAGGTCTGCTCGGTCTGTTGCTCTCTTCTCCGTCAAGGCTGCCGTCAAGCGTTCCGTCGCTATCCTCGGAGTCATCTGCCGTTTCATCGCTGACGGGATTAAAGTTTTCCGAACCGTTAAAATAAGCGGTCAAGGTATAATAAAAATCCTGCACGCTCTCGGCTTGTGCGTATTTTTGGTATTCTTCAAGCGTGAGGGACGAGCCTTTTCCCATAATATCTCCGAACTGACTCGGATCAAAGCTACCGCCCATAAATCCGCCGCCACCCATTCCGGGTCTACCGCCTGCCATATTTCCCATCGCACCGGCACGGTCATACGAGATGGTTGCGGTTATACTCATTCCGTCAAGCGCACTTTTCTTGGCGCTTTCCGACGCCTGTCTTATCGAAAGACCGATGCAAGCGGATACGGCGATCACGAGCGCGATAATGCCGATCAAAATGTTTCGACCTTTGGATCTACCAATGCACCGAAGCGCGTTTTTGATAATGTACATGGATAAATTCCTCCGTTTTCCCATTGTTTTCTGTATTGTACCATACCGCGCTAAAGACAGACTAAAGGCGAGCGTGAATATTTTGTGAAGTATATGAAAAAAGCCCTCGAACCTTGTCGGAACGAGAGCTTAAAATCTATCATTCTTTGTTTTTTACGATATAATATGTTTCCTGTACTGCTACAATCGTTGCGACAGTACACACAAGTGCAAAGCTATACGTTGGTTTAATAAATTGTAGTGTTAACGGCAGAAGAAAGAGCAACAATCCCGTAGTTTTGTTCAAAACCGTATGTAAAGCCACGAGTTTCTTTCTGCGAACAAATCCCAGAACAATATTGGTACCCTTAATAATTGCTATAACGGCTATCCATGTCCACAGCCAAGTGGAAAGGTTGATCATAGGCAACAGTTTAACTGCGCATACTGCCATAAAAACGAAGTCAGCAACCATATCAAGTTTTGCTCCAAAATTACTAACCGCACCCGTCTTTCTCGCTATCGTTCCGTCTATCATATCGCTGAAGCCGCAAAGCAAATATGTAATATAGAATGGGAATGAAGGCACATCAAAGAAGAATAATACAATGCTGCCTATTATGCGCAAACCTGTGATTATATTAGCCAAGTATTTTACCATAGTCAGCTTTGTCAATGGCAATTTGTTTCGTTACCTTCAGCAATACATTTCTTTGACCAATCAAACAATGCTTCGGACATCAAATTGAAGTCTACCGTTCCGCCATTTTTCAAGTTCAAGAAGGTGTCGACGATAACTCTTTCATTAGTTGAAACAACATCCCGCAATTCGCTTTGATGTTTTATGTATTTGCCCGTTTGCTTGAAAGCGATAGCCTGCACAACGAAAGAGGCGTATTTATATAATCCTTTCAAAATAATCTCGCTCTTTTCGTGCAGCATATTGTGAACGCATCCGTGATAGATGTTGCAAGCACCGATTTTAATTGCTCTGTTAACAGCAGATTCATCAATCACCGCAAGCAATTCATCAAGTCTGCCTTTTATGGGTGTGGTGTCATAGTAAAACTGAAAGAGGTCGGAAGGCTCCCAATGGAGAAGCTCGTCCTTTCCCGAAAGAAAACCGCAGATCAGTTCCCTATGAGGTAAAGCATCCAACATTGTATTATATTTTTGAATGTCAGAAGCGGATAACTCGTCAAGTATCACGACAATATCAATATCGCTCGTTTCAGTTGCCTCACCGCGACCGTAGCTACCTTGCAAGCCGACAAACCACACGCGATTTTCAAAAGTATCGTGTAAGGCTTTCAAAAAGCCCTCCATCCAAGTAGTTATTTGTATCATTTATCTCACCTCGTTATTAACTCACTGTGATTCGCCCGAAAATGCTACCTTGTATTTGGGTAATACAACTTTTATAAATATCAATGTGTTGACTAACAAAATAACACCGTAAATAATTCGAGCAACGACCTCGGGAACAAGAAGTTTGATGCCGTTCATATCTCCGCCCCCGAAAAATCCGCAAAGAATACTTAAATAAAGCGGATCGATCAGTAGCATTGCGATTGTGATATAGTAGGAGCAAGCCTTGACCACTTTAGAGGATAATTTTGCGATCTTTCCTATCAAAGCAATCAAGATATAAGCGCACAGTAAGGTCGCAATAGAACTTATAAGACAAAACACACCAAGCTGTGTTTGTGTCATCTTTTCAGAATATATATCAATTTGCATTCCCAATCCCTTAAGGTTAATTTGCTTAAATGCACCGATAGATAGGGCGTATAGCAAATGAGTACCTTCGTGTATCAGATAATATGCAATGACCGCCGAGATCAATCCAACATATTGCCTTACTCGTTTGTTCATTCGCTTTACCTCATTAAGTTTGTTTATTATTTATTATTACCTTGTTTAGAAGCCAAAACAATTGAGCCGACAAGCAAAGCAACACCAAGCGTGAAAAACACGCATCCAATAACGGTATTTAATTGATTAGCAAAAAAGCCAATCATTCCGGCGCCGGTAGCGCAGCAAATTACTTGAAATACCTTTTTCATAAATCACCCTCCTATAATTGCCTAATTAAATCAGCCCATTGATCTTTTGAAATTGCAAACACCTTCGTAATTTCATTTTCGTCATCTTTATATTCATCAACTTGTTTGCAACCATAAGAAATCGCAGTTTTTACTGATGGTTCATTGGTGTACTTCATGTAGGAATAGACTATCTGAAACGGTGTGTTGTATAATAGTGCCAAGAATTGGCCAAATAGCTTCTAATATAGCAACCACTACTATGAGCAACGCTCCGCCGCCACCATGATTACCTGTTTCTAACCATACCCACATAAATCATCTATCCTCCTAAACTTCTCAAGAAAGCCTCAATGCTTTTAGAATCAAGTATACACTGTTATACACTGTTGAAACTTTTGTCAACCATTAAAATAGACTATCTTCAATATTTTATAGTTCTCTGTTTGAACAAATAATAAGTAAAATGCTTGCAAGGACATTATAACATAAAATTCAGCATCTGTAAAGTGATGCCGCATACTGCGTATGCTATGATGCATATCCGTTCCCTCATGCGCGGAGCGTATATCATCGCACGATAGTGCGATATCATACCGAAGGTATATCATCCGTGACTGTAAGGAACGGATATCATTGAAAAAGACCTTGTCAAACGACAAGGTCTTTTTCTGGTGGGCCATTAGGGACTTGAACCCCAGACCAACCGGTTATGAGCCGGTAGCTCTAACCAACTGAGCTAATGGCCCCAAAATGGGTGTTACTATTTTATCATAGATATATGAACAAATATACATATTTTTGTATCTAAAAAAAGAATATCGTTTGCGTGCGGGCAATAGAACGTGTCTTTTTTGAAAAAAGCAGAAGGGAGGGGCGCAAAAGCGCTCCCTCCCTTGGCGACCAAGCATATAAGCCGTGTTCTGTTCCCGCATGGCGGGCTGCAATCATCTATCTTTGCGCCGTGTTACCGCGGCGCTCGGAGCCGATTGGCTCGCTGCCACAAGCAGAGGCACAAGGGGCGGGCCGCCCCGACGCTATGCGTCGTCCTCCGGTGTTGCTTCGGATAGGGTTTACATTTGCAGACAGTCGCCTGTACTGCCGGTGAGCTCTTACCTCGCCTTTCCATCCTTGCCGTCAAAGTTTCCTTTGATGGCGGTTTATTTCTGTTGCACTTTCCCTGAGGTCACCCTCGGCGGACGTTATCCGTTATCCTGCCCTGTGAAGCACGGACTTTCCTCACGATAAGACCTTTCGGCATGATATCGCGCGATTGCACCGCTTACTCGCTTTTTTATTATACCACAAAAGCGTGTTTTGTCAAGTTTTTTTCATCCTTCGCTTCGGTTAAGAAAAATATTTGAAAAATTTTTAAAAACCCCTTGATATTCTTTGATAAATGTGCTATAATGCGAAGACGTATGGAAAAAATGATGTTAGAGGACCCTCTCAGCCGCTATCATCTGAACTATTCTAAATAGGAGGAAACAAAAATGCCGAATATCAAGTCTGCAAAGAAGCGCGTTAAAGTGAACGCCCTCAAGGCTTTGCATAATCAAATGTTCAAGAGCCGTATGCGTACACTTGTGAAAAAGTATGATGCAGCGTTGGCTTCCGGTGATAAGGCTGCTGCTCAAGAAGCATACAAGAGCGCCGTCAAGATTATCGACCAGGCTGTATGCCGCGGAATTCTCCATAAGAACAACGCCGCTCACAAAAAGAGCAGCTTTACTGTGAAATTGAACAAGATGGCGTAAGGCTATCACAAAAAAGCGCACCGCATGCTCCGCGGTGCGCTTTTTTTGTCCTTTTAACCTTTTTGAAGCAAAAGGCAGGGGAAGTGTGTGAAGTAAAATTAAAAAAACAATGAAGTTTTGTTGACAGTGGTATAAAAACATGGTATAATGTACGCATAAAGTTTTGCAAGTAAGCATTTTTACTTGTGATAATATTTTATACCGACGACAAGTTGGAAGGTTAAAGCAAACGAGGAGTACGAACAATGACGGATACGATGCAAATTATGATTTCGATGCTCTTTTACATGGCGGTGGTATTACTGATAGGTTTTGCCTTCGCTCGGAGAGCAAATAAGAATTCCAGTGAATTTTTCCTTGGCGGACGGAGCCTTGGACCGTGGGTAACCGCGATGAGTGCCGAGGCGTCGGACATGTCCGGTTGGCTCTTGATGGGCTTGCCCGGCGTTGCCTATTGGTGCGGTCTTGCCGACGCGGCTTGGACTGCCATCGGTTTGGCCGTGGGTACATACCTAAACTGGCTAATTGTGTCCAAGCGCCTGAGACGTTACAGTGAAAAAGCAGGCGGCGCAATTACCCTGCCCGAATATTTTTCCAACCGTTTCCACGAAAAAAGCAAGATAGTGATGTCCATTTCCGCTATCTTTATTTTGATTTTCTTTACAGTTTATGCGGCAAGTTGCTTTGTGACGTGCGGTAAATTGTTTGCAACGATTTTCGATATGCCCTATGTTCCCATGATGATTTTGGGCGCGGTATTTGTTTTATTGTATACCATTTTGGGTGGCTTTTTGGCAGAGTGCGTTTCGGACTTTATGCAGGCCATCGTCATGATCGTTGCGCTCGTCGTTGTGGTTATCGTGAGTACCGTTGCCGCAGGCGGCATTGGCGCGGTCATGGAGAATGCACAGTCCATTCCCGGATTCTTTGAATTTTTCGGTATTGCAAGCCCCACGGTTGTTGACGGCACACAACAGGTTGTGAACGGCGCGCCCTTGTTTGGAGAGGCTGGCGCTTACAGTTTACTGACTGTCATTTCCACCTCGGCTTGGGGACTTGGCTACTTCGGTATGCCGCAGGTGCTTTTGCGCTTTATGGCTATCCGCGATGAAAAGGAATTGACTCGTTCGAGAAGAATTGCCACGGTTTGGGTCGTTATTTCCTTGGCCGTTGCCGTGCTACTCGGCATCATCGGCCGTGCGGTATATCCCACGGAGTTGTTGACCGCGTCAGGCGCGGAGAATATCTTCATCGTTTTGTCCACAAGACTTCTGCCGCCTCTGCTTGCAGGTTTGATTATGGCAGGTATTTTGGCCGCCACGATCAGTTCGTCCGATTCGTATTTGTTGATTGCCGCGTCCGCCTTTGCCAAGAATATTTATCAAGGCATCTTCAAAAAAGACGCATCCGAGAAGCGCGTCATGACGATTTCCCGCTTGACGCTCTTGCTCATTGCCGTGGTTGCCGTTCTCATTTCTTTGGATGAAAATAGCGTTATTTTCACCATCGTCAGTTTTGCATGGGCGGGCTTTGGCGCGACCTTCGGACCGACAATGCTATTTAGTTTGTTCTGGAAGCGCATGAACCGTGCGGGCGCTATTGCAGGTATGCTCAGTGGCGGTATTTCCGTTTTTGTCTGGAAACTGGTCATTCGCCCCTTCGGCGGCATTGTGGACATCTATGAATTGTTACCCGCATTTATTATTTCTTGTCTGTTTATCGTTGCGGTTTCTTTGCTTACCGCACCGCCGTCAGAGGAAATTGCGGCCGAATTTGAAGAGGTCAGAAAGCCTGCCGTCAATTCCTAAAAACACAATCTTTTGCAAAAATAAAAAGCCTTTGAAAATTTCGTTTTCAAAGTGGTGTTGGTTAAATAGCATATATAAAAAAGGAGCCTCGCAGAGGCTCCTTTTTTCTTTTAAAACAGAAATTATTTTTTCGGTTTTTCGAAAATCAGGTCGTCTACACTGACATTGAAGACGAGGGATAGTGCCTTCAATTCAATATCCGTGACAAAGCGCTTTCCGCATTCAATGCGTTGAATGGCATTTTTGTCCACGTCAATGCCCAAAAGTTGCAATTTTTCTGCCAGTATTCGTTGGGACATTTTCACGGATGCGTTTTTTCGCAAAAAGCAAACGTTTTCTCCGCAAATATTGTTTTTTCCGCCGTCTGTTTTGTTTTTAAACATTTTTTCTCTCCAATTCAACTTTTTTGACATTCAGTGCTTGACAAAAATATTATATTGTGTTATAATGCGATTATGACATTCAGTGAATGTCAAAAAACAATATTAGGAGCGAATAGAAAAAATGGATCAGCAAAAAATTGATATGTTTCTTATGACAAATAAGGAATATTTTCCCGCGGAAAAAATGGTTTTTTTAAAGGAAAAACTGAAAAACGTTACCGAAGAACAGTTTAACATGATTTCGATTATGGAATTCAAAAATCCCACGACTCTCCTTCTTCTGTCTCTTTTCCTTGGCGGCTTGGGTGTTGACAGATTTATGTTGGGAGACACGGGAATGGGCGTTCTCAAGTTATTAACGGCAGGTTGTTGCGGTATTCTTACAATTATTGACTGGTTTAGTGTCAGCAAGAAGACAAAGGAACTCAATTTTAATAAAATCATGCTCATGCTTTGATTTTGCGTTATAAAGGAAGAACGATTAAGTTGACAAAACTGAAAAAATTCCTTTTGCTCAACGTGAGTGTCATTTTGACGGTGGTACTCTATGTTTTCGTGTTGTCTTTCTTACATATTGGGTGTCCGATAAAAGCGCTGATACGTGTTGATTGTCCCACCTGTGGCGTGACACGAGCGCTTTTTTCTTTACTGAAAGGTGATTTTTGCGCTTCTATAAGGTGGCACCCGATGGCGGTGCCGCTTCTCTCGGTTTTTATTTTGCAAATCAATCGAACTTTCTTTTGTAAAAAGGCATTGCTTGCCGTTGACATTGCGACGGTGACGGTTGCCCTTGCCAATTTCACCATTTATCTTTTAAGGTTTTGAGTAATACATAGCCTTTTTGCATTGGACATTCAACCGAGAAACGGTAATGCTCATAAGTGACACGGCAAGGCGCGGTTGCTTAAAGCACGAACGTAGAAAAAAGAGAAGAGCAGGAATTGACGTACCTACTTTATGGGTGCGCCGATTCCTGCTTTTTTTCTTTCGTTTTCAGAGCATATGAACGAAGAAGGTACGATGCCTTTTTTGAAAAATGTTCGTCAAAAGAGCGCGGAAACGGAAAAAGTTTGCAGATAGGTGTTGCATCTCTATCAAAAATCGTCTATAATGTATTATGGAACATTTCTGCTTATATAAGCAGAAATGTTATTGAACAAGTGAGGAGAGGTATCTGTTTTGTTTGCATTTCCTATTCTTGAAGATATCGTTTCCAAGCCCATTGCAGTGATCGGCTTGGGAATTTCCAATTTTCCACTGATCGACTATTTATTAAATCACGGTGCCAAGGACGTGACAGCAAGGGACCGTAAGGAATTTGAGCAATTGCCCGAGGCGGTACGCGCGCTTGGTGAGCGCGGCGTGCGCTTTGTGTTGGGCGAGGATTATCTAAAAAACATGGACGAGGCGACTATCTTCCGTTCGCCCGGTATTCGTCCCGACGAGCCTGCGTTACTTGCGGCGATGGCACGCGGCGCGCGCATCACGAGCGAAATGCGCCTCTTCTTTGAACTTTGCCCCGCGCACATTTTCGGCATCACGGGCAGTGACGGAAAAACGACGACGACAACCTTGACGAAACTCCTTTTAGAAGGGGAGGCAGAGGCGCAAAATCATGCTTTCCGTGTGTTTTGCGGCGGCAATATCGGTCAGTCGCTTTTGCCCTTTGTCGACGAGATGACGGAGAATGATTATGCGGTGGTTGAACTATCCAGTTTCCAGTTGATGGACATGACGTGTACGCCCGAGGGGGCGGTCATCACGAATATCACGCCCAATCACTTGAACTGGCATCCGCATTACGATGAGTATATTGCCGCCAAGCATCGCATTGTTCCGTCGGGGGGCAGGATCGTACTCAATGCGGACAACGAGGAAACGGTCAAACTTGCGCGCGCATTGATTGCTAAGGGCACACGGCCCGTTTTGTTTTCCTCCCGTCAACCCTATTCGGATTTGCATGCGCGCTTTGGCGACGGCCATTACGTTTATTTGCAAAACGGTTGGATGATTTACACGCACGACGGCATTTCCGAGCCGCTTTTGAAGACGGAGGACATTCTGATCCCCGGGCGGCACAATATAGAAAACTACATGGCGGCGACGGCACTGACGTATACGGTCGTTCGGCGCGAGGTGCTTCGCGCATTGGCACCCACCTTTTCGGGGGTACGGCACCGCTTACAACACATCCGCACCTTAAACGGCGTGAAGTATTATAATAGTTCTATTGATTCCTCACCGACAAGAACGCGCGCATCGCTTCTTGCCTTGGACAGAAAGCCCATCGTCATTTGCGGCGGTGCCGCCAAGGGGCTCAGTTTTGATGAATTGGCGGACACCTTGGTGTCACACGCAAAGGCAGTTGTTTTAACGGGCGCGACGGCCGGACAGATTGAGGAGGAACTTTTAAGGCATCCCTTCTTTGACGAAGACGAGTTGACGGTGCGCCGAGAGGGCGATTTCAAAAATGCCGTATTGACGGCATCGTCCTTGGCAACGGAGGGGGACATCGTGCTTTTATCGCCTGCCTGCACCAGTTTTGACGCTTTTAAGAACTTTGAGGAACGGGGCGACGTTTTCTCCGCCATCGTCAGGGAACTGCCCGAGCGCAACTGACGAAAGACATACATAAAAAGGATGAACGAAAGACTATGGAAGAAAAAGATATTGCCGCCTTGGTGCGTGAGGCGGAAGAGAAACTTGCGCCTCGGTTTGCCAAACTTGACGAGGTTTCACAAAAGAGGACGGCAGATATTTTAGATGCCTTCCGCGAGGAGCACGTCAGTGCCGCCATGTTTGCGCCGACGGACGGTTACGGCTACGATGACCGCGGCCGCGACACGTTGGACAGAATTTACGCGCGCGTTTTCGGCGCGCCGTCCGCGTTTGTCCGTCATAGCATCGCCAGTGGCACACACGCCTTGACGATTGGGCTTTTCGGCTTGCTTCGTCCGGGGGACATTCTTCTTTCGGCGACGGGTAAGCCCTACGATACCCTTGACGAGGTGATTGGTCTGCAAGGGGCGGCAGGGCGCGGCTCGCTTGCTGATTTTGGCGTGGAGTACCGTCAAGTGGAACTTTTGCCCGACGGGCGTATTGATATTCCTGCCATTCTTGCTCTATGCCGTGAGTACGGCGAACGCGTGCGCGTCATTTTCTTTCAACGCTCCAAGGGATATATGAACAGAAAAACCTTGTCCGTCTCGGAGTTGGGGGAGGCGTTTCGCGCACTTCGCCCGCATACCGATGCGTATTTCACCGTGGATAACTGTTACGGCGAATTCGTTGAGGAGAAAGAGCCGACGGCGGTCGGCGCGGATTTGATTATCGGCTCGCTGATTAAAAATCCCGGCGGCGGCATGGCAGAGTCGGGTGGCTATTTGGCAGGAACACCGCGTGCCGTTGAGTTATGCGGTTACCGTCTGACGGCGGTCGGTGTCGGTCTTGAAATAGGCGCTACGCTCGGCAATACAAAATCCATGTATAAGGGGTTTTTCTATGCACCGCATACGGTGAAGGAAGCCTTGAAAACGGCGCATCTTGCTGCTTACCTCTTTGAGGCCATCGGGATGAAAACAGAGCCGTCGTGGGACACGCCGCGCGCCGATATTATTCAGGCGGTGCAATGCCAAACGGCAGAGGGCTTGATTGCCTTTTGCCGCGGCATTCAGGCAGGCTCACCCGTTGATGCCTTTCTTACCTGTGAGCCGTGGGACATGCCCGGCTATCAAAATCCCGTCATTATGGCGGCAGGAACGTTCACGCAGGGCTCATCACTTGAACTTTCGGCGGATGGCCCCATCCGTCCTCCCTATACCGCGTATTTGCAAGGAGGGCTCACCTACGAGAGTGGCAAAATCGGCGTTCTCAGTGCGCTTCGCGCCGTTCTTGCGGGGAGAAACGGGTAAAGCATTCAAATAATGGACGTTGCCCATTTTCCCACAAAGAAAAACAAGGAGGGGGCGGTTACCGCCCGTGAAACGATGAAAAAAACGTGGTACAGATGTGGCATGCTTGCCTGCATGCTTACGCTTCTTTTTGTGGTGTTGACTGCCTGCACGGGCGGCGCCGAGCCCATTCCCGCAGGAATGCAGGTGGTGGATTGCGAGGGCTTGCCCTATAAGGTCTATATGCCCGAGGCGTGGGAGGTCAAGCGTGTCGATGAGCATATCGAGGCGGCAGTGACCGCATCAACGCCCGCCGCCATCACCGTTTATCATACAAAAACCGAGGCAACGGACGTATCCGCTTACGTAGAGAGCATGGTGCCGCGATTAGAGAAGCAGTACGGCGGTTTTCAGTTTGAAACGTCACCCGAGGCGTATACTCTGGGGGACGCGGACGGGCTATCCTTCACGTATAGCGGCACGCTAAATAATGTTTTTTATCGTGTGTTTCAGGTGGTGGCGTTAAAGGACGGTCATGCGTATTTCGTGACCTTTGCCGCCGCCAAGACAGAAAACGGCAGAGATTTATTTGAGGAATATGCAGACGATGCCTACCGTGTGGCAAATGAATTTGTCTTTGTTGGCGGCGAAGCCACGCCCGATACGCCGAGCACGGAGGGCGAGGTTACCTTGACGGCGAAGGAATATGAGACCTATTCCTTGACGGTGCCTGCGGGCTTTTTGGACGAAAGTAAGGGCGCGGCGCTTATCGCGCGTGAGCCATTGCGCGGTGCCTCTGTGACAATGGTTTCCGAGACAACGGCGGCAAACACCTTTGAGGAATACTGGCGCGGTGTCCTAGATGCAGTTCTTGCGCTTTATCCCGAAAGTGAAATTCCGCGCGCAAACAGTGAGGCGGCGGATGAAACGACCGAGGAAAACGCTTTGGCCTACGCCTATACGGAAACCAAACTTGACGGATTGGCGGCGGAGCGCGTGGACTACGTACTGGTGACGGAGGCGGCGCGTTATCGCGTTGTCAAAATCGGTGTGGCGAGAAACTATCGCGTGTATATGTTGACATTGACTCTCCCCGAAGAAGGGTATACCAAGGAGGAGGGCGATACACTGATCACCTCCGTTGTGAACTCCTTCCGCTTTGTAAAAGAAAACGGGTAATAGAGACAAGGCATACAAACAAAGGAAAAAACATGACAGATACGAAAACAATTTATCTTGACAACAGTGCGACAACGCCCATTTCAGAGGCGGCGCTTGACACCTATTGCCGCGTCAGTCGGGAGCATTTTGGCAATCCCTCGTCCCTTCATAAGACGGGGTTGGATGCCGAGCATGAGTTGTGCCGTGCGCGGGAGGCCGTGATGACCTCGCTATGCGCAAGGGGCGGTCGCGTGATTTTTTTGGGCAGTGGCTCCGAGGCGAACAATTTGGCTATCTTCGGACGCATGGGTGCCAAGGCGCGCTATCACGGCAAAGCCATCGTCACAACGGCGGGCGAGCATGCTTCTGTCGGCATGCCGCTTGCGCGCTTAAAGGAGGAGGGCTTTACCGTTCGCGAGGTGAGCACGACGGGCGGTACGCTTGACAGGGCATCGCTTGAAGCGGCGCTTTTGCCCGATACGGTACTGTTGACCATGATGCTCGTCAACAATGAAACGGGCGCTCTATACGACGTAAAAGAGGCGGCGACCTTGATGAAGGCGCGTTGCCCCGATGCCGTTTTACATTGCGATGCGACACAGGCTTTTTTGAAAATTCCGTTCAGTCCTGCCGACCTCGGCGCGGACATGGTGACGGTCAGCGCACACAAGGTAGGGGGGCCGAAGGGCGTGGGCGCGCTTTGGATTTCCGATGCTCTCTTACGCGCAAAAGGTGTGCGCGCACACATTTTAGGCGGTGGTCAAGAGGAGGGCATGCGTGCGGGAACGGAAAACGTCCCTGCCATTGCCGCCTTTGGAACGGCGTGCACGGAGGGGACGGCGACGCTCTCTGCAAGGGGGGAAAAACTGTCTTCGCTTCGTGACTGTCTTTTGGCAGGACTTTCGGCACGCATTCCCGAGATTGTGCCCCTTTTGCCAAAAAAGGCGGCACCGCACATTTTGACGTTATGCTTGCCGCGCATCAAAAGCGAGGTCATGCTGCATTTTCTTTCCGCACGTGGCATTTCGGTGTCAAGCGGCTCTGCCTGCTCTTCGCATGGACGGCACGGCGCGCACCCGCTTTTGGCATTCGGTTTGGACGAAAAACAGGCGGACACCTGCATTCGCATCAGTTTTTCCGATAAAAACACCAATGAAGACGTTGACTGCCTGCTCGATGCGCTTTCGGTGGGTGTGCAGTCCCTATCAAAAATGAAATAAGCGGGCGGCGTTTTTGCCGACACCCGACAAACGAAAGGATATACATATGAAAACCTCTTGCTTTTCCGCTGCCGATATTCTTTTGCCCGATTTTTCCAAAACGGACGGAACAAAATGGGCGGTGATTGCCTGTGACCAATACACGAGTGAGCCTCATTACTGGGAGGGCGTTGCCGATTACGTGGGCAAGGCACCTTCAACGCTTTCGTTAATTCTCCCCGAGTTGTACCTTTCCGATCGCCGTGCAGAGCGTGTGGCGGAAATCAACGCGCAAATGGAAAAGGCCCTGCAAACGGTGCTTTGCGAGCATAAAAACAGTATGATTTATTTGCGCCGTACGTGCCAAAACGGCACGGTTCGTTCGGGACTTGTCGGCAAACTTGATTTGACGGCATACAGTTTTTCGCCCGAGGATAAGGCGCTTGTGCGCGCAACGGAGGGAACGGTCATTTCCCGTATTCCGCCACGCGTAGAGGTGCGCCGCGGCGCACCTATCGAGTTGCCCCACGTCATGCTTTTGACAGACGATCCACAGGATGAGTTACTCGCACCCTTGGCGGCAAACAGGGAACAGTATGCGCTTGCATACCGCTTTCCTCTGCAAGCGGGCGGCGGCGCGGTCGAAGGGTGGTTTTTGCCCGCATCCGAAATTGAGCGCGTGAACCGCGTGCTTCTTGGGCGCGAGGCGGCAGGTGGCGAGACACCTTTTCTGTTTGCCGTGGGTGATGGCAATCACTCTTTGGCATCGGCAAAGGCGCATTACGAGGAAATCGCCAAGAATTTGACACCCGAGGAGGCGGCGGTTCATCCCGCACGGTATGCGCTTGTTGAACTTGTAAACATTCATGACGCTTCTTTGCATTTTGAACCGATTTATCGCGTGGCTTTCCATGCGGACAAGACGTTACTCTCCGAACTTGCCGCTTATGCCGAGGCATGCAAGAAAGACAAGGCGTGCGAGGCAAACGGCAAGCAGACGATTCATTACGTGACAAAGGACGAAGAAGGCGATATTGTCTTTGAGGCGGGCGCGCACTCTCTGACCGTGGGAAGTCTGCAAATTTTCCTCGACGCATATTGCAAGACACACCCCGAGGTGGAAGTTGACTACATTCACGGCGAGGATTCACTTCGCGCTTTGGCAAAGAACGAGGGGGCGATAGGGTTTCTCTTTGACGGCATGCAAAAGGATGAACTGTTTTCTTCCGTTGCAAAGGACGGCCCATTACCGCGCAAGACCTTCTCCATGGGCGAGGCATATGACAAGCGCTATTATTTGGAGGCGCGTCGTATTCGATGATTGCATTGACCATATTGACGGTGGGGACGGTTAAAGAGCCCTACCTACGACAGGGAATTGACGAGTACGTCAAGCGGCTTTCTGCCTACGCAACGGTAGATATTCGTGAAATACGCGAGGAAAAGATTGCAAACGAGCAGAATGTGGCGGAAGTTCGCACGGCACTGATAGCAGAGGGTCAAAAACTGTTGGCGGCGGCCCCGAAGGGCGCGTATCGCGTGGCACTTTGCGTGGAGGGCAAACTTCTTGCCTCCGAGGAACTTGCCGCGTGCATTGACCGCGCGGTGAGCGAAACGGGAAAAATCTGCTTTTTTATCGGTAGTTCGCACGGGCTTTCGGATGAGGTCAAGCATGCCGCCGATTTGCGCCTGTCCGTGTCGCCACTCACCTTTCCGCATCAACTCATGCGCCTCATATTAACGGAGACGCTCTATCGCTCCATGACCATTTTGGCAGGGAAAACGTATCATAAATAAAAAATGCGCGCCGAGTTTCGGTACACGGGCGCATGGCGATAGGCAAGTCTTATTTTCAAAAACAAAAAGAATTGCATAAAATAAGAGGATATGAATTTGTACCGTGCAAATTCATATCCTCTGTTTTTTAACCTTACAGATGAAAAGTCGTTATGCCCAATGGATAGAACCCGGTTTCGGGTTTCTGATGATTGATTCGCGAAGGAACTCAACGGCGTGGGTAAGTCCCTCTTCGGTCGTCATCAAACTGTCCTCGTGCTCAATGCTCATCACTTTGTCGTAGCCGACAAGACGGAGCGCGGAAATCATATCACGCCAGTAATCAAGGCCGTTGCCGTAGCCGACCGTACGGAAGATCCAAGAGCGATGCGCCTCATCCGTGTAGGGTTTTGTGTCGAGAACGCCGCACTTTGCGGTGTTATACTTATCAATTTTCGTGTCCTTTGCATGGAAGTGGTAGATAGCCCCTTCAAGTTCACGGATAGCGGCAACGGGATCGATGCCCTGCCAAATGAGGTGAGAGGGATCGAAGTTTGCACCGATGACGTCACCGACTGCACGGCGCAGACGGAGAAGTGTTTCGGGGTTGTAGACGCAGAAGCCGGGGTGCATCTCAAAGGCGATTTTGGTAACGCCGTGAGACTTGGCAAATGCGGCGGTCTTCTTCCAGTAGGGAATCAGTACTTTTTTCCATTGGTAGTCAAGGATTTGCAGAAAATCCTCTGGCCAAGGGCAGGTCACCCAGTTGGGGGTCTTATCGCGAGAGGAACCGCCGGGGCAACCCGAGAAGGTGATGACGGTGTCAATGCCGAGTTTTTCGGCAAGCAACACGGCGTCCTCAAAGTCGCTTTGGAAAGCGGCGGCAATGTCGCGGTTCGGGTGGATGGCGTTTCCGTGTACGGAAAGCGCGCAAATCTCAATGCCGTGAAGGGCGAAGGTTGCCTTGAAATCGGCAAGAGCCTTGTCGTCTGCAAGAAGTTTTTTGGGATTGCAATGTGCATTGCCGGGGTAACCGCCACAACCGATTTCCACACAGTCAATGCCGAGTTTTTCAAATTTGGCAAGAGCCTCGTCAAGAGAAAGATTGCCGAACAGGTTGGTCAATACACTCAGTTTCATTTCATAATTCCTTTCAGATTATATGTTTTTATAGATACGGAGACGTTACGGTGTCAAGCGTTCCACGTCGCGGGGGAACAGGGTTGCCAAGCGGATATTATCCAACTTTAAGAGTTTCATGGTGAAGCGTTCAAGGCCAATGCCGAGACCGCCGTGCGGAGGCATGCCGTACTTGTGCATCATGAGATACGATTCAAATTGAGAAACGTCCATGCCGAGGCGCTGCATCTTTGCAAGTTGGGCGTCGTAGTTGTGAATGCGTTGACCGCCCGTCGTGATTTCACTACCGTTTAAGAGCAGGTCAAAGGAGCAGGTGTAGTTTTGGTCCTCGGGATCGTCCATGGTGTAGAAGGGACGTTTTTTGGTGGGATAGTGGGTGACGAAGACGAGTTCGCTACCGTACTTTTTCTTAAAGAGGTCGCCTATCAACTTTTCTTCCTCGGGCTCCAAATCAAATTCGGAACGGAACTCACGCTTGTACTGCTTGGCGACCATTTCCTTTGCCTCGCTAAAACGAACCTTGGGAATTTCGTCAAAGACGGGGAGTTTCACGTTTAAGAGGGCAAGTTCGGGGGCGCAATGCTCGGTCACATAGTCGAAGACCGTGCGGAGCGCGCGCGCCTCGGCAAGCATGATGTCCTCAAAGGAACGGATGAAGCCCATTTCCAGGTCGATGCCTTGGAACTCCGTAATATGACGGTTTGTGTGGCTCTTTTCCGCGCGGAAGACGGGGCCGATGGTGAATACCTTTTCAAAAACGCCCACCATCATTTGCTTGTAGGTTTGCGGGCTCTGGTTCAAAAAGGCACCCTGACCGAAGTAATCGACGGAGAACATGTCCGCGCCGCCCTCGGCGCCCACGGAAACGATTTTAGGCGGAACGATTTCGGTAAAGTCGTTTTCCGCAAAAAACTTGCGGAAGCCTGCCTGAATTGCCGCACTGATTTTGAAGATGGCGCGCTCGGAGGGATTGCGCAAAGAAATGGGACGGTAGTCCAGTCTCATGTCCATGCCGAGGTCGAGTTTGGCTTTGTTGAGAACAAAGGGCAACGGCTCGTGCGGACGGGATAAGACGGTAACGTCACGAAGTCCGAAATCATAGCCGATTTTGGAGCGCTCTTCAACGATAAGAACGCCTGTCATGCGGACAAAATCGCCCTCTGCAATTGCATCGAGAGGGAAGGTTGCCGTTTTCGGATCGTAAACACCTTGTAAAAGGCGGCGGCCCGTACGGAGAATGACGAAAGCAAAATCGCTCATATCGCGGATGCGGTGGATGCAGCCCTCCACCGTGACGGTGGTGCCGTCTTGGACCTCGCGCCGTTCTAATTTGGCGTAGAGGTCTTCAAATTCGTTAAAATTTCTGTCGGAATGAATGTTGATGACGTCCATAGTTTTATTCCTTTATTATTTAAGTCAATCCATAGGGGATGTGCTTTTTACATTTTAGCATGAAAAAGTCTTGTTGTCAACTGTTTTTAGGAGAATCAAGGGCGGCAATTAAGGCGGGGCGCACGGTTTCCCATGCCGTTTCGGCATCGGGTGCAAGGAGTGTCATTCCTGCCGCCAAACGGTGACCGCCGCCGCCAAAGGAGGCGGCAACCGATGCGACGTCCGCAGAACGGGCGCGCAAGGAAATTTTGTATTTACCAGGCTCTATTTCCGTTTCGCGGACGACGGCGGCAATTTCCACCCCTTCGAGCGAACGGACAATGTCAACGGCGGTTTCAAAATACTCGTCGCGCAGACCTGCCGCTTCACGTTCCTTGCCCGTAATGCCAATGTGGGCAAGACGGCCGTCGCATTCGGCGGTCAGTTTTTGAAGTGCGATGGCTTCCGCACGCAAGAGTTCTTTGGATTTCGTATCAAACAAAAGACGGTTGATGTCCGCCGCGTGGGCACCGCGCGCCAAAAGCGTAGCGGCGGCGCGATGCGTTTCGGCGGTGGTGTTTTGAAAACGGAAGCAACCCGTATCAGAGGCGATGGCGGCATAAAGGCCGTCAATGCAGGCGGTGGGAATTTCTTCAATCATTCCTTCGTTTTCCATAAGATAGAGAAGGGAGAAAAGCACTTCGCCTGCCGCCGAGGCGTGCGGTAAAATGAAATTGTCGGCAAATTGCTCGCCGCGCTCGTGATGGTCAATTTGAAGATGAGGGGCAAGGGATGATTTCTCCAAAAAGGTGCGGATAGCGCCGAGTTGGGGACGGGATGCCACGTCAATGGAAATGATGGTATCAAACGTGTGCGCGGCAAGTTCATCGACAGTACAGACGGCGATGCCTTCCGTCAAGAAGGTCAATCGGGTGGGCAGTGCATCGTCGGGTGAGCAAAGAAGTGCGCTTTGCCCGCGCGAGGCAAAGAAATGGCAGAGTGCCGCGCCCGAGCCGATGGCATCCCCATCGGGGCGGGTGTGGATGAGAACCAAAGGATTTTTGGCATCAAGAAGCCGCTTGGCCGTGCTCTCTGCCGTCAGGGCGGTGTATGAGGTCATAAGTGACATCCTTTCGATGGCGGTGAAATTATTCGCCGTCCTCTTGTTCGTTTTGGGCATCGGCTTCGGGGGCGTTGCGTGCGACGCGCTCGTCTTCAATTTGCTTCAAGAGCGTGGCAATGCGCGCGCCGTGAGAAATGGAGGAGTCGTGGCAAAAGGTGAGTTGGGGAGTGAGCCGCAAATTGAGCGTTTCTGCCAAATGATGGCGCAAAACGCCGCTTGCACGGCTAAGACCGAGCGAAACCTCATCGGGGTCATCCATTGTGGAAAAATAGATTTTCGCTTGTTTTAGGTCGGGGGTGACCTCGGCGCGGGTAATACTGATCAAAGCGGTACTGACACGCGGATCGCGCACCTTTCCGAGTGCGATGGACAATTCGTTGGCAATGGCCTCGTTTAAGCGGCCCTGTCTGTATTTTGGCATGATTTCGTGCGCTGTTTGCGCATCCTTTCTAATAATGGTTCTTTGTTTTTTCGGTTAATAAGATTCAATATTGATTTTGCAGAGGGGCACATCAAAGCGTTTGCCAAGAAAGATGGAGGCAATATCGCGAAAGTTTTCGGGGTTGTCGCTAACGTAACAGGAAAGAGCGCCGTGCCCCTTCGTCGCTTCGGCAGGTAAAGTATCGGCAAGTGCGCGCGCCGCCTCCAAGCCACTGTTTATCAAGGTGACGTTCGGCAGGATTTTTTGAATGCAGGGCGCGATGATGGGGAAGTGCGTGCAACCGAGAATTAAGGTGTCCGCGCCAAAGGCGGCGATGGGTTCAAGATAGCGGCGCGCCACTTCCAACGTGACGTTGTCGTTTTCGTCAATGAAGCCGTTTTCTACGAGAGGTACGAATAAAGGGCAGGCTTCACCCATTGTCTTAATGTCGGGCGAAAGACGGTGTAGCGCCTTGTCAAAGGAGCCGCTTTTGATGGTGGCGCCCGTACCGATGATACCGACGCGACCGTTTTTGGTGGTTGCAACGGCGGCGCGCGCGGCAGGCTCTACCACACCGATGATGGGAAATTGACAAAAGGAACGGAGTGTATCAAGCGCAACGGAACTGACGGTACCGCAGGCGGTTAAGACTGCTTGCACCTTCATTTCCGCCAAAAAGTGCATGATTTGGGTGGCGTAGTGGACGATGGTATCGTTTGAACGCGGGCCGTAAGGCACGCGCCCCGTATCACCGAAGTATACAAAATCTGCATCGGGCAACAACTGTCGTGCCGCGCGCAGGGCGGTCAGACCGCCGAGGCCGCTGTCAAAAACACCGATCATGTACGTGATGCCTCCTCTATCAATAGTTCTGTCAAGCGCGAAAAGGGAATGCCACACGTCTCCATAAGTTTGGGATACATGCTAATGGAGGTAAAACCGGGCATGGTATTGATTTCATTAAAAAGAACACGGCCTTCGCCCGTTACAAAAAAGTCAACACGTGACAAATGACGGCAACCGAGGGCGGTAAAGACGGTTGCGGCGTAATCGGAGACGGTTTTTAAGAGTTCCGACGGCAAGCGCGCGGGAATATAGGTGCGTGCGCTCGTGCTTTTGTATTTGGTATCGTAGTCGTAAAAGGCGGCGCACGGCTCGATTTCACCGGGGACCGACACTGTCAGTTTGCCTCCGTTTTCAAGGACGGCAACCTCAATTTCCCGTCCGCAAATAAATTCCTCCGCCAACACGCGCGTATCAACTTTGGCGGCATCAAGGAGTGCTTTTGAGAGGGCGGCACGGTCATCGGCGCGGAAAGCACCGACGGAACTGCCCGAATTAACGGCCTTAATAAATACAGGATATGTTGGAAAGCGCTCTTCGATACGGCAGAGGCAGTGCTCGTGCGTTTTGCCGTCAACAATTTCTTCACGGGAAAAGAGCAACCAATCGGCAACGGGAACGCCGACCGATTGTGCAATGAGTTTGGCGTTTGCCTTGTCCATGCCGAACACGGAGGCGGCGCAACCGCACCCGACGTAAGGGATGCCGAGCGTGTCAAGAAAGCCCTGCAAGCGGCCGTCCTCACAGTTTTGACCGTGCAAAACGGGGAAGATGACGTCGGGGTGAAGCACGGTATCACCTGCACGCAGACAGGTGCCTTTGCGCGAAAGCGTGACGGACAGGGGCGACAGTAATGCGTCGTAGTTTAACCAAGTGTCATTTTCCAGTTCGGCGACATCTCCCGAAAAGAGGAGCCAATCTCCCTTTTTGGTGATGCCGACAAGATACGTTTGGATATCCTTCGGTAGGTGGCGGCAGACTGCGGCGGCAGAGCGAAGAGAAACCTCGTATTCGTTACTGACACCGCCAAATAAAACGAGAACAGTTTTCATAGGAGCAAATCTCACTTTTCTCCGGCGACGAGTGGGCGACAGAGCACCACGCGGTCACGTCCGGCAAGATCGGGGAAACATTCGGCAGAAAAGCCATATTGCGCCGCCAATGCCGATAAGGCGGCAAACTGACCGCACCCGATTTCAAACAAAAACAGGGGCGGTACAAAACTATCCTTTTGCGTGGGAGCAGGGGCGTACAGGGATAGAAAGGTACGGTAAAAGGAAAGACCGTTCGTACCGCCGTACAGTGCCGTTCTCGGCTCGTAGGACAATTCGGGTGCCAAGGTCGTCATTTCTTCCTCTGTAATATAAGGAGGGTTGGCAAGGATAGCGGCGACACCCGTTGTCGGCACACGGCTTTTGCGTAGGTCGCGGCAGAAAAAGCGCACGCGCGAGGACACGCCGTTTCTTTTTGCATTTTCTTCGGCAATGGCAATCGCTTCTCGGGAAATGTCATATCCTGTTGCCAAGCAATCCTTGCGCGCGGCAAGGACGGAGATGGCGATACAACCGCTTCCTGTGCAAAAATCGAGAAAATGGGCACTTGGCGGGAGGATGCGAATGGCGGTTTCCACAAGAATTTCCGTATCCGAACGGGGAATGAGAACGGCGGGGGAGACGCTGTATGTTTCGTTGAAAAAGGCGGCCTCACCGAGAATGTAGGCAAGAGGCTCATGCTTTAACCGCCTTTTCACACCCGACAAAAGCAAGGGATTGTCCGAATCTGGATTTTCACCGAGCAAGCGATAGGCGGGGATGTCTGTGTAGGCGGCGAATAATCGGCGCGCTTCCTCTTTTGCATCGTCAATGCCAGCGGCGGCAAAAGCCGCTTCAATATCAGAAAGTCGCATCGTCAACTCCGTTTTTGCCGTCCTTTGGCGCGTCGGTGTCTTCTATATTTATATTGCTATCACTTTCGACAGTTTCGGTTGCCGTTTCTTTTCCTTCTTCTGTGTCCGCTGTGCTATCCTTTTTTGCGTTTTCAAGGTAGGGGGCGGGATTAAAATCGGGGAACTCCTCGGGTAAGGCGCATTTCGTTGCCACGATGGCGACCTCAAGTTGTGAGTCGTCCGGCTCCTTGGTCGTCAGGCGTTGCATCCAAAGACCGGGGGCGGAGAGGGTGCGCGTAAAGACGTTTTCGTGCTTGCCCGCGAACATAATGAATTCATATCCCAGTCCAACGACCAAAGGAAGAATTAACAGGCGAATGAGCACGTAGACGATGTTGGGAACGTGGGGAAGCGCCATGCGTACGAAAAAGCCCGCAAAAATGCCGAGCAGGATCATGACGAACATAAAACTTGTACCGCAACGGGGATGGAAACGGGAGTGTCGCCGTGCGTTTTCGGGGGTGAGTTCCTCGCCTGATTCAAAGCAAGCAATCGTTTTGTGTTCGGCACCGTGGTATTCAAAGGTGCGGCGAATGTCCTTCATTAGTGAAACGAGTATAATATAAGATATGAAGATAAGGATTTTCATGACACCTTCGATAAGGGCGCGGAAGGCGGCATGGTGGATGCCTGTTAAATAGGAAATCCCTTTGGCGGCAAGCGTGGGCAGATACATGAATAGGAAAAGACAAAGCGCCACGCCAAGAATGGAGGCGACAACCATCAAAACGTCAAAGACGCCGATGCCAAGATGCTTTTTCATCCATTTTTCAAAGCGGCCTTCTTCCACGTCCTCGTCAATGCCCATCATTTCCGCAGAGAGCGTCAAAATGCGGAAACTGAGAATGAGCATTTCTACAAAATTGATAATACCGCGCAAAATCGGTATGTTGAGAGCCTTGTGTTTTTTACGCACGGATACAAAGGTGCGCCTGTCAACGGCAATGCTACCGTCGGACTTGCGGCAGGCGGTGGCGCATTCGTTTCCTGCACGCATCATAATACCTTCAAGCACGGCCTGACCGCCCACGCGGTTGCGCCGTGTGCAAAGCGTTTCGTTCGTTTCTTCCTTTTTTGCCATGTTTTTAACCTTTCCTTTGGCAGAAGCCGCATGCTGATTTATAGCGAATAAAAATCTATTTACGGGATATAATCATCGTAAATGCGAAAAAACCGCACGCGTCTTTACTATGTCCTTACATTATATCACAGTTTGATGCTAAAAGAAATATCTTTTGCAAAAAAAACTTAAAAAAATTGCAAAAACCCCCTTGACAAAGGAAAAGCGAGATGATATAATAGACGAGCCTCTCGAAAAGCGGCAACGCAGCGGGAGGGAACCACACGAAAAACTTTTTGAAAAATCTTTACAAAAGGTATTGACAAAAGGGGAAGTGTGTGG